>CANRHZ010000023.1 GCA_947630535.1 Candidatus Gastranaerophilales bacterium | reverse complement strand
GCCTTAAATTGGAAATTATCAGCGTCGTGGACAGCATTCTCACAGGCGTGGACAGAATTTTTGAGAAACAGGAAGACGGTGACGAAGTATCAAGTTATTAACAATTAACTACCGAGATTCTCATCAAGTGTGGACAATCTACACGACCTTATCCGGACAAGGCCGTGTAGTTTGGTGGTTAATCAACACCGGTTCTTCTAGAGGGTCCACATAATTCGATTCTGATCACGTTGGACAAGAAACGGTCGTTAATGGCGTCTGAGAAGGTGGGATCATCAACGTATTGAGCCCAATCCCTTATAGGAAGAATAGAAGTAATGAGGATACTGCCTGTACGCTCTCTGGCTTCCACTAATTCCATCATGGATCTCCTCGAGGTAGCATCCATTTTTCCATAACCCCAATCGTCAAGGATCAACAGATCAAATTTTTCATAGTCAAGGACTAGCTTTTGTAGACCACAGCCTATGGTAGCAGCCGCTTTAAAGTTGTCTAGTAGGAAAGGCATTCGGATGAATTTAACTTTAAGCCCCACCCGGCAGGCAGCGCTACCTAGTGCAGAAGCAACCCATGTTTTGCCAACCCCTGCTTTTCCAGTAATGACACAGTTCTGCTTTGCACGAATCCAGTCGCCATTCATCATCGCCATGATCTGGGATTTTTTAAGCCCCCGGGTTGGACTAAAGTCGATGTTTGAGACAACGGCCTCTTGATGCTTAAATTGAGCCTCTTTAAGTCTTCTTTTGAGGGCTTTTTCCGCTCGCAACGTTAATTCGTGCCGCAGCGCGGTCATAATCCACTGCATCTGTGAGAGCTCCCAACTGGCCGGATCATCTCTGAGTTCGGTTACGGCAGAACAAAAACCGGGAATTTTTAATTTCTTACAAATACTCTCGAATTCTTTTAAATCAAAGCACAATGTATCATTCATAGTGGTTCCTTATGTTGGAGTGAGTTGGTGTACGGTATTGGTCATCAACGTCTAGCCTGAGGTTCATTTGTCGGCGCTGTAGCTCCTGTTTTTGCACTAATAAGTCATGCAGGAAGTTATAGCGGTGTTGATTCAAGTCTACGGCGTCGGCAAAGGCTTCATTCAATAGGCTTGGAGGGAAGTTTCTCAGCAAATGCCGGTTGATGGCGTGCATTCTTTGCCGTGAAGCGAATTCTCCCGACTTCTGCCATGAGCCTTGAACGAACGCCTTGGCTATTTGCGGATTGATACCCCGTCGGATAAAAATCTCAATAAAGTAATCGGGGGATCTTCGACGGTTCTTCTCTTCATTGGTCATGTGGGTTTCAGCTATATGCGTTTTATTGCCGTGTAGTTCGTAGTGGCGTTCATGTCTAGCGATGAGTTGGTTATCAATCCGACCAAAGATCTGGACCTCTTCTTGACTCAACCTGACAAATACCACCTGCCCCGTAAACTCAACCGGAACGCTGTATCTATGTCCTCCATCCTGACTAATCCTCACGCAGTGAGACTTATCTACTGTCAGAATCAGCCAACGGCAGATTTCATAAGGGTACTCGGGCAAGGGAGACAAAGATGCAAACTCCTCGGACATGAATTTTTGTTGTCTGGAAAGTCCCGTGCTTTTGTTCACAAATGGACGTCGGTTCAGTTCATCCACCTGTTGACGAACCTTTTCGTTCAACTCTTTGATATCTCTAGCGTAAATTAAACCGGCCGAGCCCATTTCTAACCGGCCTTGGACCCAGGTCTGGACCATCTTGACCGAGGCCTCCACCCGGTTCTTTTGCTTAGGGCGGTATGGCTGACACGACCAGCATTCCATACCATAGTGTTCAACCAAATCTTTGATGAGCGGTGTGATAATGCCTTCATACTTGCTGGCTTTGACGACCAGGGCTTTGGAATTGTCCACGATCAGGGTTCTTGGAACCCCGCCAAAGTAATTAAGTGCTTGAATGACACCCTGGCACCAACTCGATGTTGTTTCATCGTTGCAAACCACGGCAAAGATTAAACCGCTGTAGGGTAGGCAGGCCGTAAACATCCTACCTTTCCTAACCTCTCCTTCTCCATTGCGTCGCCGGAGAAGTCAATTTCGAGCTTTTCCCCGGGAATGCAGTGATCGTTGTGGCTAATCGTTACCGGCTTGTGCTGCCTGCTCCATTTTCGATATAGCCGTACAAAGTGCGAGTAGGAAATCTTTGTCTTGCCGGCAATCAATGCCTCATAGACTAGAATCAGATTGATATGCGCATGGCTGAGCTGCTGATCAACCTCTTCCCAATCAATGCCGGCTTCCAATGTCGCTTTCTTGGTCGGATAAATAAGTTCGCAAAGCGCCTCATCACTCAACAGTTCGGCTTTCTTTATATTAAGCCTGCCTTTCTTGATCTTTGCTAAAACCTTGCCAACCACGCTTTTCGAAATGGACAGCTCGGAAGCAATCAATCGCAGGCTTTTTCCTGACTTCCTCTCTTGAATAATGGTGCGAATAATTGATATATCTAACATTAATAACTCCTCTAAAAAAGGAGTTTTAACGTTAGCAACTAGCTTCTCTTCTTTCTACGATTTTTTGGCTGTCCACACTCGTGATAACACCGTCTTTGTTAATAATTACTTCCCTCTGTTTTTTACTGTCCACACTTCATGATTTTGCTGTCCACGCTGCTGCCATTTCCCACCTTAAATAATTTTCTATGAGTTCAAAAGTTTCCTGCGTGTGCCAGTAAGGTTCTTCTCCAAGCTCCTCCGCAATTTCAGATAAAAGCCATCTGCTCGTCATCCCTTGCGTTGCCCGAACATATACAGAATCGTTTTTATCCGCCCACCACTGGATTGTCTGAGATTTCCCAAGCCCATGGTCTCCGTAAACTAATGCCAGTTTTGGAATGTTCGGCGGAAGTTTTTGCAACTCGTCCATCAAAGCTACAAACCGCTTGACGTTTTTTGTTTTAATAAATGTTTTTTTCATCGTTTTCGTCTCCATATATATTTATATATTCATCACTTCTTATGTAATCGGCGAGCCATTTCCTTTGTTCAGGATTTGTACAGCCGTTTTCCATCAACCACTCGTATTTTTCATAATTTGAATTAAACATCGGTACGTTCATCTGCCGTTCACGAGAGGTTAACTTCCGTTCACGCTTTGGCTTAGGTTGTTCTTCTATTTCTAAAACAGGTTCCGGTTCAATTTCTAAAACTTGAAGTTCATCTTTAGTGAATGTCTTTTTAATTTGTTTAACAAGCCGGCTTTTAATTTTCTGCTGCCTTTGATACTGCTGCTTGTATTCTTCCATATCTTTAACTGTGCCGAGAACATTTGCCATCGGGTGAACTTTCTGAACCCTATGTGCCACGCATAAAAATTCACCTTTCATTGAATAAACTTGAACCTTTGAAAGGTCAAATAAACTGTAACGGACATAAACCTTATCCCGAAGTCCAAGAATAACATCACTCCTGTAATGCATTCCGAGGAACGTTATTCCATGCTTGTTTATTGTCCTTGATTCTGTTTTCATCATTAAATAATCAAGTGCAGATTTATTAATATCTTGTTTCCGAACAGAGTTTAATACCTCTTGAATGCTCCTTGAACGGTCATTAGGACAGGCTTTTTGATTTCTGTATTCCAGCCAGGCATTAATATATTTAATAGCATCTTGTACTGTCGGAATATTTCCTTTTGTTTGTTGATTATGAAGTTGCAAGTGCAATTTTTCATTTCTATTCATCCACGCAGGACGGTTTTCAATTGAAGTACCGATATAACTTGGCATAAGTTTCTCAAATTCTTCCTGAAAATCTAAGAAAAATCTTTCTATAACTTTTGCACGTGCATTGTATGGTTTGGCAAAAACGGAGTGAATATCTAAATTGGCATACACTCCGTTAAGTATCCCCTCATCAAAATCTGCGTTTTGGAAGAATTTAGATTTAAATGCTTTGCCGTTATCTTGATAAACTACTTTCGGGATAATACCTAAATTAATAATTGCATTTCTAAGGGCAGAGGCTATGCACTGAGTATTTTCAGTCATCATAATTTCATAGCCGACAAGAGCTGTTGACTTCCAGTCTAAAAAACCGACCAAAGTTGCTCTGGTCGGTTTTCCTGTAAACGGATTTATTACTTGAAAATTGAGAACGTGTCCGTCTGCGATTAACACATCTCCAACTTCTATTTTACTTATATCTCTTTCAATATATGGTTCAACCTTATCGTGGTAGGCTTTCATACCCTCACGTCTTAGCACCCACTCCGCATAATGGTTTCTTCTGAAATGCTCCGCAAACCGTTTGAAAGTTATATTACTAGGCAGAGCATCTTCATCATATCCTTTTTTAATCAACACTTGTTTTGCAAGCCTGATTGCCGTATTGTACCCGAATTTATTCTGATGAAGTAAAAGAGCAAGCAGAACTTTTTTCATATTGTCATCTAAAATACTGTTATATTCACCCTGTTTTGTTATTTTGTATTGAGGTATTAGGGATTCTGCGTTGCCTGTTTTCTTGTAGGCTTGTATGTATCTTCTTAATGTTCCGATTGAAATACGGCCCAGAAATTCGTATGCTTTTGGTAAATACAATCCAGAATTATACAGGTCTAAAAATTCAGCATCAGCCTCTTTTATACTCGGATATTTATTTCTGTGTTCAAGTGCGGCTTTAACAATATTCATTCTGTGATTTGCCGTCTGTCTTGCTTTATCTGTAATAATAGGCGGTTTGTAATTCAACGGAACAATTGCCGTTGATTTTGTTTCGCATTCCCGAAGTTTTTGTTGTAATTCAGGTTCTAAACTTGAAAACAATATTTCGTATGAGATACCGCCGTTAACTTTGACTTCTCTTGAAATATATTTGCTTTCAGGTTTGTTGATTTCCATTCGGATTGAACGAGTGCTCTTTAACCCCTTAGCCTGTGCGATTTCTTTAATAGTTACATATTCATTCATGGTACACACACATTAACTCTGAAGATGAAGAATTGGAACACTACTTCCGAGCATTGTGTCGGTTTCGTATCAATTAAAAAATTTAACAGAACAGCAGAATTTTCAAAAACCTCAAAAGACTCACTTGCCCGCAATAATCATACCATTTGAACCAAGCCTTAATCACCCTAAAACACAGGCACAAAGAGGATTAAAATCCTTTTGCCCGAAATAATCACACCATCTGCACCGAGTAGAAAAAGAGTAAAAAGAGTAATTACGGTTCACATGGTTTGATTATTTCCCGCCCCTGAAATCCGCTACACAAGCCAATTACCCAAAATAATCGCACCATCTGCCCTACGCAAAACACTCACTTCAATACAAAACAACAATAAAAAATTCTAAAGAAGGTGTCATATAATAAAATAAAAAATTCGGAGAGGGTGGGATTCGAACCCACGGTAGAGTTTCCCCTACACAAACTTTCGAGGTTTGCACCTTAAACCGCTCGGACACCTCTCCAAATTATTAAATTCCTTTTGAATTTATAATATCATAAAAAATATAAAACACACCCTCCATTATATAAAAGACTCTCTTATTGTTTTATCTGTCATAAATATTTCTTCAAGTGTGGGGTTTTTGATTTCTTTTGCGGAATTTAGCGCTTTTTCAACAATATCAATTATCCCTTTTATATTAATTTCACCCTTTAAAAATTTATACACCGCAATTTCATTTGCGGCATTTAAAACGCAAGGATATATCCCCCCTTTTATTCCCGCTATTTGTGCCAATTTTAAACAAGGGAATTTTTCATAATCCGGCGCAAGAAAAGTAAGCTTTTTATCAAAAAAATTAAAACTTTCTGTTTTTATTCCCTCGCACCTTTTCGGGTAAGTAAGAGCATATTGAATGGGTATATGCATTGAAGGGACACCCATTTGCGCAATTATAGAACCGTCAACGGTTTCAATTGCGGAATGAACAATTGATTCGGGGTGAACAACAACTTTTATTCTGTCATACGGCATACCAAAAAGATGATGCGCCTCAATTACTTCAAGCCCTTTATTCATAAGGGTTGATGAATCAATTGTAATTTTCTTTCCCATGTGCCAATTCGGGTGATTGAGCGCCTCTTTAGCCGATGCTTTAACTATTTCATCCGTGGTTTTATTTAAAAAGGGGCCGCCTGAAGCCGTAATTATAATATTTTTAATGTAATGAAAATCCCCGTTTGAACTTTGTAAAATGGCGGAATGCTCTGAATCTACAGGAAGAATTTTAACCTTATTTTCTTTTATGCTTCTCATAACAATATCCCCCGCCATAACAAGGGTTTCTTTGTTTGCAAGAGCAATATCAATTTTGTTTTTTATTGCACACAGTGTAGGTTCAAGCGCAACCGTGCCTGTGGTTGCGGTTAATAAAATGTCGGTATCTGTTATGGATGCTTCAATTAAACCTTCTTTTCCATAAAGAACCGTCGGTTTATACTTTTCAAGTTTAAGTTTTTCTTTTAATTCTTTATATGCTCTGTTATCGGATACTACAACCCTTTTTGGCCTGAATTTTTGTATTTGGGGAATAAATTTGGTTAAATTTGAATTACAAGCCATATTCGATACAACGAACTCATCCTCGCCCTTGATTTTTTCAATTACTTCAAGCGCTTGAGTTCCGATTGAACCTGTTGAACCTAAGATAGTAACTTTTTTTTGCATAAATATATTTTAATATAAACAAATTGATGCTAGAATTATTTTATGTTGGGATTTGATTTTGAGCTTGATAATTTCCAAAAAGAAGCAATAGAAAACATAAAAGAGGGGAAATCCGTTGTTGTATGCGCCCCAACCGGTGCGGGGAAAACTTGTATTGCGGAATTTGCAATCCAATTGGCACTTGAAAATAATAAAAGAATTTTTTATACAACCCCCCTGAAGGCTCTATCCAATCAAAAATATTACGACTTTTCAAAAAAATACGGCTCCGATAAAACAGGACTTCTGACGGGCGACACTTCAATAAACAGAAACGCTCAAATTGTGGTTATGACAACAGAAGTTTTCAGGAATATGCTTTATGGGACAACTTTTGGGACGGTTGCGGATAATTTAAAAGAAGTTAAATACGTTGTTTTGGATGAAGTTCACTATATGAATGATGAATCAAGGGGCACTGTTTGGGAAGAAAGCATTATATATTGTCCCGTTAATATTCAAATAATAGCGCTATCTGCTACAGTTAAAAATTCAAAGCAGCTTACGGATTGGATAAACACCGTTCATTCCGAAACAAAACACATATACACAGACTTTCGCCCCGTGCCTTTAAGATTTTTTTACTATGATTCCTCTAAGCCAAACACCATTCTCCCCTTAATAAATCCAAACGGCGGATTGAACACAAGAATTAAACCAGAATCAAAGTATAAATACTTTAACCCCAAAACCCAATCCAAAAATCCGTTTTTAGATATTGTTCGAATTTTAAACGAAAGAGATATGCTCCCTGCCATATACTTTACTTTTTCCAGAAGAAAGTGTGATGAAAATGCCATAAGCTGCTCTAAAATTGAACTTTTAAACAGTGAAGAACAAAAAAACATTGAAAAAGAGATTGACGAATTTTTAAAAGAAAACCTTTATCTGTATGGAAACCCGGGGATAGATTTAATAAAAAAAGGGGTTGCCCCCCACCATGCAGGAATGCTCCCCGGATTAAAAAATTTGGTTGAAAGGCTTTTTCAAAAAGGATTAATTAAAGTTGTTTTTGCAACGGAAACCCTTGCTGCGGGAATTAACATGCCTGCAAGAACAACCGTTATAACCTCAATTTCAAAAAGAACCGATGAAGGCCACAGAATTTTAACGGGAAATGAATTTCTGCAAATGTCAGGCAGGGCAGGAAGAAGGGGAATGGATGAAATCGGGTATGTTGTTATTATAGGAACACCTTTTCAAACTCCCGAGGAAGTGTACAACCTCGCAACAGGCGGGTCTAATCCTTTGGAAAGCAAGTTTGAGCCTTGCTATTCAATGGTATTGAATATTTTGCAAAGGTTTAATATAGAAGAAGCAAAAGAGCTTATTTTAAAAACTTTCGGCTATTTTTCATCAACAGAAAGGCTTCTTCCCTTTATAAACGAACTAAACCGCTATGAAGAAAACATTAAAGTTTTGAAAAACTTTAAGTGCCATCATCACCTTAAGGCAGATGACATGAGAGAGTTTATTAAATATAAAAATATGTATATTGAATACAGAACAACACTTAAAGCTCTGAAAAGACAAAACAGAAACGGGCAAAACCAAAGGGAAGTTGAAGAATTTACAAAAAAGACAAAAGAAATTTTAAGAAAGTTTGAGTCTTTCGGGTGTAACAACTGCAAGGTCTATAAAAAGCACAGAAAAGAGCTTGATTTAATAGAGAGATACGAAAAAAAAGTAAGGCAGCTAAAAAAAGAAATTGAGTTTCAAAAAGACGTATACTGGCAAAAATTTTTGGCACACAAAAAAATACTTGAAATAACGGGAAACCTTAAAGAAGATTACCCTACCCAAACCGGGAAAATCACAATGGGATTAAGGGCGGAAAATGAACTTTATATATCGGAAATTTTAAAATCAGGAATTTTAAATTCCCTTTCTCCGATTGAATTATCCGGAGTTATATGTGCGCTTTCTTGTGAGGAGATGAGAGATAAAGAAGGCTATGTCACATATCCGCCTTCCACAAATACAAGAAAGGTTTTAGGCAAAATAAAAGAGATAAAAAGAAAAATCTTTTTACTTGAAAGAGATTTTAACCTTGAAAATAATATGAACCTTCATTCGCACTTTTCCGGCATTATTGAAAAATGGGTGGGGGAAAATATGAATGAGGAATGCGATTCCATAAAACTCTGGAATGAAATTTTTATGGATACCGAATTTTCCGAGGGAGATGTAATCAGGGCTTTTAAAAGAACCATAGACCTTTTAAGACAATTTACCATAATAGATGGAATAGACGAAGGACTAAGCCTTACGGCAAAAGAAACAATAAGGGCAATAAATAAAGAACCCGTTAATATTGATTAATGAGAAAGTTTTTCTTCAAGACAAAAGCCGTTTGCTTCAATTGATATATTTTCCCCTTCCGGTATGAGCCTTGGTATGCCCGTTTTAACATCCACACCCCAAAGCCCCAGAGAAACCTCTTTTTTATCTTTTGTGTATGCCCATGCAGCAACAACAATTTCATCTTTGTTTTTGGAATTAAACCCAAGAGGATTTAAATCCCACCTTATATAATTTAAAATTAAATTTTTTCTGTCAAACCAGTATGCCTTTATCATTTCGTTTAAAAGGTTAAGCCGAACCGAATACCCTATATTTTTCTTTTCATCCCGATAAGTGTCATCCACCCTGAAATCATTGGGCGCCGTATTATACCACCTTGTTTTATTCGAACTTGTAAGAATTTCATTTTTCCAGCTTTCTTTTATAAAGCTTTTTATGTTGTTATAGTTTAAGTCCGATTGGAGGTATGAAATCGGAAGCGTTCCTTTATCTTTTTGTACAAGGTTTTTATCGGGCGAACTTACGCTATAGGTGTTTAAAAAACTGTTTGCCATTTTAAAGTTAACAACCCCGGGCCTTATCCAACCGGTATTTTGGGGGTTTATTTCGCCGTTATAATTTGTTGTTTTTAAAAATTCAATTTTTTCTTCTTTGTTATTTTCATCTTCCTTCTTTTTTGAATTTAACCCTATAAAGGATGAATTATCCGCATGGGCACTGTTTGCGTTTTTAACATTTTGGATATTCGGAGCATCATTTAAATTGTCCATATTCAATTTGTAATTTGCTTTGTTTTTGGTTTCGGTATCGAAAGGGGATTTTTCTTTTTTATCGGGATTATTTTGTCCCAAAAATTGCTCTTTATCTTTCATTTCGTTTGCAAAATTTACGTTATTCATATAGCATTCGTTATTTTCTCTGTTTTCATCCGTAATAAAATAAATCCATACATAGGTTTCATATAACCCAAATCTGTTAGAGCCCCTTCTTTCTTTTATTAAAACCTTTTTTCCGTCGGATGAAAAATCAACCACCGTTAAGGTTGAAAAAAATCCTTCTTTTAAATAGGGAAGGGCGGTTGATATTAAAGGGTATCTTGTGTGCTCAAAAATGCTCAAATCATGAAGTTTTTCTTTATTTGAAAGGTGCCCGTCCAATTCAATCAAATAAACACTTGATGCGGTTTGTCTTGTTTGAGGATAATAGTATACTTCGGAATATACGGCATTATTAAAATCGGGGTCTGAAACAAACATTGAGCGGACATTTTTTGTTTCAAAAATTCTTGTTAAATCAATCTCCCTTCTTCCTGCCGTTGTGTTATACCTTTTTAATACAACGGGAAGCTCTTTTGGCGGAAGATATTTTTCATAATCGGATTCTGCTTGAGTTTCCTCCCTTGTTCTTAAGTCCATTTTTACGTTTTCCGCTTCTTCCATCCACTCCTGAACGGTTTGAACCATGGGAATTTTTATTTCTTCTTCTTTATCGTATTTTTTTTTAAAAGGATTAGAAAAGGCATAAACAGGCTCTGTTATAAAGGGCAAAAACGCAAAAATTAAAATTAAAAAAGCAAGCCCCTTTAATTTCATTACACAAGCCCTTCGTTTCTTGCTTTTACGGTTGCTTTTGTCCTGTCTGAAACGTAGAGTTTTTGCAAGATATGATGAACATGGGCCTTTGTTGTAGACATTGTGATAACAAGCTTGTCCGATATTTCTTTGTTTGAAAAACCTTCCGAAATTAAAGATAATACTTCAAGCTCTTTTTGTGTAAGCTCATATTTATTGATGTTTTCAATCTTTTCTTTGTTTGAAACTCCCTGTTTTTGGACATTTGACATTACAAGCCTTGCAATCATGGGGTCAAGCCACGCTGCCTTTTGGCTTACTGATTTTATGGCGGATAAAAGTGCGTCCAGATTGCATCCTTTCATAATGTACCCGTCTGCTCCGGCATGGAGTGCGGCAAAAATATCATCTTCAGAGTCTCTTGATGTGAGCATTAAAATTCCCGCTTTTACATTGCTTTCTTTAATTCTTTTTGTGGCCTCTATACCGTCAATTTTTGGAAGCCCTATATCCATCAAAATAACATCCGCTATATTTTCTCTTGCAAGTTGAATTGCTTGAAGTCCGTCCTCTGCCTGTCCAACAAGTTCTAAACCTTCCGTATTTTGAATAAAAATTGCCGTTCCCATTCTTGCCATAATATGGTCCTCAACAAGAAGAACCTTAATATTTTCATTTGTTTTTGACATTTATAACACCGCCTTTAATGCTTTATATGCCCCACATAAAACAAAAGTAAATTCAGCCCCCTCATTAATTTCGCTTTTAGCTTCTATCGTGCCCCTGTGGGCTTCAACAATTTGCTTTGAAAGATAGAGCCCAAGCCCGGTTGACGGAAGGCGCTTTTTGTTGTTTCCTCTTGAAAACTTTTTAAATAATTCCGATAAATCTTCTTTTGTCATCCCTTCGCCATAGTCCCTGATACAGACTTTAACGTCGTTATTTTTAACAACTTCAACCCTAACTTGTATTTTGCCGTTATCAAAGCTATGTTTTATTGCATTTCCCAAAATATTGAAAATGACCCTTTTTATTTCGCTCCTATCCGCATTTACCGTTATTTCATCTTCCTGATTAAATTCAAAGACAATGTTTGATTTATCGGACAACGGCTTTAATTCCTGAATTGAATCTTTAATTAAAGAAACCATATCAAAGTCGTTTTTAACCAGATGCATTTTTCCCGATTCGTATCTGTAGACTTCAAGTAAAACATTGACAAGCCCCAACATATCTTCCAAACTTCTTTTCATTGTTTGAAAAAGCTCGTTTTGTTCTTTATTTAAGTTACCGAGAGTTCCCTTAAGTGCAAACTCAAGCGCATTAATTGAAGCTAAAACAGGAGTTCTTAAATCGTGTGTAAGGGTTGCAATAAAATCGTCTTTTAGTCTTTCATTTTCTTTTTGGCTTAAGACATCACGTATTAAAACTATCGTTTTAACTTCATCCCTAAGAAGAATTTTAGAAAGACTAAGTTCAACAGGCAATGTTGAATTTGTATCATAATCAACCACGCTAAAATCTTTCAGATAGATTGATTCGTTAACATTTAGCGAGGTTTTAACATCTTTTTCATTTATAACAAGTTCAAAAAAATTCTTCCCCAAAAGCTCGTCTTTTGCTTTTAATATTTTATATGATGCCTTATTTGCCTGTTCTATTATATTGTTTGAATTTAGCAAAAGAAGCCCGTCAGAAAGGTTTTTAATAATGGTTTCAAGCTTATTATTTGAATTTATAAGTTCATTTGTTCTTTCTTTTACAATGTTTTCAAGGTTTTTATTTAATTCTTCAAGCTCAACTATTTTATTTTTAAGCTGGATTTTAAGGTTGGTGCGCTCAATAGCGTTTTTAATGTTTAAAACAATATCGTCATTATTCCAAGGTTTTTCAATATATTTAAAAATGCCGACTTCATTTATGGCTTTTATTGCGTTTTCTTTATCCGCATAACCCGTTAATAAAATTTGGGTAACATCAGGGTTTATTTCTTTTGCCTTTATTAAAAACTCTATACCGTTCATCTCGGGCATTATAAAATCTGAAATTATAACGGAGCACTTATTCTCTTTAAGCCACTCTATTGCTTCTTTTGGGGAATTATAACAGTATACGTTGCTATACCCTTCAAGTTTAAGAAGGGTTTTTAAGGTTTTTGTAACCATTATTTCATCGTCAACAACCAGTATTTTGGCAATAATATCCATAAGAATATAATAAATTATTTTTTATAATTAACAAATTGTTTACAAAAATGTAACTTTTAATCCTTTTCGTATAAAAAAAGAGGGGTGTATTTTCCCCTCTTTTTATTATTTTTTTATTATTTATACGCTTACTGTTTCTTTTTCAAGTGATTTTTGTACCATTTCCATTTCATCAATTGAGGCAAAAACGCTGTGCGCACCGCAATCCACAAAGTGTACTTCGCCCGTTACACCGGATGATAAATCGGAAACAAGGTAAAGACCGCCTTTTCCAACATCTTCAAGAGCTGGAGTTCTTTTAAGCGGTGCTTTAAGAGCGTTTGCTTTAAGCATTCTGTCAAATCCGCCTATGCCTTTTGCAGCCATTGTTTTAACGGGGCCCGCAGACAGACAGTTGCATCTGATATTATATTTTCCAAGGTCAGCGGCAATAAATCTCATTGAAGATTCAAGCGCAGCCTTTGCAACACCCATAATATTATAGTTTGCAACGGCATGGGTTGAACCCAAGTATGTAAGTGCAAGAATTGCACCGCCGCCGTTTGCTTCAAGAAGGGGTTTAGAATATTTTGTTAAGGTAAGGAGCGAATAAGCACTTACATGCATTGCTAAATCCCAACCTTCACGGCTTGTTGTATAAAAATCGCCCATCAAATCTTCTTTATTTGCAAATGCAACCGCATGAATAACAAAGTCTAACTTGTCGTATGTATTAGCATACGCTTCAAAAACTTTTTTAACGTCCTCATCTTTTGTAACGTCACATTCCATAATCAATTTAGCGTTCATTGATTCTGCTATCGGGCGAACTCTTTTTTCCATTGCTTCATTTGCATAGGTAAACGCAATTTCGCCCCCTTGAGAATAAATTTGTTCCGCTATTGCGTTTGCAATACCAAATTTATTCGATACCCCAAAAATTATCCCTTTTTTACCATCCATTATGCCCATAAAAAAGCTCCTTATTAGTTAATTACAAGCTAAATATACAATAAACCCGATTTTTTGTAAAATGTATTACTTTTTGTTTATATAGCCTTTTTATAGTTTTTTTAGGATAAATATAAATTTTATATTAATAACAAAAAAGAGGAGTAATTTAAAAAATTATTTTTTTATGCTTAAAATAGTTTGGATGGAACTATTTTGGAGCATACAATAAATGAAAATAACCGTTGCAGATTATATTGTTAAAAAACTCATTTCCCTTCAAATTAAAAACGTATTCGGGCTTCCCGGGGATTATAACTTCAATATTTTGGATGCGATAATAAAGAAGGAAGGCATAAACTGGATAAATTGCACTAACGAACTTAACGCATCATACGCATCAGACGGATACGCAAGAATAAACGGTTACGGCGCAATTGTTACAACATATGGCGTCGGGGAATTCAGCGCAATGAACGGTATAGCAGGGTGCTACAGTGAAAATCTCCCCGTTATTCATATAACGGGCGTTCCAAAAAGTTCTTTTATTGAAAACAAAGTGCTTGTTCACCACAACTTTATATCGGGGGACTATTACACATTTGAGAGGGCACAAAAAAATGTTGTTGAAACAACGGCATATTTGAACGAAAAAAATGCTAAAAGCGAAATAGACAGAATTTTTGACGTTATGGTAAATAAAAAACTCCCCGTATACGTTGCAATTCCCGTTGATGTATGTTGTCAGTATATAGAAGATGATGATTATAAAATAAACATCCAAAAATCTGATGAAAACAATTTAAACCTTGCGTTTAATAAAATAAAAGAATTAATAGAAAGTTCTAAAAACCCTATTCTTTTTGTTGACTACCTGACAAAAAGGTTCAAACTTCAAAATGAGGTTTTGGAATTTATAAAAAATACAAATATAAAATTTTCATCCTTCATTATGGGAAAAGGCGCAATATCGGAAGAACAAAAGGGCTTTTTAGGCACATATACGGGAAACTATTCGCCAAAACTTCTTTTGGATGAAATTAAAAATTCAGACCTCACTATTTCAATAGGATATTTAAACGGAGATTTAAACACGGGAGGCTTTAGCACATTTGAAGAAAAAAATCTCGATATATTAATTGATAAAACAAAAACCACAATAAAAGGGGAAGTTTTTGAAAACGTATTAGTTCAAGATATTGTAAGATTAATCGCAAAAAATATTAAAGCAAAATTTAGTCCGCGAACCATAAAAGAAACCAAATTAAAAACAACCCCGAAAGAAAAAATCAAAATAGAAGATATAATCCCAAAAATTGAAAGCGTTTTTGATAAAAACGATGTTTTTATAATGGAAATGGGGTTATTGAGTTTATCGGGCGGACTTATTAAATTAAAAGACGGCATGGAATATTTATCTCAAACCCTCTGGGGTTCAATAGGCTGGGCAACCCCTGCGGCATTTGGCGCAATGATGGCAAATAAAGAAAAAAATAATGACTCAAAAATTGTTCTTTTTGTGGGGGATGGTTCAATTCAACTTACATGTCAGGAAATTGCAAACTATTTTGAATATGACCTGAAACCCGTTGTTTTTATTTTAAATAACAAAGGCTATACGATTGAAAGAGTTTTATCAAAAGATAAAGAGGACAAATTCAACGATATAACGGATTGGGATTATAAAGCTTTAATTAAGGCATTTTGCCAAAAGAAAGATTTTATATTCAAAAGAGCAAAAACAATAAAAGAATTTGAGGGAGCAATTAAAAAAATAAACAAAGAAAAAGGCAAAAAACCAATATTTATAGAGCTTTATACAGATAAATACGATTTTGGAAATCTCGGGGATTTGCATGTTAAAAATATGAAGGCATATTCAAATTCACTTCAATCAAATTTATAAATATCGGCTTTCAAGCTTCCCTCGTTAAAGGTTTTATCTTTTTTGCAGTTTTTATATACAAAATTACAAATCTCTATGCCAAAATTTTGGCATATTAAGGGTGTAGAATAAATTGAAAAATCGGTGTTAAGAAAAATCACATAATTTGGGGGGGATAATTCCAGATTTTTAACTATATTCTCCTCCTTGAGGGCTTCTATATGGTTTGGTAAAAGCTGATAGTATCTTAAGTCCGTTTTTGTATCGGTTAAATAGTTAAACATGGCGCCATCAGGCAAAATAAGAACTTTGTTATTTTTATCAATCTTATTTAAATACCCTATAATTTCATTTATAACTTTTGCATCTTTTTCATTGTTTATAAGCATTTTCCCTTTATTAGTCTTAATTTCAAAGTTAGATAAAGCTTTTTGGGATAATGTAAAATATATAACATTTTGAAGGGAAAGTATTATTAAAAATGAGGATAGTATTTTATTAAAAATTTCATTTTTAGTATTTATTGAAAATATGATAAACAATAAAAGGGAAGATGGCATTATATAAGCAAGATAGCCGTTAGAGAATATAAAATTAAATCTGAAACACAAAAATAATGAAAAAAGAGAAAAAACCATAAAACATAGGTTCTTATTTTTTATTGAATAAATTAATATAGCTAAATTTGAAAACACAAGCCACGAAAAAAGAGAAGAAGCGGATAAAGACGGTATTTTATACAGTATAAATAAGAATATAAAAAGGATAAAAAATAAAACTTTGTTTTTATATTTCAGAGGAAAAAATAAAAATAAATAAGATAAAAAAAGCCCCGTAATAAAAAACATAAAACTTTTAAGGTTATATAAAATCCAATTTTTAGGTTCTAAAATAAAAACATTGTAATTGTATATGGCTAAAAGTTTTGAACTTAAAAAAGCTTTAAGGAATAAAAAATAATTTATGTAATTTGATAATTTAAATCCGTATGCCAAAATATAGCTTAAAATTATGGGAAGGAAAAATAAAATAAAAGATATGAAGCACCTTTTAATACTCTCTTTTTTATAAAAAAGAACAAAAGTGTATGGGAAAATAAGAAAAACAAACTCCAGTTTTAAAGAAACACAAAGCCCCAGTGTAAAAAATGCAGGGTATAAAAATTTATCATTCTTTAGATAATTCAAAATTAAATAAAGCGAAACAAAAGAAAATAAAACCCCGTATATAAAGCCGTATGAATACCCCATAATGTAGTTATGAATGTATGATACGTTAAACATTGTAACTGAAACAACAGATATTACCCCGATTAAAGATTTAATTTCCGTTGTAAAAATTCTTGAGATTTTATACATAAAAACTACGGTTAACATGCCTGAAATAAGCCCTGCTATCCTTAAAGTATCGAGGGATGAAGAAAATATTTTAAAGAGCCATCCGTTCACCATATAAGATAAGGGGGGATAGGATATAAAAATTTCAGAAAATTTTACCTTGTTTAAAAGCGCCTCGCTTACAAGAAATTCCCTTCCGGTGTCATATAGAAAGCTCCCGAAAACATAGTAATTTAAAAGGGAAAAAGTAAGAAAATACAAAACCGCAAAAAAACAGAATATAAAATCTTTATTTTTTATTACGTTCAAACCCTTGCTCCCATTATGTTTTCAATTAAGGAAAGGTCAAAATTAGATTTTTTATTTTCGGGTATTAATTTAAATATGTCATTATAAAATTTATAGGGAACTTTATTATCCGTTAAATATTTTGCATAGTCAGGATGCAAATTATTTAGCGCACAAAGGTAATAGGGAATTGAATATCCCCAGCTGTGTGTTTTATAAATCGGGATAATAGCTTCATCAATTAATTTTACAAGGCTATTTAATTGATAATTTTTATTGAATTTGTTATTCAGATACTCGGATATAACTTCAACACATAAATTGCCCGCACCCCTTCCCATCCCCATAAGGCTTGAATCTAAAATGATTTCTCTTTTTGAATTTGTATTTAGAATTGCTTTTGAATTTGAAAAAGAGGTTTGAAGGTTGTTATGAAGATGAAATGAAAGCTTAATATCGGATTTGAGGTTCTCATCCGCAATTTTTTTTATGTTTAATAAATCATCTTCATTCATAGAACCGACTGAATCCACAATACTCATTGCATAGGGAGATATTTCGTTTATTTTTTCTATTAAGTTTAAAATTTCATCTTCCCTGTAGGTATTTATAAAAGTCGGGTTTATAAAAAGCTCATAACCGAGTGATTTTATATATTGTGCCTCATAAAAAGCAGGTTCTATATTTTCTTTTTTAAAAATAAGCCTCAACCCTTTTAAAAAAGAGTTTTTTGCAAAAGGGAGTTTTTTTATATCGTAATCGCCAAATTTAATCATCAAAAACAGATTTTTTGTATCACATTCATCAATTAAATCGTTTAGGTCGTATATGTTATGAAAGAGCGTTTTTGAATTTGAGGTTGATTTATCCGACAAAAATCCGCATTCTATATAATCAATATTTGCTGATTTTAATGTTTTTATAATTTTTTTTATATTGTCCCTTCCAAAGTCCCAATCGTTTACGTATCCGCCATCTCTAAGGGTACAATCCAAAATTTTAACATTTTCCATAAAAAATAAACCTCAACGGTAATTATACCAAACTAAAGAGAAAAAAGTGCAATAATGGGCTTTTAATTTGAAAAAAAATTTTTATATGATAGTTTTTAAAATATGATAAAAAAGTTAATTGCTTTTATTATAGGATTAATTCTCTTATTTATAATTTGCTTTGAATATGCATATAAAATTGAACCCAATATGCTAATTACAGTCCATAAGGAACTAAAAATTCCAAATTGGAATGATAACCTCTCAGGCTTAAAAATTGCCCTCATCTCGGATTTACACGTTTTTTGGTCAAACACAACATATGAAAAATTGCAAAAAATCGTAAAAGAAATAAATTCCAATAATCCTGATTTAATAATAATAGCTGGCGATTTTGAATCTTTAACCATAGATAAATCAAAAGATAATGAAAAGTTTTTAGAAACCGAACTTTCAAAATTAAAAGCTCCCCTTGGAGTAATTAGTGTTCTCGGTAACCATGACTACTACCCCGAAGGTGTAATAGAGAGGGTTTTAAAAAATTCAAACGTAACTCTTTTAAAAGATGAAACCGTTATAAAAACCTATAAAAATGAAAAATTTCAAATATCGGGTTTCCATGATATGTGGCATAAAAAACTTTGCCCGGCATGCACAATTAAAGATAATAAAATTCCGACAATTGCAATTTCTCATAACCCTGATATCTTTCCTGATATGCCCGATTACGTTAGCTTAACCTTAAGCGGTCATACCCATGGCGGAGAAATTTATATACCTTTTATCGGCTCTTTTACGGTTCCTTCCGTTTATCATCAAAAATACAGAAAAGGTTACATAATAGAAAAAAACAAACACCTTTATGTTACAAGCGGAATTGGAACGCTGAGCGGTTTTCGGTTTTTAAACCCGCCCGAGATTGTGATACTGAAATTAACAAAACAGACTAAAATTCCCAAAGATACAAAAGTTCCAAGGGGCATACAGAAAAACTATATCCCCAAAATAAGGGAAATTATTGAATAAAAGCTATCTTCGAACTTCTCTTATTACTTTGGCGCTCACCCCGAAGGCAACGGAATTTTCTTTTATATCTTTTGTAACAACGGAGCCTGCACCTATTATGGCACCGCTTCCGATTGTTACACCGGGAAGTATTGTAACATTTGAGCCAATCCAGACGTTATTTCCGACTTTAATCGGTTTTGGTATTATATTTTGTCTTTTTTGGGGATTTTCATTGTGATTTAGTGTTGCAAAAGTTACATTGTGCCCTATTAAAACGCCGTCTCCTATAAAAATTCCCCCCTGATCTTGAAAATTACACCCCGAATTTACAAAAACATTTTTTCCGAAAGTTATATTTTTTCCGCAATCCGTATAAAAAGGAGGAAAAAGCCTGAATGATTTATCTATTTTTTTGCCCGTTAATTTGCTCATAAGTTTAACTATACGGCTTGGTTTATTATATTTGGTATTAATTTCCATTGTAATTTTTATTGCTTCCTGACTCAGATAATTGAAAGTGTCAAAAAGCTTAGAGCCCTCTATAACTTCCGTTTTTGCTTCCATTTGTTTATAAAATTCTTCCATATTAACCATTTTTAGCTCCTTTCATTTATAAAATAGCAAAAAAACATATTTTTATACATTAAAAAAGTATGAAAGTTAATTCAATAAATTCATCTTTACCATCTTTTAAGGCGCATTTTTATAAAATACCTCCCAATATAAGTTGTTGGGGGGGGGGGGTAGAAATTCTCACCGACAATAAACCATATATGGGAGATGACCCTTATATTGTTTATTTAAATGCCAATAACCAAAAAGAAGTAAAAAAGATGACAAAAAAGGGTAATTTATACTCTTATGCCCCTATTTTTTACAATTTCCCGCTAAAATACCACATTGAATATAAAGATACAAATAAAGTCGATTTAAAAGATGGGGAAGATTATTGTGTTGATACAGAATCGTTAGCTAAAAAGATAACAAATAAAAAAAGAAAAGAGTGCGGATTATCATACGTAAACACCCTTAAAGAAGGAAAGGCAACGGGCAAGTTAAGATATATAAAAGATGCGGATACAAAAACGTTAGAAGCTATAAAAGACCCGTCAATTATTCTTACCGACTGCTATGTCAATAATTGCGGAAACAACAATATTTTGGGCATTATACTTATAAGAAACAACATAGGGACACTGTGTCACTTTGGAAGCCAAATAAGAAACCAAACTCTTGCAAGCGGGGTATTATACGACGATAAAACCATTGAAAATTTAAAAAAACTGGACGGCAAAAACATTGAAATCGAATTTATGCA
Source organism: Candidatus Gastranaerophilales bacterium (assembly GCA_947630535.1). GTDB lineage: Bacteria > Cyanobacteriota > Vampirovibrionia > Gastranaerophilales > Gastranaerophilaceae > Galligastranaerophilus_A. The sequence continues at coordinate 7,656 of CANRHZ010000023.1, read as the reverse complement.
AGACGATTTCAAATTCAAAAAAACAGATGAAATTCCAAAAAAACGGGTTTTTAAAAAAGTCTTTATACCTGAAATCAAAAGTAAAAAAGAACCCCTTACATCGAATGAATTTTCTTTGGATTATATAGGGGCAAAAGCCGTTAATTTAAAAAGATTAGAGGATATGAAAAAGTCGGGCAAAATTGATGTTGAAATTCCAAATTCCGTTGCCCTGCCTTTTGAATGTATAGAAAGTATAATCGGTAAAATAAGCCAAAATACTTCATGTAGTCCGCTTGATACCCGTTATAACGAAGATAAGCATAAAGAAAAAATAGATTATATAAAACTTTTTATGCAATCTAACGGTATAGACCCTAAAAAACCAATAATCGTGCGCTCCGCATTCAACGGAGAAGATATGAAAAATTGTTCTGCGGCGGGGGCTTACAGAAGCTGTTTGTGTTCCGGTGAAAACAAAGACTTTTATTCTGCCATAAGAAACGTTGCATATTCAAAATATTCTCTCGATGCAATCACTTTAAGAAAAAATTACCAAATAGATGAAGAAAGTATTAAGCCGGGCATTTTAATTAATAACAATATACCTTCGGAATATAAATTTACACTCTATACGGACGATGGAAAGGGGAATATGAAACTATCCCTGTATGAATTTACTCCGCCGTTTTATTTTCTGAACGATTCAATTGAGTCAAATACATTTTTATTTAATAAAAAAACAAAAGAAATTACATATAAATCCAAACAGTTTGATAACTGTCCTGCAACCGTAGATGAAAACGGCAATATAATTGATATCGAGCTAAGAACAAAAGATGTTAAGAGCGATAAAAAAATATACGATATGGTAAAAAAGCTCTTTTATAATGCAAGCATTATAGAAAAAGAGTTCAAATCCCCTCAGGATATAGAAGGCGGATTTTATAAAGGCGATATTTATATTTGGCAAACAAGAAACATAGTGTTTGAGTGATTTTGATTATTTAATATTCTCCCTTATAAAAGCTTCAATTTTATCGAACGGAATAACATCTTTTTTATCGTATAAGTCCGTATGGACGGCATCTTTTATAATGACCAGTTCTTTGTTATCTCCCCTTAATTTTTTGAATGTATCTTCGCTAAAATATTTACTGTGGGCTTTACTTCCATGGATTAATAAAACCGCACTTTTTATTTCGGGTGCAAATTCTAATATGGGCTGATTTATAAAGGACATACACCCTGTAACATTCCACCCTTCATTAGAATTTAGGGAGCGTGGGTGATATCCTCTTTTGGTTTTATAATAATCATAATAGTCGGCAACAAAAAAGGGTGCATCTTTTGGAAGCGGGTCAACAACTCCGCCCCCTCTTTTATAGAAACCGTTTTTGTAATCTTCAATTCTTTGGGCATTTAAACTTTTTTTCATTTCATATCTTTGGTTTTCGTCCGTTTTATCAAAGTATCCGTATGCGCTAACCCTTGACATATCATACATAGTGGATGCCACAGTCGCTTTAATTCTTGTATCAAGGGCGGCAGCATTAATTGCCATACCTCCAAAACCGCATATACCAATTATTGATATTTTATCGGGGTCGACATTTTCCTGAACGGAAAGAAAATCAACTGCCGCCAAATAATCTTCCGTATTTATATCGGGAGATGCAACATACCTTGGTTGTCCGCCCGATTCGCCCGTAAATGAAGGGTCAAAGGCAATTGTTAAAAATCCTCTTTTTGCCATTTCCTGTGCATACAACCCCGAAGCCTGTTCTTTAACTGCTCCGAAAGGCCCGCTGACTGCAATAGCGGGAAGCTTACCTTTATATTCTTTTGGAATGTACATATCGGCAGCAAGTTCTATAGAGTATCTGTTATGAAAAGTAACTTTTTTATGTTCAACCATATCCGATTTTTCAAATGTTTTGTCCCAAGATTTTTCCAATTTTAAAGACTTAGCTTCGCTCATGTTGACTCCTTTCGATATGAACATAATAAATATAATACAAAGTATAAGTTTTTTTATCATTCTATCTTCCTTTTTTTACAGGTTATCTTCCCCGCCTAAATTTAATAAATCAGCTCCGCCCGTGGATTTATATAAAGATATAATTGAGATTATACAGTTTATTTTATTTGAAGCTTCTTCTTTTTGAGAAAGCAAACTTGCTTCCCTTCCGTACAGTACATCAAGTTTTGAAGAAGTGCCTATTATTTCCCTGTCTTTAATCAGATTAAAAATCTCATTTTGAATATTATTTCTTTTTTTGGCTTCAATAAAATTTTTCTTTTGGGTACGAAATTCAAAGAGTGCGTTGTTAACCTCTTTTATATCGTCAACGGTTGTTTTTTGGTAGTTATTGAAAGCTTCATCATATAAATATTTTCTGTATTTTAGAAAAGCAACTTTTTTTCCGCCCGCAAATATATCAAAAGAAGGGAAAATTCCCGCATTAAAAAGTTCGCTTGAGGATTTGAATAAATCGTTGAATTTATATGCATTTAATCCAATCTCGCCGAATATTACAATTGACGGGAGAAGCTCTTTTCTTGCAACCCTTACATCAAGACCCGATTTTTTAAGGCTTAATTCGCTTATCATATAATCGGGGCGATTTTCTATAATATCTGCCTTCAATTTTTCGGGAATGTTTTCGGGTATTAAAATATTGTTATAATTTTTTCTTTTGATTTCTCCTTCATTAACGGTTAAATAAGCTCTTATGGAATTTAGTAAAATTTCTTTTTTGTTTTCAAGACTGTTTTTTTCTTCATTTAATAAAGACAGGTACTTTTCTTCCGTTAAAACTTCATCAACGGTTGCAAGCCCGATTTCTTTTTTGTCTTTTATTTTTGATAAAATTTCGCTTTGGGTTTCAATTAAGTTTTTTTGGATATCAAGAAGTTTATCCGTTTTAATTAAATTAAAGTAATCCGATACAAAATCAGACACTAAAAGAATATATGTTGCCTTTTCTTTTTGTTTAATTATTTCAAGGTTTTTTTGATAAGACTTTGTTTTTAATCTGTTTTTGCCCCATATATCAATTTCATAGCTTGCCTGAATCGGTAATAAAAAGTTGCTTTGAGAATAGCTTGGAATATACATAGAGCCGAATTTTTGGAGAGAAGATTTAAAATCCCTTCCTATGTAAGGTTCAAACCCGACAAAAGGAAGTTCATTTGCAAAATTCATCTTAACCAGTTTTTCGTTTTCTTTTACTTTTAATTCCGCTATTTTAAGGTCATAATTCTTTTCATACAAATTTAAAAGGTGCTCTGTCAGATATTCGTCTTTAAAATTTTCCCAAAAGTTAAGGTTAACATATTCAATTTTATCTTTATTTGAATTGTCGGTTTTTTGCTTTGCATAAGTAGTATTAAAAAATATGAGCATTATAAAAATTAAGAGTGTAAGTTTTTTCATAGTTGTCCTTTATTTTTCTTGTGTTATAATTACAACACAAGATAATTATACCGCAAACAAAAATGCTAAGAAGTATTTTAAGAGAAAGAATCCGAGCAAGACTTTATACAACGGGTGTAATGTTAAGAGCTTTTTCAAATCAAACCTTTATGGAGGAGGGCTATGATATTACAACCGAGCAGTTTTACGTCCTTTCTTTGATTGCCGACAATAAAGAACTCTATCAAAGACAGTTATCTGAAATTACTCTTAAAGACAGAGCCAACATAAGCAGAATTATTAAAATCCTGCTTGAAAAAGAGCTTATAACAAAAACCGTCGATTCTAACGGCAGAAAAATATACAAAGTTAAATTAACAAAAAAAGGAGAAGAACTTTATCAAAAGGTAAAAATTACCGCAAACAAAATAAGGCAGATTGCAACAAAGAATGTTCCGAAAGAAGAAATGGAAATTTGCCTTAATACGTTAGATAAAATTTTTTATAACCTTGAAGATAAAGTCACCCTTCAAATATAAGGAAATTACAATGGATGAAAATAATATAACGGAAGATAATCGCCCCGAATACGCTAAAAAAAGGGTATTTATACCGATAATTACAACGGTTGTTTTTGTGGTGTGCTTAATATTTTATTCTATTCACAACTGTTTTTATAAATCAACGGATGATGCCTTTGTTGAAGGACATATAATAACCGTTTCACCGAGAATTCAAGGGCAGGTTATAAGCCTTAAAATAGACGATAATATGGAAGTTAAAAAGGGAGATTTGCTTTTAGAAATTGACCCTAATGACTATAAAGCAAGATTAAATCAATCTAAATCCAAACTGGACGAGGCAAAAGCTTCTTTCCAATTTGCAAAAAACGAAACCGAAAAATCAAATGTAGAGTTTAACTTTGCAAAAGATGATTATACAAGATATTCAAAAATGTTTGAAAAGGGAATTGCCTCAAAACAAGAGTACGACTTAAGCAAAACAAAATATGAAACATCAAAATTGAACCTTGAATCAAAAAAAAAGAGGCTGGATGAAACGGAATCTTTCGTAAAAAGGTTGGAAGCAGAGGTTGAAGAAAACAATTTAAACCTTTCTTATACTAAAATTTATGCCCTTCAAGACGGTCTTATTACAAATAAAAGCGTTGAAGAAGGAAACTTTGTTCAAGTTGGCGCCCCCTTATTTTCAATTGTTCCCAAACAAATGTGGGTAGTTGCAAATTATAAAGAAACCCAGATTGCAAACATGAAAAAGGGGCAAAAAGTAAAAATAAAAATTGATGCCTACCCGAGTAAAAAATTTGAAGGAGAAATAGAAAGCATTCAAATGGCAACGGGCGCAAAGGCAAGCTTGTTCCCGCCGGAAAATGCGGTCGGAAGTTATGTAAAAATTGTTCAAAGGGTGCCTGTAAAAATAATATTTAAAGAAGATATCTCAAAGTATAATATAGTTCCGGGGATGTCCTGCGTGCCTGAGGTCAAAATAAAATAATGAATGAAGCAGCCCAAACAAAAAAACCTCTCTGGCTTATTGCACTTACGATTTTAATTCCCGCCTCTTTTTCTTGTCTTGCAACATCCGCAACAAATGTTGCAATTCCGCACATTGCAGGCTATTTTGGTTCTACCGTTGATGAAGCCAACTGGGTTATAACATCTTATATGATTGCAAATGCCTGTCTTATCTTAATGACGGGCTGGCTTGAAAATTTAATGGGAAGGAAACTTTTTTTAAAAATTTTTATCTCAATTTTCACAATCGGCTCTCTTATGTGTGCCTTTGCACATAGCCTTAATATGATGGTTATAGGCAGGCTTATTCAAGGTATCGGAGGGGGGCCCATGACCCCGATAGCACAGTCTGTCTTGTTATCCGAATTTCCTTTTGAAAAAAGAAGCATAGCAATGAGCCTTTTTGGAATGGCGGTTATGGTTTTTGCAATATTGGGGCCGACATTCGGGGGATTTATTGTTGATAATGCCGATTGGCAGTGGATTTATCTGATAAATGTTCCGGTGGGTATTATTTCTGTCGCAATGGCACACTCGAACATAAAAGAGCTTACGACAAGAAAAAAGATAACAAGTATTGATTTTTTAGGGATGATATCCCTTGTAATATGGCTTTTAACTATGCAGGTAGTTTTGGATAAAGGACAACAGTATAGCTGGTTTGATGCGGATTGGATAAGAATTCTTTCGTTTATTTCATTGTCATCCCTTATATTTTTTATTGTTTGGGAGCTGGAATACAAAAACCCGCTTGTAAATTTAAGAGTTTTCAAGGACAAAAACTTTTTTGCCGGAACAATTATATCTTCAAGCGTCAATATGATAGTTTTTTCAAGTATAGTCTTAATTCCGCAGTTTTTACAAAATATATTGGGCTATACGGCTATGTTAAGCGGAATGAGCCTTGCACCAAGGATTATTTCATCCGTGATAATGATAATTTTAATAAATCCCCTTATGAAAATTTTTGATAACAGAAAACTTATTGCAACGGGGTTTTTCTTCCTTGGAATTTCGGTTTTAATGTATACAAATATAAACCTTGAGGTTTCTTTTCTTTATTTATCCCTTCCGAATATTTTGCTTGGGGTGGGGGTTATATTTGTATTTGTACCCGTTTCATCTCTTGTGCTCGGGACCCTTCCGAAAAATGAATTATCAAACGGCGCAAGCTTGCACAACCTCTATAAAACCGTTGTAACGGCAGGTGCAGCATCAGTTGCAAACACCCTTGTTGCAAGGTATTCTCAAGCACATCAAACATACCTTGTAAGGCATTTATCCGATTTTAATCTTGTTTTTCAAAATAAACTGTCCTCTATGATTCATACATTTTCTTCGACTATGGGCGGATATAGCGCCCATATTAAAGCTAATGCCTATTTTTATAAATCTTTGACCGTTCAATCGAAGATAATGGCTTATGTTGATGTTTTTGAGATATTGGCCCTCATTGCTTTTATTATGGTTCCGATGTCTTTTATATTAAAAACAAAAGTCAACAAAAATGAATCTTGAAAATAATATTTAAATTTGATAAAATGAAATTGTACTAAAATATAGATGGGAGTTTAATTTATGGTTAAATTGTTTGGAGCTTACCCCCCCCCCCAAGGGATTAGGCGGATTTACTTTAGCAGAAGTATTGATAACACTGACGATTATTGGTATTGTTGCTGCAATTACTCTGCCAAGTTTGCTTGTGAACGTCAATGATAAAGCATGGAATGCTCAAAGAAAAGCACTATATGCCAGAATGAGCCAAGCAATAGGGGAGATGGATAGTATTTCAGGATATGGCTCATCAAATAATGAAACAGAACAACAAATCATAGATGGTGCGGCAGAAGCCTTTATAATTGACGGACTATCAAAAGTCTATAGAGTACAAAATATTTGTAATTCAAATAACCTCACTGCTTGCGGAATACCATCAAGCATAATAGCATTGGATGGAACTACTTTATCTTTCCCAAAAAGTTTAAAAGAATTAAATCCGTATTTCACTGAATATCCTGACCCTGAAGATTATTCAGAAGATGATTATAAACTTACAACCGATATTAAAGCGGCAGCCTTTGAAACGGTAAATGGTGAATCAATTGCCCTGTTTTACAATCCGAATTGCGGTTCTAAAGTTGATAGTTACGATTATGTTCAAACAAAAACTTGCGTTAATATGATATACGACCTAAACGGCCTAAAAGGCCCAAATGAAGTCGGAAAAGATGTAGGATTTATTACTGTTTTATATAGAACCAATAGCATTGTTGTTGCACCAATGCCATTTTCAAGTGATGTTTCTAAATCTGCCCCATCATATAGCGAAGATGAATCTGATGCAGGTTCTCTTTGTGCTAAACAAGGCGATGATTCAAGATTACCAGACATTGATGAACTTGGCTCTATGTATATCAACAGCTCTTTAATTGGCAATTTCGTCTACGATGAATACTGGTCAGGCTCAGTCATTTCTTCGGGAGCAAGTGGCCAAGCTCGGACACAGTCCATGTTTGATGGGGGCCGAAGCAGTAGCACCCGCTATAACCCGCTCTGCGTCCGTTGCATAAAAAGATAAATTTTAAATACATCCCGCAAAGAAATTTTGCGGGATTTTTTATCTCTTGAAAAGTTAAAAACAATTTGATAAAATAAAAATGTACTAAAATATAGATGGGAGTTTATTTTATGACGAATTTGTTTGGAGCTTACCCCCCCCCCCCC
>CANRHZ010000022.1 GCA_947630535.1 Candidatus Gastranaerophilales bacterium | reverse complement strand
TGGGGGGGGGGGTAAGCTCCAAACAAATTCGTCATAAAATAAACTCCCATCTATATTTTAACACTATCTCATTTTATCAGATTGTAAAAGCAGTTTCAAGAGTCAATTTTTAAGATTTTTTTGGAATAACTATTTTAAATGAGGTAGACTTTTCTCCTGATTTTAGGGTTTTAGAGTCAAAAGTAATTTTTCCTTTATGCTTTTCTATTATTTTTTTACATATAGCAAGTCCGAGGCCCGTTCCCTCGCCCACTTTTTTTGTTGTAAATCCTGCCGTAAAAATTTTATTTTTATCAGACTCTTTTATCCCTGAACCGTTATCAGTTATTTTGATTATAAGATTGCACCCTTCTTCTTTTGTTTCTATTTCTATTTTTCCGCCGCCTGATTGCCCTTTTTCTTTTTCTATGCTTTGAATTCCATTCATTAATATATTCAAAAAGACCTGATTTAGCATATTCGGATAACATTCAATTTCGTCTATTTGTCCGTAATTTTTTATGATTTCAATTCCTTTTTTGGTCTTATGTCTTAGGATGCTAAGTGTTAAGTCAAGCTCTTTATTGATATTTGCTTTCTGTACAACCGTTTCATCCAGCCTTACAAACCTTTTTAGGGATTGTACAAGGTTTGCAATTCTTTTAATTGCTTCAAAATCAATACTGTTGGTATCATTAAGTAATTCAAAAATTTCACTATCCACACTGTCTTTAAATTGCAGATAAAGTTTTTTTGTCATTTCGTTGTTAGATGAAATTGAAGCTAATGGTGTATTGATTTCATGCGCAACGGAGGCTATTAGTTGCCCTAAAGATGCCATTTTTTCAGAATTTATAAGTTGAAGCTGGGTTTCTTTAAGCTCATTTAGCGTTTTTTGAAGTTCTTCTTTTTGTTTATTTACTTCATAAAAAAGGCTTGCGCTAATGAGTGCGTTTGATATCTGCATTGAAATGCCACGTAAAAGTTCTCCTTCAAGCTCTGTTATATTTTTTTTCGGAGTGAAAATTACAATTATTGAAAAGAGCTCTCCTCTTTTCATAACGGGCATTATAATTCTCGTAAGCGGTGTTTGAAGGGTGTTTTTTGATTTATCATGAATTTTAAGAGAGGTCTGAATGTTGTTTTTACCTTCTTGCAAAATGTCTGTTATTTTGTTTGCAAAAAAGAAAGTTTTCTTGTTGTCTTGCGTTTTGTTCGGGTATGATGTTTCAATTTCAAACTCGTTTTTAGATATCATTTTTGCAAAATACAACATTTTTGCATCAAAAATTATACTAAGCTCTTTTAGGGCGGATAAAATCATTGTATCCAAATCAAGAGTTTTTGATAAGCTCGTTGAAATGCGGTTTAAAAGTGCCATTTTAACCGCCTGATTTTGTGCTTTTGAATTTGTGTTTAAAAATTCTCTGTTTTGAATTTTTAGTTTTTCATTTTCTTCAAAGGCTTTTTCGCACTCTAAATCTTTTGTGCAGTCATAAAAATAAATTATCCTGTATTTTTTTATGGAAAAAGCATTTATTAAATAATAGGAATACTTTCTTTCAGATTCCTGATAAATTCCGTATGTTGTATATGAAAGCTTGGATTTTATTGCCTCATCAAACGGGGTAAGCGTCATATCGTCCCCGTTTAAAATGCAAAAATCAAAATGAAACTTGTACCCTATTTTGTTTAAACTTTTTAGGGTATTATTTTCAGGGCTGATTTTAAAAGCGTTTAAACAGGCCTTATTTTGATAAAAAAGCCCGCTTTGCAAATCGCAAATTATAATAGGTTCTCTTAAATTATGATAAAAGCTTCTTAAAAGAGTACTCATCTAAAACGTAAAATCATCCGTTGATTTTTTTACATATAAACCCAGACCAATTGATTTATAGCTTGCATTTTCGGTTTTTAGAGAAAAATTCTCTTTATTTAGCTCGTTAACCTTTTGTCTTAGGGTTTCATTTTCTGTTTTTGCTTTTATAAGTTCAACTATAACTTCATCAAGCCCATCAAGCTTTTCAGAAAGCACATCCGTAATTTTTGTAATTACGTTTGTTTCCATATTTTCTATTTTTCTTATAAAAGTATTCCCCATCCCGTTCATCATCTCAGTTCTTGTTTCAGGTTTAACGGGAAGAATTGATGAAGAAGATATGGAATTTTCATTTTTGATTGAAGATTCTATAAATTGGTTTTCCGTTTTTTCTTTTTTAATGCTTTTTAATTTATTTTCTTTAACGGAAGCATTCATATTAATATTCGGATTTATCTTTTTTTCATCCTGTAATTTTTTTGTGCGTTCATAAAGTTCTTTCACTTTTCTTAAAACGTCTACATCGCCCTTTGAAAAGTATATATTTCCAAAACCGTCTTTTTTAGGTTTTAAACATGCTCTTTTGCAGAGTGTGGAAATTTCTTTTGCATCGGAATCTAAAATTCTAAGTAACTGTCCTGCGCTAACGATTTCATCGGGGTAATTTGTTTTTGTTGTCTCCACTTGAAACTTCCTCTTTTAATTCTAGTAAATGATTTTTTCTACATTATAAATTAAATTCCATAAAAAAACTCTAATTGTAATTTAATTTTTACAATTTGGCTTCATTCCCGATTTTATTGAATTTTTTACAATTAATATCAATAATTCGAAATTAACTCAAATCAAATTTATTTATCAAGAAAAATTACAAAAAATTTATAAAAAAATAAAGGTTCATATGGATATATACTATATAGGGTTTTTTGTTTAAAATAAAATAAGATTTAATAAATATGGAGCAAAAATGAAAAGGGGTCTTTTTATTACGTTTGAAGGGGCAGATGGGTGCGGAAAGACGACCCAGCTTGAACTGTTAAAAAAATATCTGGATAAACTCAACATTAAAAACATTTTAACAAGAGAACCCGGCGCAACGGAACTTGGTGTCGAGTTGAGAAAAATTCTTCTTCACTATGATAAGCCCGTTTCGGATGTTGCGGAATCTTTTCTTTATCTTGCGGACAGAGCCCAGCATGTGCAATTTGAAATAAAACCTGCTCTTGAAAAAGGATATGTCGTTTTATGCGACAGATATATTGATTCAACCGTTTCATATCAAGGATTTTCCAGAGGCCAAGATATTGATACATTAAACAAATTGAATGAAATTGCAACTTCAAAATTAAAGCCCGACTTAACAATTGTTTTTGATATAGACTCGGAAATTGCACAAAAAAGATTAGGGAATGTTAAAGACCGTCTTGAAAAAGAAGGTATTGAATTTCATAAAAAACTGAGATACGGCTATTTGGAGCTTGCAAAAAAAGAGCCCGAGAGAATAAAGGTTATAAACGCAGACGATACAATTGAAAATATTCAAAAAAAAGTTATTGATATTGTTAAAGACTATATTAAATGAAAAAATTACTCTTGATAATAATCATTTTATTTTTTATATGCCCTTCTTTTGCAGATACAAAAAACTTTGAGGGCTTAAAAAACTCAATTAAAAATAATGACCCCAAAAATGCAAAAGTATATTTTGATAAGATAATCGAAGAAAACCCCGATATAAAAGAAACCCCCGATATTCTCTACTATTCATCACAAATTTTGATTATGAATAATGACTTTGAAGGGGCAAAAAAACAGATAATAAAAGCAATTGAAAAAAAACAGGATGAAGGGCTTTATTATTTTGAACTCGGGAAAATATATTACAAATTAAATGATTACCTGAGGGCAATTAATGCTTTTGAATATGCAATCGGAGAAAACGAAAATTTAAATTCCGAATGTTATAATTATATCGGTCTTTCACACTATAAAAAGGGTAATTTTAAAAGAGCCCTGTACAATTTGGACAAGGCATACAGTATAAATAAAAGAATAATATATCTATACAACTTATCTTTCGTTTATAAATCTCTTAATATGGTTGAAAAGTACGAAGAAGTTATCTCTGAAATTAACTCTTATGAGCCCGTTAATGTTAGAGATTATATTGATTTATCAAGCATTTTATACGACAAAAAAGATTTTGAAGGGGCAAAAAACATTCTTTTGAAAGGAATGGCAAAATACCCCGAAAGCTCCCTTTTAAATAGCGCATACGCTAAACTTAATAAAACGTAAATAATTGTTTAAAATCAATGTTTTTCATGGGAAAATTCTTAATGAATATAAAAAACCCAGGGGCAACAAATATGAACTCAGATTTAAAAACCGTTATCCTTGCTGCGGGCAAGGGTACAAGAATGAAATCTAACACCCCTAAAGTTCTCCATGAAATATTTAATAAACCTCTTATAGCAAGAGTTTTAGATTCCGCAATTAAAGCGGGAGCAAAAGAAAATATTGTTGTAGTAGGGCATGGCGCAAAGAAGGTTGAAGAATACCTTTCTATAAATTATAAAAACGTAAATTGTGCTCTGCAAAAAGAGCAATTGGGAACAGGGCATGCTCTTAAGGTTGCAAGTGAAAAACTTAAAGATTATGAAGGGAATGTACTTATTTTGTGCGGGGATACCCCCCTTATAAAAGCTTCCACGCTTTGTGATTTTATTAATTTTCATAATGAACAAAAATCCGATATTACCGTTATGACCGCTTATTTTGATAATCCTTTCGGATACGGAAGAATTGTAAGAAATAAAAATAACGAAATTGAGAGCATAGTTGAACAAAAAGATGCTGATGACAATATTCAAAAAATAAAAGAAGTTAATGCCGGAATTTATTGTTTAAATTGGAAAACGGTCGGATTTGGAATTGATGAAATTAAAAATGATAACGCTCAAAAAGAGTATTACTTAACAGACTTAATAAAATGGGGCACTTCCCATTCAAAAAAAGTTTGTCCGTACGTTATAAAAGAGGCGGATGAAATTTTTGGAATAAATTCAAGAATTCATCTTGCACGGGCAACAAAAATTATGAAAGAAAGAAAACTTAGTGAATTAATGGAATTTGGAGTTACAATAGTTGATCCTGATTCAACCTGTATTTCACCTGAAACCACAATAGAAAAAGATACAATAATCCTTCCCAACGTCGTAATTGAAGGTAAAAACACAATAGGCTCCAACTGTAAAATCGGCCCCTTTACTCATCTTAGGGGAGATTGCACTATAGAAGATTATGTGAAGCTCGGCAATTTTGTGGAATTAAAAAAGGCAAAAGTTAAATCCCATACTAATATTTGCCACCTTAGCTATGTGGGAGATGCTAATGTGGGGTCAAATGTAAATATAGGGGCAGGCACAATTACCGCAAATTACGATTCAAGAACCAAAATAAAATCTAAAACCGAAATTAATGACGGGGCATCAATCGGGTCTAATGTTGTTATGGTTGCCCCCGTCACGATTGGCGAAAACTCTTTAATTGGCGCAGGTTCCGTTATTACGCATGATGTAACACCAAAGTCGCTTGCCCTTACAAGAGCACCTCAAAAAGAAATTAAAAATTATAATAAAAAAGGAGAAAACAGATGACAAGCTGTGTGGAAACTTCTATGGAAAGAGTACAAAATGTTTTGCCGACACATGACATAAAATTATTTTCAGGTCGTTCAAACTCCGTGCTCGCAGAAGAAATTGCAAGATATTTGGGTACAAGCGTCGGCCCTATGATTATTAAGAATTTTTCAGACGGCGAAATATACGTTCAAATACAAGATTCAATAAGGGGAGATGACGTTTTTGTAGTTCAACCTCTATGTAATCCGGTAAATGAAAACCTTGTAGAGCTCCTTATTATAATTGATGCGTTTAAAAGAGCTTCCGCAAAAACCATTACGGCCGTTATTCCGTATTACGGCTATGCAAGACAAGACAGAAAAACATCAGGCAGAGAAGCAATCACGGCTAAGCTTGTTGCGGACCTTTTAACTACGGCCGGTGCGAACCGTGTTCTTGCAATGGATTTGCATACGGGTCAAATTCAGGGATTTTTCAACATTCTTGTTGACCACATTTATGCAACAAGCATAATCGTTGATTACATAAAGAAATTAAACTTAAATCAAGAAGAACTTGTTGCCGTATCACCTGATACGGGCGGTGTTCAAAGAACAAGAGTATTTGCAAAGCAACTTTCATGCCCGCTTGCAATAATTGATAAGAGAAGAACCCAACACAATGTTGCCGTTGCAGACCATGTTATCGGGGATGTTAAAGGCAAGATTTGCGTTATGTTTGACGATATGATTGATACGGCGGGAACAATTTGCGAAGCAAGCAAACTTTTAATTAAAGAGGGCGCAAAAGAGGTTTATGTTTGTGCGGTTCACCCGGTATTTTCGGGCCCTGCACTTCAAAGGTTAAATGATGCTCCCATTAAAGAAGTTATTGTTACCAACACAATCCCTCTTAATACAAACGAATATATTCCCGAAAAAATTACCCAGCTTTCAGTTGCTCCCCTTCTGGGTGAGGCAATTTCCAGAATCCATGATGACCAGTCCGTAAGCTCTCTGTTTGGATTTGAAAAGGAATATAAAAATTAATGCTTGATAAATTAAAAGAAGAACTGAAAAACTGCACAAACTGCCCGCTTTATAAAGAAAGAAACAATATTGTTTTTGCAGACGGCTCAGCTAAGGCAAAAATCATGCTCATAGGAGAGGCCCCCGGGGCGGATGAAGATAAAACGGGAACTCCTTTTGTCGGGCGGGCGGGAAAACTTTTGAACGAGTTTTTGCAAAAAGCCGGATTAAACAGAAAAAAAGATTTATATATTGCAAACACAATTAAATGCAGACCTCCGAAAAACAGAAAACCGACGCCAATGGAAAAAATAGCCTGTGAGGGGAATTTAATTAAACAAATTGATATAGTAAAACCAAATGTTATAATCTTGTGCGGTGCTACGGCAATGGAGAGCTTTTTAAAAGATAAAAAACTTACCATAACAAAAGCAAGAGGAAAGGTTTTTGAATACAAAGACGGAATAAAACTCGTGCCCGTTTTTCATCCTTCATATCTTTTAAGGCAGCATTCGCTCGAGGTTAATCAGCCCAGAGATTTAATGTTAAAGGATTTATTAATGATAAAAAAACTGGCTTCCTTGTAAAAAAACTACACAAAAAAGCAAAAAATCTGTAATTTAGGGTACAATTGTTCATAAATGGGGATTAAATCAAGAGATTGGACTATAACTTATGAGTATGAATGACAATTTAGAAGTAAAGGTAAATGAACTGACAAACGTGATAAGAGGGTTGTCTGATAAGCCTTCCATGGACAGGGTTGAAGTTAAGGAACTTATTGATTCACTTGTTCAAAAGGTTGAAGAAGCCAACCTTGAAAACTTCACAAATCTATCGGATGAAGTTTCCGATTCTCTTATAAAGGTTCTTGAAGATAAAAATTCGGAAATAAAAGAGAGATTAGGTTTATTTGAGGACTTTATATCTTCGGTTGAAAAGAATATTCAAAACCCCAAAGTAGAAACTGAAATTACGAGAATTTTAAACGATATTGAAGCCCTTCACTCTAAAATGAACAGTCAGGAACTTCAAACCGAAGGGCTTATTAAATCTTTTGAATCCCTTAAAAATGCTTCATCCACGGGACAAATTTCAAAGTTGTGTGATGATATTGTTTCAATTTCAAAATCGTATGACGGGATTGTGGAAGTTTTAAATAACAACTTTCAGGAGTTTTTAAGAAGGGTTGAAGCCCTAAGCTCAAGGGAAGAATTCCAAAGGCTCAGATACTTTCTTGAATCAATAGAAGGAAACCAGAATGTTTTGGTTTCGGCTATGAATGCAGTGAGTGATAAACAGGAAGAAATTAAAAACATAATAAGACAATCTTCTTCCGTTCAGAATACGGAAAAATTTGAACAGTTGCAAAGTACTCTAAACCAAATAAACAGGCTCATTGTGGATAGTGCCACCAAAGGCGATCTTGAAGTTTTGGCGGATAAGATTTCTTCTTTAAATGAGTTAGTGAATGAATTTAAAAGAAGCGTTGATGACCTTAATGATAATGACCTTAAAAATGTTTTTCAGGGGCAGCTAAATAACATCATAAGCAAGCTTGAAGGCCTTAAAATGGACTCAAATTCAAATGTTAACGAGGACATTATAAGGCTTTATACATCAATTGCGGAATTTAAAGACGGGGTAAATTCCGCCTTAAATACCCAAATAAATGATGTTATAGCTTCAATGGACGTACAGTTTGATAAAATTTCAAACTCCCTTGTAAATAGTGTAATAGAATCAAGTGATGCAATAAATTCCATGAAAGATGAAATTCAAAAACTGAATACATCTTCTTATGACGTTATTAATAAAAAAGCCGAAGAAATTAAAACGGAAATAAAAACCGTCAGCCAAAATAACCTTATAACGGCGGTTAATTCAATTAAGGGTGAATTATCGAATATAATGTCGGGGCTTTCATCCCTTGCCAATAACGAAGGAATTGTCCAGCTTTCAAACAGTATTGAAAGTCTAAAGAGCGGTATAGATATTGATTCTTTAATTATACAAATGGACAATATTAAACAAAACCTTGATTTGGGGCCTATAAAAGAGCAGCTTGTACTTTTAAATAAAGATGAGGCAATAAATTCAATAATTCAAAAAATAGACTACCTGTCTGACGTAATTAAAAATATCAACCATACAAAACAGGATGAAAATGCTTCAAAGTCATCTTTTGAAGATACTCTTAATTTGTTATATGAGAACTTAAATTTATCCAATCAAAAAGTTAAAGACTCTATTTTGGAATCAAAAGAAGAAGCAATAGAACACACCAAAGACCTAAATTCTAACCTTCTTACTCTTGCAGAAAAGATAAACGAAGGGTTTAGCAATATAAATGAATGTTTAGACGGTGCAGTAAAAAACTTTAGAGAGGACTTAGAATTAAATTCAAACAAATCAAAAGATTCAATACTATCTGTTCAAAATAACTTTGAAAATTCCCTTTCGATTTTGAGCGAAAAGTTCAACATAATTGAATCCCATTTAAATTCCGGACAGAGTGAAAAAATAGAGGAAATTAAAGAAGGGGTTGAGCTTATAGGCGAGCTTGTAAAAACAATAAATTTTCAGGCGCTTTTTGATGAATTCAGCTTATTTGAAAAGAATATTTTAGAAATAAGCGAAGAAGAAAAAAAAGACCTAAAAGAAGCAATGCTTGATTTTCAATCGTTGATAAAAGGCGATATCTCCTCAATTAAAGAGTTTTTTGTCAATCTTAAAAAAGAAGATGATAATGAAGTTTTCATGCAAATTTTTAATGAATTTGAATTGAGAATGAATGAAAAACTTCAGGGAATAGAAACCTTAATTGAGCAAACCGAAAATGAAAAGGAAGCAGAAAATAACTATTCGGAACTAAATTCAAACATACAAAACCTGAAATCAGATATTATAAGTTCATATTCAGAGCTTATTGAAGATTTTAAAAATCCGTTGTTGGATGCAATTAATGATGTTATAACAAGAAATAATGCCGAATTAAATGCCGGTTTGGAAGATTTAATAAAAAATGAATTTGAACTTTTGTCTCAAATTGTGAATGATAAGTCCGAACAGATTAATAAAGAAATTCCTTCAAAAATTGTTCAAATTTTGGCTTCAAGAGATAATTCACAAGCCAGAGTTGAGCTTATAAAACAGATAACATCTGCCCTTAGTGCTATTCAAAATAACACAAATTCAATCCAAAAAAGCATTGAAATGAATTCAAACAACTTTAACGAAACAAATTCAATGCTTAAAGAAAATGCTCTAAAGATGCAAGATATTATAAAAGAAGGCTCAATCAATGTTGAAAGCACTCTTTGCACTCTAGTCGAGGGAATAAACCTTCTTGATAATAAGATTGCCGAAATGACTTCTAAAAATGATCAGGGGCTTTTTGATTCATTGAATGATGTTTCAAGGACAATAGAGGACTTAAAGTTTGAAATTGAGAATTTAAGCCTCGGGTCCTCAACCAACCATAAAGAAACAGGAATAATAATAAAAGGAATTGATGATAAACTTAATGAATTAAAAGAAACTCTCCTGCAAGCTTTTAGAGAACAGGCCGAAAAAGAAAATAATAATCTTAAAGAAGATTTAAACAGACAAAATGAAATAAAAGAAATTAAAGAAAGCGTTTCATCAGGTTATAAAGAAACCGAAAACCGTATCGTTGGGCTTGAAGGCAAGATAAATGAATTAAAAAACTCTTTAATACAAGGATTTAATGAGCAATCAGAACAAAAATCGCAAACGCTGACAAATGAAATCGAAAACAAGCTAAATGAACTAAAAGATTCCCTTACACAAAACCTTAATTTGCAGGCAGAAAAAGAATCAGGAAGCCTTATAAACGGGATTCAAGACAAGCTCAATGAACTAAAAGAAACACTAATGCAAGGTTTCAGCGAACAAACCGAAAAAGAATCAGGAAATGTCATAAACGGAATTAATGATAAATTCAATGAATTAAAAGACTCTTTAATTCAGGCTATTTCATCTTTGAATTTGCAGGATGAGCAAAAAAATAATCTTAAAGAAGAAATTAACAGATTCAAAGACGAACTTGTTCAAAACCTTTCCGATGGTTCCGATAAAAGGGCGCAAGACATCAAATCTTCTCTAAATGAAACCGTATTTGAAATAAATAAAAATGTTGATAATACAAAAGAAAAAGCCGAAGAAATAAAAAACGAAATTAAAGACGAACTTATAAAAGCAACAGAAACCTTTAAAGAAGGAATTGAAGAAGTTAAATCCTCTATTATAGCCGAGATTATAAGAACACAAAACGAAGAAAATCATTCAGAAAACTTTGTGGTTGAAATTGATGAAAAACTAAACGAAAAAGTTTCTCAAATTGAAGGTTTAATTGAAAATTCGTCTAACAAATCAAACGAAAGAATTTTAGATATAGTTAATTCAAACAATGAAAACTATAAAAACACAATTGATGAAAAGATTGATTATGCAATAAACAGTTTAAAAACCGATTTTGAATCTAAAATGACCGATATTCAAAAAATCGTAGACTCTAAACTATATGAAATAGTTAATCGTAACAACGAAATTATAAAAGATGAGCTTAAACTTAGAGCGGACGCTAATCTTAAAGAAATAACAAAAGAGTTTTCAAACAAAATATCAAAAATTGAATCTGTTTTTGTTAAAGACGAACAGGGTGACGACACGGAAGAAAAACAAAGTTATACCCTTCTTGATGTTGAATCGGATATTGCAAAAATCAGGCTCGGACTTGAAAAAAATAATAAGCTTTCCAACTTTAAAGAGTTTGCATCAAGGCTTGTGGAATTGAAAAATATTAATTTGGAAAATGCAAAAATAACAAGGGTTATAGGCTCTGATATTATGCGCTTTGATTCATGGCTTAAAAATACTACCGCAAGAATTGATCTTCTCGCGGCAAAAATTGAAAAGTCGGAAAAAATCAAAATGGAAGATTTAAAATCAAGGCTAATTCAGTCAGAAAAAAATCAATCCATGCCCCAAAAGCTTGAAGAAGCGGTTTTGAGCATTTATAAAAAATACAGACTTCAGGAAAACAAAATTGAAGAACTCATAAATAAAGTAGATACAATCTCGCTTTCAAACAAAAACGCAGACAACTTTGATGTTAAAGAATTTATAGATATTTTCTATGACAACACTCAAAAAACTCAAAATTTAATCAGCCGTATGGATGGCATTGAGGACAAGATGGATTTGATACAGGCGAAAATTGACCATATCATATCTTCTTGTATAGATGAAGCGGAGTAGTTTACAAAAATAAAACCGCCTATATTTAGGCGGTTTTATTATTTTATTTATTCTCTTTTATAAAGCAGGCACTTAATGCTGCCAAAAGAAGCATAATTGCTCCGATTATAAATGTGTATTCCCAGTGGTTATTAAATAATCCCCCATCAAGCGGAATTTTTGATACTGAAATGTATTTTGCAACAAGCGTGCAAACAAGAACCTGGGGTGCTGCTATGAATATATTAAACACACCCATAATGGAGCCTTCCGTCCCTTCTTTAATATATTTTGACAACATTGCAAAAGGAAGGGCAAGAGTGCTTGACCAGCCTATGCCGGCTAAACCCATTGCAAACATCACAAGCGCTTTATCTGTTGTATAGGCCATAATTAAATAACTTAGAGCCATTGAAATTAGCGAAACTATATGAACGGGTTTATTTCCGAATTTGTTTGCGAGCTTTCCGATTGGAATTGCAACAATAAAGCATACAAGGTTAAAAACCGCAAAACAAATTGAAGAATAGTTTGCACCGCTTGTGCTCAGGGCCTCATATGAGGCTTTTATGCTCTCGCTTACATTTGCTAAATCAGGAACATTAAAGATTGTATGGATAGAGTATTGAGTGAAAAATATCATCATACTCATTAATCCAATCCAAGAGAAAAACTGCATCAAGCATATTTTTGATACTTCAGGTGAAATTTTAAAGAATTCTTTTACGTTTTGGATAAATGAGGTTTTATTTTGTTTATCTTCATTTACCTCTGTTGTTATTTTTCTTTCTCTTAATGTAATGCATGTCCATATCATTGCAAGCAAAAAGGCAATTCCTGCCATATAAAACTGTGCATTAACAGACATTTGATAGTGAAATGCCCAATTTAAAAACGGTGCCGTTCCTGCCGCAATAACAGAACCAAGACCTATTGCAAAGCTCAAAAAAGAGTTTGCAACCGAATGCTGCTCTTTTGGCATATTATCGGGAATTAAAGCTCTGTATGGGCCCTGTGCCGCATTAACGCAGGCATCAATAATCCATATCATAACCGCTGCAATGATAAGCCCTAATTTCGGGTATATATCAGCGTAAGGTGATGCTATATTTCCGCTATTTGGTAAAACAAATAACCCGATAGCAGCAAGTATTGCACCGCCCAAAAGATAAGGAACCCTTCTTCCTATAGGAGTAACCGTTTTATCGGAAAGAGCACCTATAATTGGCTGAACCACAATTCCTGTTACGGGGCCCGCAAGCCAAATAAGTCCGAACAAAAATGCGTCTGCTCCCAAATTTTCAGTAACGGGGCCCGATAGAATAATTCTCATCTGCCAAGCAAACTGTAGCCCGAAAAACCCCAGACAAAAGTTTAAAAGTTGAATTGTACTAAATTTTTTGACTTCTTCTTGCATTAAACATCTCCTAACATCAACTAAAATATTATAACTGATTTTAAAAAATTTTTGATGCTTTTTAATAAAAAAACATTAAAATGTTATAACCCTTAATATTTTTGCCCCCCAAACATGAATTGTTTATAATTTTAAGCGGGAGTTTATACCTTGTTTTCATAAAGCTTAGTAAAAAATATGGCAAAAAACTATTTAAATCTTACATACAATTGGTTTGATGACACTATTAAAAAAAGTGTGGAAAATTCAATTACGGATTTTTTTGAAAACAAATATGAAGTTATGCTTGCCTCGATAAGCGAAAATGAAAATTTAAAAGAAAACCCTCTTTTAAAAAATGAACTCTTTTATTCATGTCAAATTTCAATTAAAAATAAACAGTTTATAACATCAAGAGCAACTTCTGACTTTATAAGAATTGTTTTCCATGATATTTTTGGCTCAAGGGGCCCTGTATTTAATCTTGAAGAACTTAGTGAACTTGAAATAAAAATATTAAACAGTTTCTTTGAATTTGTGATTAAGGGGCTTGAAAAATATTTAATAGCTGAAGCCGATACAGGCAAAATTGACCCTTCAAATAAAACAAACTTATCTTTTGTATTTTTAATTAAAAATAAAGAAGTAAATTCAGGCAAAATTAATTTAAGCATACCTTTAAACAGGATTACTCCCGAAGAAATCAAACCGGTTGAAAACTTTGTTTACGACGATTTTATAAACAATTTTGCTTATGTGGATTTAAAAACAGGATGTGCCAAAATTTCATTAGATGAGCTTAAAAATTTATCTAAAGACGATATTATTGTTCTTGAAAATTCAGATATCAAAAAAATGACCCTAAAAACTCTTTTTATAGAACACGAGTTTAAGGTTAATCCTGAACCTTCAATTATGATTGATACGGAAGAAGAAGGAGAAGGAGAAGAAAGTTATGACAATAACAACTATAAGGAAAGTGTTATGAGTGATTCTAAAACTATGTGGGACGATATTCAAATTGAAGTTTGTGCAGAATTTAAAAAGGTAAAAATGACCCTTGGCGACCTAAAACAAATTTCAAAGGGGCTTGTAATTGATTTAGGTCCGATTATGAATAATGAAATATCCCTTCTTGTTGAGAATAAAACCGTTGCAAAAGGGGAGCTTGTTATTATAAATGATAAGTACGGGGTTAAAATAAATCGGGTTTTTGCAACTACAAATGATGAAGATGAAACTTCCGATATGGAAGCAAAAAAGCAAACAATGCAAAATGAACCCTCTAATCATAATCCCCAAAACCAAAAAGCGCAAAGTTCACCCCAACCCCCTCAAAGACCTGTTGGTGCAAGACCTCAAGGAGCACCCCCTCAAAGGCCGCAAGCGCAAGCACCCAATCAACCGCCGCAAAGACCTGTTGGTGCAAGACCTCAAGGAGCACCCCCTCAAAGGCCGCAAGCGCAAGCACCCAATCAACCGCCGCAAAGACCGCAAGGAAATAACGGAGCATCTAAAAAAGAAGATTTTGACTATTCAAATTTTGAGGAATAAACTAAATGATACATTATATTGCAAGCTTTATTGTATATACCCTTGCTATGATTGGACTTTTAATCATTGCTTATGTTGTATATAAAAAAACCGCCTTACAAAATAATTTTTTCAATAAAAAGTCTGTGATTTCAATAGAAGATATGCTAAAACTTCCGGACAGAAAAACTCTTTATATTATTAACTGTCTTGGTGAAAGGTATTTGATTGCTTCTTCAGGTGAATGTGTAAATCTGATTTCAAAACTGGATTATAAAAAGAAAAAGGATATAGAAGGAATAGAAAGATACCTTGAAGAAAAAAAGGAAGAAGAACTAATTCAAAGTATGACAAAAGAAGAAAATGAGCCCAATAATGAAATTTTAGTAAGTCTTTTGAAAGAATTAAGCGACAAAAATAAAACAAAAAGAGGTAATTATTAATGGATGTTTTATTAAAAGATTTAAACCCCGTTTTACAACTTCTTACGGTTATGACGTTGTTTACGTTTTTGCCGTTCATTTTTATGTGCATGACAAGCTTTCTTAGATTTGTAATTGTTTTTTCAATGCTTAAAACCGCAATGGGTACAAATTCCGTTCCTCCCGCTATGGTTTTAATCGGGCTTTGTGTTATTATGACTTTTTATACAATGAGCCCCGTTTTTCAAAGTATGTATGAAGCAGGTTCCATTCCTTACAATAAAAACGGAGATATTGTAGCCAGTGTTCAGGCGGGCTCAGAACCGCTCAAAGAGTTTATGTTAAAACAAACAAGGCAGGAAGATCTTTCGTTTTTTATTCAAAAAACAAGAAAAACAATGCCCCAATCCCCCGATGAATTAACCATTTGGGAAGTTGCGCCCGCATATATTTTATCTGAACTTAGAACCTCATTTGAGATTGGATTTATAATATACGTTCCTTTTACCGTGTTAGATTTGGTCGTGGCTAACATTTTGCTTGCATTAGGTATGTTTATGTTATCACCCACAATTGTGTCTTTACCGTTTAAACTTCTGATATTTGTTGCGGTTGACGGGTGGAGCCTTATTGTTAAAGGACTGGTGGAGAGTTTTAACTGATGGATTATTTAGTAGAGTATATGGCAAACGGATTTATGGTAATGTTAAAAATTTCGCTTCCTTGCGTTCTTGTGGCAGCGTCAATCGGGCTTGTTGTCGGTATTTTACAGGCAGTTACCCAAGTACAGGAACAAACAATAGCGGCTGCGCCAAAGATTGTTGCGGTATTTCTTACAATAGTTGCTCTCGGGCTTCTTGATATCAAGATTTTAACCGAATATATACAGGAAGGAACTTATACGGCATTTAACGTAATTCCAAAAAATGATACTTATGTTCTTCCTTCTGATTATTACAGATATTCAAGACCCTTTGCAAACGAAATGAAAGATGCAATTAATCCCAATTCAAATAATGTTAAAGAGATTATGCAAAACCCGGGGAAAATCCCCTGGGTCGACAGAGCCGAAAAATCGAGATATACTCCCGCATATCAAGGGGCAAACCCCCGTCCTAATTTAATAGAAGTAAATAAAATTTTAGGAAGATAAAATGAAACATTTGTTGATTTTATTTATTTTTTTAATTTCATTAAATGTTTCTTATGCGGATAATATTCTTGTTCCTGCAATTCAGCTTAATTTAAACGATTATAAAAATTACTTTAAAAAATCCATAGATTATAAGGTAAACTTAAGAAGCTTAAGCGATTATAAGATAACATGCAATGCGGATATTGTGGGTGTGAAGTGGGGAGATATTGATAATATAGGCATGTTTGACATTAAAAATGAATATGATGTGCTGAATATGAAAAGCTTAATTATGAAATTAAAATATGAAACGTATACCTATGTCAGGCTTTATCAATCGAGCGGAGAAATCACAAATATAATTTTAAGTGTAAGCCCTATGTTCAGGGGGGATATGAACATAAACCTCGGTTTATGCGAAATAGTCCCTTACAGAGGATAATATGGAAGCGAACTTATTTCTTATGGAATTTGCAAAACTTTTTCCGGAATTAAACCTCGCAATTGGTACGGGGATAATGATTTTTGCACGAATTATAGGCGTTATGCAGTTTTGCCCCCCTTTTAACAGAAAAGAAATTCCTTCCATGATTAGAATTTCTTTTGCTCTTATCTTAACCATAATGCTGACCATAGTTTTCAAGCCTTCCATAATCCCCGATAACACCTCTTTAATTTTGTGCCTTGTTTTAAATTTCACTTTCGGATTTGTTATAGGATATATTGTAAACTGTATAATTTCTGCCATATCTTCAGCAGGTGACATTATAAACAGTCAGCTCGGGGTATCTTCTGCCACCATTTTAGACCCCTCATCAGGAACTCAGGCATCTTTAATGGGAAACTTTTTTACTATACTTGCGGTTTTGATTTTAATTTCTATTGGCGGGATTTATTGGATACTAAATGCGTTTATAAGAAGTTTTGAAGTTTTTCCGATTTATTCAACTTCGCTTCCTTTGGAACAAATCATAAACCTTGATTACCTTGTAAAAATCACTTCAAATACATTTGTTGTAGGCATGCAAATAGCGGCTCCCATTCTCCTTGCAACTTTGGGGCAGGATATAATTTTGGGTACAATTTCAAAAACCGCACCGCAGGTTAACGTATTTCAGATGTCTTTCCTGTTTAAACCCGTTATGGGCTCATTAATTTTATACTGGGTAATTCCAAGCCTTGTTAATGTTATAGAGGATTATATAACCTCTTTCGGGCAAATATTTTAATTATTTCATAAAAACGGGCGGGGTTTGTATATATGTGGGTTTAATTGAATAATAATCGTATACTTCTTTATTTTTTATTTTGTCTTTTGCAACCTCAAGCTCAATTTCCGCAAGATTAATATCGTCCTTTTCATAGGATATCAAATTATTAAAAAAAGGTTTAAAGGCTTCATTGTTTATAAGTGAATTATCCGCAATAAACTTGGAATTTTTTTCTTTTAGAATTTCAATTCCTAAATTGTAGGGTATAATTTGTATTTCGCCGTTTATAAGACAAAAAGCGCTCCCCCTTCTTGCATCAAGCATAATGTTTTGTGTTTGGTATGCTTTTTTTAAAACATCAAAAGTCGTATAAGGAACGGTTTTTATATTTAATCTGTTAGATATTGTTTTTACAATACTAAGCCCCACTCTAATTCCCGTGAAACTTCCCGTGCCTGTATTTACACCAATGTAATTAAAATCTTTTAAGCTTATTTTTTCACAATTTAAGATATCATACAGGGTTCTTATTAAATATGCACTATGATAATTTTTTTCATCACTTGAGATGGTTTTTGTTATTTTTTTGCCGTTAAATTCTATTCCCAAGTATGTTTTATTTAATACGGTATCTATGATAAGAATATTCAATTTTTATGCTTTCCTTGCTTTTTCAAATTCTTCTGTTGTTTTATTTATTATTTCAATATATTTTTCATTTTTGGATGTAAATTCAAAAGTTCTTTTTGTTGAATAGTTATTTATGTCGTAGCTTATTTTAATTTCAATTCTGTCTGAAGGCAGTTCTTCAAGCCCGAAATTTGCCCATTCCACAAGGGTTAAAATGTTTTCTTTAGAGTATTCCCTTAACTCCTCTTTTATGGATTTAACCCCTGATTCTTCAAGCCTGTATAGGTCAAAATGGTAAATCGGGAAATATTTGGATTTATATTCATTTAAGATTACAAAACTCGGGCTTGTAACATCTTCAATAACTCCCAAGTGTTTAATTAAAAACCTTGTGAATGCGGTTTTTCCGGCACCAATATCACCCAATAATGTAACAAAGGCGCCCTTATCTTTGATATTGTCCCCGAATATTTCAGATAAGAGTTTTGTTTCATCAAGATTTTTAACTTCTGTTTTCATAAGACAAATTTTAACATAAATATACAAAATGTAAGATTTTACTAAAGAAACCATGAGTTTGTGCCGAGAAAGTTAACATAGGATGACATTTAAAAATATGGAGGATAAATGGAAGAAGTAAAGCATTTTGAATTTGACCCCGAGTTATCGGAATATAATCCGATTATCGCTGAAATTAAAGCCATAAAAGAAGAGATTATTGCTCCACAAAAGAGTTTTTTTGGCTTATTAATCGAAAGATTGCAGCTTCGGTTTTCAAACTAAAAAGCTTAATATATTTGTCATATAGGATGTATATCTGCTAAAATTTCTTTATGATAGATACACATTCTCATATAGACATGCTTCAAAACCCCGATAAATCAATATTAGAATCTCTTGAAAACGGGGTTGAATATATAATTGTGCCGTCATCTTCACCGGACAACTTTGCTTCCGTTATTAACCTTTTAAATCGTTATGATGAAATATACGGGGCTCTTGGTGTGCACCCTGAAGATATTGATAAATTTAATTCAAACAGTGCAAAAGATATCTATAATTTAATTAAACAGAATGAAAAAATAATAGCCATAGGAGAGGTCGGGCTTGATTATTATTGGGATAAAACCAATATTGAAAAACAAAAAGAAATATTTAAAATCCAGATTGAAATAGCCTTATCTCTTGATTTACCGATTTTGGTTCATGACAGAGAAGCCCATAACGATACCTTTGAAATCCTAAAACAGAGCGGTGTAAAAAAGGTTATTTTGCACTGTTTTTCAGGAAATAAGGAATTTGCAAAAAAATGTATAGATGAAGGATGGCTCCTTGGAATAGGAGGAGTTGTCACCTTTAAAAATTCAAGAAAAATAAAAGAGGTCGTATCTTATGTGCCCCTTGAATCAATTGTCTTAGAAACGGATGCACCGTATCTTACACCACACCCGTTCAGGGGAGAAGAAAATTCGCCAAAATACTTAAAGTTTATAACAAAAGAAATTGCAAACATAAAAGATATTACATTTGAACATGTTGAAAAAGTTACAACCCAAAATGCCAAACTGTTTTTTAATTTAAAATAAGGAGAAAAATTATGTCCCAACAACAGTATACAAGTCATCCGATAAACAAAAAGACCTCTTTTATCGTTTTTGTAAAAGGTTCTGTTGCCCCTATTGTTCTTTATTTGGATGAACCGATTAAAGTTTATCAAAACATACAAAACTTATTAAGAAGTCCGCAGCCCCCTAAATTTTTTGAAATAGAAGCATCGGGACCGATTAAAAAAGTCACCCTCGTTACTTCTGAAGTTTCAGGTTGTGCACTTCAGGAAGAAATTGTTATCGGAAAATAAAATGAAAAAGCGTCTTGACCTTATACTTTTTGAAAACGGCTTTTTTGAAACAAAAAGTCTGGCATCCGCCCAGATTTTATCAGGCAACGTTAAAATCGGTTCAAGGGTAGTCACAAAAGCAGGTGAGATGTTTGACCCGAATAAGCTTTTAGACCCAAATTCAAAGGAAAAAATAGAAGTTAAATCAATGCCGTACGTTTCAAGAGGGGGTCTTAAATTAAAAGCGGCACTGGATGAATTTAATATCGACCTAAAAGATAAGATATGTATTGATATGGGTGCATCAACGGGAGGCTTTACGGATTGCATGCTTCAAGCCGGCGCAAAGAAAGTTTATGCGGTTGATGTGGGGTACAATCAAATAGCCTGGAAATTAAGAGAAGATAAAAGGGTTGTTGTCATAGAAAAAACAAATGTTAAAAACTGTACCTTTAAAGACATTTTTAACACGGATTTTCTTGATGAAGATGAAATGCCCGAGTTTATGAGCATGGATTTATCTTTTATTTCAATAAAAAAGGTCTTGGAAAATATTTTAAATTTCATAAAGAAAGACGCTTTGATGGTTTTTTTAATTAAACCGCAATTTGAAGCCCAAAGAAGTGAAATTCAAAAAGGCGGCGTTGTTAAAGATTTAAATGTTCACAAAAAAATAATAGAAGATATTAAAGAGTATGCTCTTAAATTTAATCTTGAAGTTAAAGGAGTTATACAATCTCCCATTCAAGGTGCAAAACAGGGGAACGTAGAATATCTTATATGTTTGAAAAGAGGGTAAAATGCCTTGTATAACAGATAAAGTTGAAACTATTTCAAAAACAATGGATTTATTAATTGATTTTATTGTGGAAGATGAATTTTTGGGTGGGGAGTTTGAATTATATTTAGAGAAAAATAAAATTGAAATAAGAAAAGAATCTCAACTGAATGACGTTTTAATAGAGTACCTTCTTGAAGGAAAAATACAAAGCGGTATAAAAGTTATAGACTATTTTAAAAGCCAAAATAAAGGGGCGGATGAAAAAACTCTTGAAGAAGTTAAAAACAGTTTTATATCAGTTTTCCAAATAAAAAAGATATATAAAAATGCCTTTGAATGTAAAAATATAGTTGATAAAAAAACTTATACCCTTATTCCTCTTGTTAAAACTACTCATCTTAGAGGAATCGGGCTTTATGATTTTATAAAAGCCAGAGTTATTCAAGCGGGAAATGAATTTTACCTTCTTGAAATTTTTGAAACTTTTTCTGAATTGAATGAATATGACGCAGACCTTGAAGCCATAAAAGCCGTTATTAAAAATCCAAAAATTGCCGTTTTAAACTCAAATGAAAATTTATTGGAAATAAAAAAATCCGTTATGAGTTTTAATTCATCTTTTATCGAGTGTTTTAAAAAGGATGAAATTATTCTTTCAAACAAAGACCTTGATGAAGTTCTTAATAACTTTTATCTTTTTCACACGGGAAAAATTGATGAAGTTAAATATAATCCGTTGGATGAAAATTTAAATTTAGAATTTTTTGAAATAGAAGAATTTAATAACGATTTTATGATAAATGCCATCAAAGGTTTTAAAAATTCTATAAAAGAGTATGATACAGGTATATTTTCAGATAGTAATTTAGGAATTTTTATAATTCCTCATCTTGCTTATTTTAATAAAATTTTAAAAAAGGGAAAAATTGAAAACGACAATGAAGTTGAATGTGTTAAATATTTCTTGACCTCAGATAAAATCCCTCCCTCTCTTTTAATGAAAAAATTCAGAGAGTATGACGGGTTTTTAAATGTTATAAATAGCGTATCCGATAAAAAATATGAAAAAATCGAAGATATTATTGAAACTTTTAAAGAAGAATATAAAGACAATTTGAGATTTTCTTCTCTTAGTATTTTGTATAATTCAGATGTATTTTCTAAAGTTTTAGGTGAAAAAGAAAACTCTAAAACCGTAAAAATAGGAAGAAATGACCCGTGTCCATGCGGAAGCGGAAAAAAATATAAGAAATGTTGTTTAAATAAATTAGGAGAAAACTAAAAAATGAAAAAGAAAATTTACCCTGTCGTAATAACGACTTTAATTTTAACCCTTATTAATACGGGCGCACTTGCTTTCATAACAGGAGATAAAGTTGCAGAGTCTTTTAAAAACCGCCCTGTTGTAATATCTAAAAGTTATGACAAAGGACAATCCATTGAACTTGCGCTTGAAACAAAAAAACCAATGGTTGTATGGTTTTATACAGACTGGTGCAGATATTGCCAAAAATTTGCCCCCACATTTAAAAAAATAACCAAAGATAAAGATATAAAAAACTTGTATGCAGTTGCATACGTTAATGCGGAAAAACAAGAAAATAAAGAATACACAAAAGAGTATAAAATTGAAGGATACCCTACAGTTTACCTTGTAGATGGGGATAATAAAGTCATGATAGAACCCGCCCTTCTTTTTGCGCCAAACGCAAAAGAACTTCTTAAAGATAAGATGCTTGATTTTCTTAAATAAAAATTGCCGCCTATTGAAGGCGGCTTTTTTATACTTTTAATTTTTTATATTCTTCAATTGTTTGCTTGCACACACAAACAAGCTTATCTTGATATTTTTCGCACTTTTCTTTTGAATGCGCCTCGAACCTTAAAGTAAAGACGGGTTCCGTGTTTGATTTTCTTATAAGGGCAAATCCGTCCTCAAAAATAAACCTTAGGCCATCTAAAGTTATAATATCTTTAACATTTTCATCAAAAATTTCTTTAGGGTCTGTGGTTTTGATTTTATCCAATATGCTATCTTTTAATTCATTAGGACAAGAAAGCCTTATTTCATCAGATATATGGACCTTATCAAAAGGTTTTAGCATATCATTGAGGTTAAAATTCGGGTCTTGTTTTTTATTTTTTGCAAAAATTTCAATCAGCCTGCATCCCGCATAAATGGCATCATCAAAGCCATAGTATCTGTCTTTAAAGAAAATATGACCGGACATCTCCCCTGCAAGAAGGGCATCTTCCTCTCGCATTTTGCTTTTTATAAATCCGTGGCCTGTCTTGCACATAATTGCACGTCCGCCCATATTTTCGATTTCATCATATAAAACCTGTGAACATTTAACTTCTGAAATTATAGCGGGTGTTTCTCCATGGATTTTTAACTCTTTAATAAGGTCAGATGCGTATATCAAAAGGAGTTTATCTCCGGTTATCATTTTTCCGTTTGAATCAACAACACCTATTCTGTCCGAATCACCGTCAAAGGCAATCCCAAAGTCTGCATTGTTTTCGAGGACGGTTTTTTTAAGAGCATCCAGAGTAGATTCAACACTCGGGTTCGGGTGGTGATTGGGAAAATTCCCGTCAGGGTTAGAATACAGTTCAATAACCTCGCATCCCAATTTTTTATATAACTCGGGCGCTACAACTCCCGCTGTAGCGTTGGCACAGTCGGTTACAATCTTAATTCCTTCCACATGGAAATTGCCGGAGAGCTTATCTATGTATGTTGAAATTAAATCGGGTTTTTTAACCCAGCCTTTTTTATAGTATGTGTATTTCCCTTCCGTGCTTAAGCCGTAAACCTCTTTAGTTTTTGATTTAATTTCAAGGATGTCATCTTCATTACAGGAAGCCTTATTAAATGTCATTTTAAGGCCGTTATATTCTTTGGGGTTGTGAGAGGCGGTTATAATTAAAGAGCCCGTGACTTTTGAACCTTCAAGCATTTCATCATCATACATTGCAAATTCGCCAAAATATCCGATTGGTGTGGGTGCTAAACCTATGTCAAAAACATTTGCGCCTGCCGTTGTGAGCCCTTCAATCAAGGCATTTTTTAATTCCAAAGAGTGGAGCCTTGCATCCATACATACAACAAAACACATCCGGTCAGGTTTTCTTGAAATGCCCGACTTTGTCAGTTTTGAGCTCACCCATTTTACATATCCTCTTGCCGTATGGAAAAACAATTCCGAGTTTACTTCGCTCGGAAAAAGCCCCCTAATATCGTTTTTGCCAAATGCGGCAAAGTTTAAGCACTCTTGCATCCAATAATATCCTTATTCTTAATAATCCCTAAACCCATTATATTACAAATTTGTCAACTTGTAGAGTTTTTTAATTAAAAGATGTATAATGTGAAATCATGAGCGACATTACTATATCGAAAGAACAATTAGAAAATTTAATAAAAATTTCGGGGATTGATGCAAATGTTGAGTCGGCAAACGGCGAAACAATTTCAAGGGCATTAATTGAGATTGAAAGAAAATTAAACTTTTTCAGCTACCCCTTAAGTTTTTTTACGGCAGAGAATTTACATGTGCTTGTTGTTGACGATATGGAATTATCCATTTATCAATTAACTTCAATGCTGAAAAAAATAGGCTCTGATGTATGTGTTGCAAGAACAAAAGAGGAAGCAATATCGGAATTAAAGAAAAAACATTTTGATTATGCGATATTTGACTTATTCTTGCCCGATGCCAAGGACGGTTTTGAATTAATTGAAGTTGCAAACGAAATAAGACAAAATGACGGAAAAGAATTTAAAATTCTTGTTGTATCGGGAACGGATGATGCCAATATTGTGCAGCAGTGTTATAACACGGGAATAGACGAATTTATAGCAAAACAACCAAACTGGCACCAGAATATTATGAAATTTATTTCCGATACCGTTGTAAAAGCAACAAGTGAGGAGTATCAAAGATACTATATAAATAACGATATATGTGTTTTATCAATCCATAAAATAAATAACGAAGCCTATATTTCAAACATTTTAAAAGAAGTTAACGTCAATGTTTTAACGGGTAAACCCAATATTATTTTTGATATGGAGCATATTAAAATCTTTTCGGATAAATTTGCAAATGTTTTTGCGCAGGTATATAAAATTGCAAGTCAGACGGGGGGGAATTTTGCAATTGTAAGACCCTCAAAAGATATTATAAATGCACTTCAATATGTGTTTTTAAATAATGTTATAAAAACATTTTATTCTATTGAAGATGCCGTTAAATATATTGAACAAACAAGATAGTTTTATAAATTTTCAGCCGAAAAAACACTATTTGTGTTCATTTCCCTTAAAAGTTCGGCATAGCTTGTATAATATTCGCCCAAAATTTCTTCGTACCCTAAAATTAATTCAAGATACAACTTTTTTGAAACAAGATAATCCGTTAAATCTATCTTTTTTTCTTTTAAATTTTCGCTTGACAGGTTTATAAGCTCTTTTGAATCTTGAAGCAGTTTGTCGTTATAAAGATTGAGGTTTTCTCTTGCTATAACATATTTTTCATACGCATCTCCCAAATTTCTTATTGCGTCAGTTTCCGTGTCTTTATATTTAAGTTCCGCTTTTTGGATTTCGAGCTCGGCATTTTGTATTTCGGGTTTAAAATTGTATAAAACAGGAATGTTAACAAGGCTTGCTCCTATGTACCCTCCCGATTCAAAGTGATTGCTTTCACTCATACCCTTTGTTTGGTAGGAATAACCGCCTGAAAGCTCAATATCGGGGATTTTTTGACTTTTTACAACTTCAAGATTTTTTATTGCAGCATCAACCTCTTTTTTTGCAACCTTTAAATCGTACCTGTTTGAAATTGCAAGTGCCCTAACGGAAGCAAAGTCGGGGATTTTTTTATTTGGGGGCAAGGTGTGAAATTTTTCATATTCTTCGGTTAATTTTTCTTCTTTTGTATCGTAGTTTATGTTTTTTGAATTTAATATTGAATTGAAAGAGTTTTGCGCCGTTATAACATTTGAGCGTGCGGTATTTGTATACATAATTGATCTGTTTAAAGCAATTTTTGCTTGAATTACATCAGATTCATCCATAGAACCCGTTATAGCTTCCTTTTTGGTTGTTTCATAAAGTGTTTTTGTAAGCGCTTCTTGTTGTTTTAAAATTTCAAGCTGAGTTTTTTTAACAAGAAGGTTTATATACGCTTTTTTAATTTCCGATATCAAAATTTGTTCAAGAAATTTTTCGTTATCTGATGCCATAAAAATATAAGTTTGAGCGGTTTCTTTTCTTTTGCCTCTTTTTAAAATTTCATAAGTATAATCAAGCCCGATTTGCTGAGGGTTGCCAAGACCGGCTTTCGGGATGTTTTGAAAGGTTGTGAGAGATGGATTTTGAAGTCTTGAAGCGCTTTTAACTTTGTTTTTTGCTATATCAATTTCAAGTTTTGCAAGCTCAATTTGCGGGTTTGTACTTAAAGCAAGTTCAATTGCTTCATCAAGACTGATTTTTTTGTCCTCCTGAATCGGATATGCGCTCATTGTTAAAAGAAAAAACAGAGTTAAAACAGATACAACCTTTTTCATAAAAATTATGATACTTGAAAAAAATCTTTTTTTCTATACAATAATGATGGTTAATATGTGCGGACGTAACTCCCGTTGCGAAGCAAAGTGGCTTGACCACAAAATTACCAATTGAGTTACGGATGCAAAAAATTGAAAATTGAAAAAGTTAATATGTGCGGTTAATATGTGCGGACGTAACTCAATTGGTAGAGTCCTAGCCTTCCAAGCTAGTTGTTGCGAGTTCGAGCCTCGTCGTCCGCTCCATACTGAATAAAATCATTATTTATTAAATAATTGAAACTAAAGTAAGCTATAGGCTTACTTTTTTTGTCTTTATAAATCAAATTCAAACCAATATTTTAATACACTGTATTTTGTTTTGGCGCATGTTTAATGCCGCTATTTGCTTTATAATAATACGGAACTTAAAACAAGAACTTGCTATACAGACTTGAAAAATCAAAATTCATGAGCGAATGTTGAAAAATAAAATTATAATGTTAGTATTATAAAAAAGTTAATAATTTATAACCTATAAAGAGTGTGCGAGGGACAAGCCCTATGACCACACAGCAACCTTTTAAGTTAGGTGCTAAAGCTTGTATGATGGGTTCAAAAATAAGTACTCATCATAAATGATGGGTATTTTTGTTTGTGTACTCTTTTAGGTTCAAAGGAGACACAAATGAAAAATATTTTAATCCACATTCCACACAGCAGCTACTTTATTCCTAATGAATACACAGACCTGTTTTACTTGAAGAATAATAAACTTTTTCAGGAACAAATCAAAATGACAGACAGTTACACCGATGAATTGTTTGATATTATAGGGATTCAAAAACTTATATTCCCGATAAGCAGACTTATTTGTGATGTAGAAAGATTTAGAAATGAAAAAGACGAAGAAATGACAAAACAGGGGATGTGGGTTTGCTATACACAAACTTCTGACTGTAAACCTTTAAAAAGAGTTAACAATGAGCATAAACTGGAAATTTTGCAAAAATACTATGACAAACATCATTTGAATCTTGAAAAACAAGTATCACAAATGCTCAAGCAAGAGCACTGTTTAATTATTGATGCTCATTCGTTTTCTTCCAATCTGCTATCCTATGAATTGCACGCACAAAGTTTCCGCCCGGATATATGTATTGGAACAGATGATTTTCATACCCCTGATAAAATAACTGATTATTTTTATAATGCATTTTCTGATTTAGGTTACAAAGTCTGTATAAATAATCCCTTTTGCGGAACAATTGTACCGTTAAAGTTTTATAGAAAAAATAAAAACGTAAATTCTATAATGCTGGAAATTAATCGTTCTTTGTATATGGATGAGGGTTCCGGTAAAAAGAATAAAAATTTTACGAGAATAAAAAGAAATATTGAACAAATAATTTTACTATGTCCAAGCACGTAAAGAATGCTAAAATATTTTTATGGATATTTTAGACAATCTCAAAAAATCAAAATTCAGGAGCAGATTTAAACTACGGGCAAAAGAGCTTGAATATATTAAGGACAAAGGATTTGATACAATATATTCTCATGCCTGTGATTTTATTCGGGATAGAGTTGCTCCGGCTGAACCTATTAATGACGGTAAACAAACCCCAATGAAAGGTCATCCTGTTTTTATTGCTCAACATGCAACGGCCACCTGTTGTCGCAGTTGTATAGAAAAATGGCATAAATTCCCTCAACACAGAGAATTAACTCAATCCGAACAAGAATATCTTATTTCTATTATTATGGAATGGATTAAAAAACAATTATAATGCTTGAATAGAAGGGGGCTTTTATATGTGTGAAAAGCTATGGAAATATTTAAGTTCAGATGGTTTAACCGCTAATATAAATACATATTGTTACAGAATGTTTTTATTAATAAAATTATTATTTTTTAAAATCATCATCAAACCTTCCTATATTATCAAGCTCAATATCACGAATTAAAAAGCAGTCTTTTGCAAATCGTGATGAGGAGGAAGTTGCAGGATATGCCAATCTTGCCGACACAATTTTTGAGGATTGGGAAGTTATTCCGCTATCGGAGAATTACATAAAAGAGCTGCATAAGATTCTGCTTGAATATTCTTCAAAAGATGAAAAGCACAAAGCAGAATACAAAAAAGTTTCTAATACAGTTGCCGCTTATGATAGTGAAGGCAAAGAAATCGGTGTTGTTTTTGAAACCGCAACTCCGTTTGAAGCCCCATTAAAAATGCAAGAGCTTGTTGAATGGACTAACAATAATTTATCGGATAAATTTTATCACCCGCTAATTGTTATCGGTGTTTTTGTTGTCAATTTCCTTGCAATACACCCTTTCCAAGACGGAAACGGCAGATTATCAAGAGCATTGACTAATCTTTTGCTTATAAAATCAGGTTATCTTTATGTCCCCTATAGCTCAATGGAATCAATAATTGAGGATAATAAAGAAGGTTATTACAGAGCATTAAGACAAACTCAAACGACATTGAATAAAGAGCCTGATTATGAACCTTGGCTTATGTTCTTTTTAAAGTCACTACAAAAACAAAAAATCAGACTTGAATATAAAATAGAACATATAAATATTGCTGCGCAAACAAATTTGGATTTACCTAAAATTTCAGCAAAAATTATGGAAATTTTTGAAACAAAAGATAAGTAACAATTTCTGAACTGTCTGAATTAACAGGGACTAATATAAATACAATCAAGAAACATTTATCAAACTTGGTTGAAAATAATTACCTTATAAAACACGGTAAAACTCGTGGTGTGTGGTATACAAAAAGTGCAGGGCTATGAAGTGCAGAATAAGAAAAAAAGAGTTTATAATATTTTACCCGAATATATAAGGGCGCTTCCCCCCTGCAAACTTAAATTTAGGAGTTGATGGGATTTATTTAATTGCGCCTTACTATAATTTCAGACCATTTATTTATCAGTGTATTTAGGCTATATCTTGCATTGGCGGGGCTTGTTGATGGCATTTTATAACAATTGTATTTTTCTTGTAAATCAGGAAAATATTTCATAAAAGCAAAATACGATTTATTGCCGTTTAGACAAATTGTTTTTATATTCGGATAATTTTTTAGCAATTTTTTTATATCATTCGGAATCTCATTTTTGATATCAGAATCAAGGCTGCCCTCTCGTTCACAGGATTTTATTGTATCCCAAAGTGCTATATTATTTTTCAATAATGTTTTTAATTTTAAATCATAATCAAATTTGCACAGGTTTAATTCATTACATATTACACTCATAACCCTCCAAAATCTGTTTTGAGAATGCGCATAATACTGTTGTTCTTTTAATGACTTAATTCCCGGCATTGAACCTAAAATAAGAACAATTGAATTATTATCTATAGACGGCTTAAAACTTTTACAGTTACCCATGCAACAAATATTAACATGGAAACTCACATAAAAACAAATGTAGCCTCTTTATATTAGCTTTCATTTTCAAAAAATAGCTCATGTGGTTAGTACCATACAACACAAGATAATTGTAGAATTAATTCAAATTATGAATAAAATAATAATAATTTTTATCAATGTGTACTAATTCCAATAAAGAAATAAAGAATAAAGAA
>CANRHZ010000021.1 GCA_947630535.1 Candidatus Gastranaerophilales bacterium | reverse complement strand
TTAAAAGGCCCGAATGAAGTCGGAAAAGACGTAGGAGTTATGACCGTATTCTATCGTACAAACAGTGTTGTTGTAGCCCCAAATCCATTTTCAAGTAATGCTTCTACATCTGCCAAATCATATAGCGATAATGGAGATGATGCTTCATCTGCCTGCACCAAACAAGGAGATGATGCAAGGCTTCCTGATAGAGATGAACTTGCTTCAATGTTTGTTAACTATAATATACTTGGTATAAGTTCCAGTAACTACTGGTCAGGCTCAGTCATTTCTTCAGGAGCAAGCGGCCTTGCATGGTGGCAGGCCATGTACAATGGGTACCGCTACAGGGGCACGCGCTCGGACTCGGCCTACATTCGCTGCGTTAAAAGATAAATTTCTTTTCAAGACTTCTATATGTCTTAATTTGGAATTTTCATATATAGTTACAAATTGATTAAAATTGATTTTTTTTGTATAATCGTTGCTACAATCAGATTTTTAAAGATTGGGACGGTTAATTGGAACATATATCGAAAATCTCCGATATTTTATCTGAATCATTTTTTAATAAGGATGTTTGCCTTTCTTCCGTAAAAAAGGCAACGGCATTTGGCTTTTGGAAAGATATAACGGGCTCTCGCTTTTCCAATTTTTCCATGCCCTATGATATAAAAGGTTCAACCCTTTTTGTTGCGGTTAAAAACCCTCAGGTTATGCAGGAATTAATCTTTTATAAAAATAATATTTTATCAAAATCAAAAAATTATTTTTCCCCCCTCGGGTACAACATTAATGAAATAAGATACGATTATAAAATTTGGAATAAAATAAATTCATCAGATGAAGTTATCGGCGACAATTCGCTTGAAGATATAGACATTGAAACAATTGAAAAAACGGATTTAACACCAATAGAACAAAAAGAAATTTCAAAAGTGACCGATACCATCTCTAATTACTCTTTTATGACGGATGAACAAAAAAACAGATTTAAAAGGAATATAATAAATTCCATCAAAGCAAAAAAAGTTATAAATTCTCTTTAGGGGGCTAAATTGGCTGAAAAAGAAAATAAGGTTTTATCCTTTGGAAAAAAACAAAAGAGCGAAAACAAAAAAGCTGATATAGAATATTGCAGTTTTTGTAAGCGCCCGAATACCGAAGTTCCAAAAATGGTTAAAGGTCCTGATGTTAATATATGCTCGGAATGCACCTTAATTGCCGTTCAGTATTTAATTTTGCAAGACGGTGTTTTATCAAAAGAAGCTCAAAAAATCCTTGATTTATTCTGGGGGGCAAAAAAGTAAGATGTCTCTTAATAAAATTCAGCTAAAAGCTAAAGTTTTTCAAATTATTGAAAAATTAAGAGATATAACTGCACTGGATAACAATATTATAAAAAACACTTTAGATGAGCTTAAAAAAACAGATTTGAGCGATATAGAATTTGTATCCAAACTCCTTATTAAAGAAGCGGATTTTAACAATCAAAAGTCTGCAACCGCTTTTTTATATATAGCCCAAAACCTTTGCCCCGAAAAGTTTTTAAATTTTGTAATGGACGAAATCAACTCTTTAAAAGTTGAAGATTCAAGGAAGATATTTTTGATTAATGTTTTATCGGGGCTAGGGATAAAATTTTCTCCCGATGAAATGGGAAACTATCTTAAAAATCCTGAAAATGCAATTAATAAGGAAACCTTCAGGTTTTTACAAAATGCTCTTTATGACCCTGAAGCAAGAGTTGATTTTTTGGATTTTTATTTTGCGTCGGATGATACAGATAAAAAAGAGCTTTTAGAATCTGTTATTGAAGATTTTGAGGGAGATAAACTGGTTAATATTTTATCCCCCCTTGCGCTTTGTACGGATGACGAGGCTACAATCTACAGATGCCTTGAAATTATGGAAAATGAACATTCCCTTTTGTCGGCTAATTCTCTTTTATATTTATCAAACTTTATAAAATACCCCAACATCTCAAAACGTGCCTCAAAAATTTTAAGAAAAATGCTAATGTCCGGATATTATACGGAAGAAAAGCTTAATGCGTTTTATAGTGAAATTTTATCCGATTTTGACCCCCCCATAGCAAGCATAACCCCGCCTGACGGTAATTCTAACTTCTCTATAGTAATTACAAGGAAAATAAAAGACGCTTATTTTGTGGTTTTAACCGCCATTAATGCTCAGCTTGGGCCCTTTTCAACAGTCGGACTTTCTTCCCTTACCGAAAATGATTTTAACCATGCAATATCGAGATTTCATGAGGGCAAAAAGCGTGTTTTAATCCCAATTGAAACTGCAAAGAAAATAATTAGAGAGCTTTTAATTGAAAGAATTAAGCTGAACAAACTTGTTGTATATGAACACTATTGCTGGGAGCGTATGTATGATGACATCATTGTTCCTAAAACCCCTCTTTATGAGATTTTGGCTGAAGGATTAAAAAAGGTTGATATAGGTGATTTTGAAAGAAAAATTATACATAAATCCCCTTACGTTCAAAACTGGTTTTACAGATATTCAAAAAACTTTCCCAAATACTCATATATGCTGGATTGTATTCTTGAGCTCAATGAAGAAAATATTGATGAAACGGATAAAATCATTCAAAAGTTTGCACTTGAAGATGAAATAGTAAAAAACATTAAGACAAGAATTCGCTACCTTGCTTACTTCTTGAAGGCATCTGATTTATCGGATATCTCAAATATGTACTATTCGCTTCTTTTTAATGAAAAGGAATTAACATTATTTATAGTGTCCGTTTTAAAAAGGAGTGTTTATGAATATATGCTGCACACCGAAGTTCCAAAGTATGAAAGTTCTGATATATTTAAAAAAACAAAAATTAAAAAATCAAAAAGAAAGCTCCCTTTGTTTATCAGCTATATAGAAGCAAACTGGATAAGTGATTAAATGGAAATAAAAAGAAGAATTTTAGGGCTTGATGTTGGCGACAAAAGAATAGGTGTTGCCGTTAGTGACCCCTTTTGCCTTTTTGCAACAGAAGTCGGGGTTGTAATCAGGGATAACGACAACAGAGCTATTGAAGAAATATTAAAACATTGTAAAAATTATGATGTAGAAAAAATAGTCTGCGGCATACCATACAATATGGACGGTACACTTGGTTTTCAGGCGCAAAAAACCGTTAAATTTATGGAGAAGTTTCCAAAAAACTATAAAATAGTATATACTGATGAAAGACTTACTTCTTGTGAAGCGGAAGAAATTCTAAAAAAAGAAAAAAAGAAATACACCAAAAATAAAGGCTTGGTTGATGTTAAAAGCGCTTGTTTAATTTTACAAACATACTTAGGAGAAAAAAATGACTGATGAAAATAAAGAACTTCAAATAATTAAAACCGTAGGCGAAAATGGAGAAGAAATTGAATTAAAACTTCTTGATATTGTTAATGTTAATGACAGAGATTATGCGCTTTTACTTCCCGCTGATGAAGATGAGGACGATGAAGAAGCCGAAGTTGTTTTAATGAGAATGAAACAGGAAAATGACGAATATCTTTTTGAAACAATTGAGGATGATGAAGAATTTGATACGGTTGCGAAAATTTTATCCGACGAGGACGAATGCGAAGATGAATCGTGTTCTTGTCATTATAAAGATTAATTTAAGTTATCATAAACCGCATGTGCAACCTTTTGAATAAGTTCTCTTGCGCCATAGTCATTATGGGGGCGCTTTACCATGGTTACAATTATAAATTTTTTCCCGCTTTCGGTGTAAACAATTCCTGCGTCTCCGAGCATTTTTCCTATATCACCTGTTTTATGAACCAAAACGGCACTATCTGGGATTTGCGACTTGAAAAGTGTTCTGTTTTCAACTTTTGACATATACTCTTTAATGTTTGCGGCCGATTGCAATGTTAAGAAATTTTGATTGTCAATATTATAGAGCATTGTTGCAATGTCTTTGGGGGTAGTTGTATTTGTTCCTTCAATATCGGGAAGCCAATTTGAAATTTGAGTTTTATTTAACCCCCAGTGTCTTAAAGAGGCATTAACCTGCCCTATACCGCCTTCATTTTCAATCAGCATATTGGTTGCGGAATTATCGGAACTTCTTATCATTATTTTTGCCAAGTAATCAAGAGTGTATTCAACATTTGCGCTTTTAAATTGAAGGTTTCCGGAGCCTTCCGTCCTATGTAGTTCTTTAAAGGTCATTTTTTGGTTTAAATCAATCGGGCTAAAACCTTCTTCACTAAGCGCTTTTGAGCGATTAAACATTTCAAGGAGAACGGGAATTTTTATTATACTTGCAGCGGGAAATATCTCATCAGAATTAATTTCAACCGTCTTGCCGCTCATATAATCGTAAACAAACACTCCTGCATGGAGTTTTGAATATCCTTTTAAAATATTATTTATTTCATTTTTTAGAATTATATTTTCTCCGGAACTTACAATGGGAATAATTCTCTCCCTTCCTGTTTCGGGAACCCCGGAAAGCAGGTTTAGATTAAAGAGGTTTAAATTATTCATATAATTTAAAGTAGGGGCATAAATGGTTTTGGCATCAAAGTTTAGGCTTTTATTTTCAATTCTATTTATGTATACGGGTCCTAAAAAATTGGAATAGTTTGCTTTTATTGAAAATCCGATACAAATTGTCCAGAATATAAGGGCGAGCGTTTTTAAAAAGGATTTATTTTTGCTTTTATTGTTCGGTTGCCTTTTTTTAAAGGTGTATACGTTTGGTTGTGTAACATAAGGCGCTCTTGCACCTTGAAAATATGCTTCTTTAGATGTTCTTTTGGTGATGACTTTTGTATTTTGCATATTATAAATATAACAAAATTTTATCTTGCGAGCTTGAATGTTAAGAATTTTTAGTCCTTTTAGAGGATATAAAATCTTAACTAAAAAATCAAAATATGATATACTTTCTTGTATGAAATTTAGAGCTATACTTTTATTCTTATTTTTATTTTCCGTTATGCCCGTTTTTGCGCTTGACGTTGTGGAAACAGAAGGCACTTCTTATCGGGGAAAAATCCTTGCATATACAGACGGGCTTATAAGAATTAAAAGTGACGGCACGGAAAAAACCATTATTCGTTCCAGAAATGCTGATTTTTTCGGCGATTATATTAAATACACCTCAAATTTGTTTACCGCAAACACTATAGAACAAAATTGCAGGATTTCTTTTATTGATACTTTTTATGTGGATTTTATTTCCAAAGATGCAATGTTTCATATACCAAGATACAGAGTAAAATTAGTTGTATTAGATGCCAGATAGGGAGACAAAACAATGAACGTCATTATATATTCAGATACAAAAACTTCTTCAATGCTTGATACGTTAAAAGAAATTGATGAAATTGATGTCAGGGTTGAAGCCCCATCCAAAGTTTTAAATTATAAAGACTTGAATGCTTCGGTTATTGTTCTTGATATGCCGATTAACAAAATAAGCGAAGTTTGTCAGGTTACAAAATTTGACGCAGGTGTTTTGATTGTTCAGGATGAATTTAGTGATATAACCGTAAGGGCCTTAACATACGACTTTATAAAGCGCCCCGTTAATGATATTGAGTTAAAAGTTAGAGTTAAAGCTCTGCTTAAGGCGGTTGAATATAAAAGCTCTTTAAGCAAGGTCACTGTTACTGATGAATTGACGGGACTTTATAACAGAAAATATCTTCATGCAAGACTAGATGCTGAAATTTCTCGTGCAAAAAGGTATGGAACCGATTTATCCTGTCTTTTGATAGATATAGACTTCTTTAAAACCGTAAATGATATGTACGGTTACGATTGGGGCGATGTTTTGCTTAAAAAAGTTGCTGAAATGCTCTCTGCTCTAATAAGAAAGGAAGATGTTCTAACAAGGTACGGTGATGAAGAATTTCTTTTAATTCTCCCTAACACATCAGAATCGCAAGCTTTTATATTTGCCGAACGCTTCAGGAGAGATGTTGAAAAAATGGAATTTATTCCCGCAAACGAAGAAGAACGTCACCCGATTACAATTTCAGGCGGTATTTCAAGCTATCCGTTCCTTGAAAATGTGGAAGAAAATTCTAACACCATAATAAGATACGCAGAACATGCACTCTATAATGCAAAACAATCGGGTAAAAACCAAATTGTACAATTTTCAAGATTAAATCTCGGATTTTAATTATGCCCGCAAAAAGAATAATCCCTTGTCTTGACGTAAAAGAAGGCAAAACCGTAAAAGGAGTTAACTTTGAGAATTTAAAATATGCAGGGGACCCGATTGAACTTGCAAAAAAATATTCTGATTCGGGCGCAGATGAGCTTGTTTTTCTTGATATAACCGCTACAAACGAAAAAAGGAAAACCGTTATTGAACTTGTTGAAAAAGTAGGAAAAAACATTTTTATCCCATTTACGGTAGGGGGCGGAATATCTGACATTGAAGATATTAAGGCTATCTTAAAAGCGGGGGCGGATAAAATTTCAATTAATTCAAGCGCCTGTAAAAACCCTGATTTAATCTCAAATTGCGCCAATTACTTTGGCTCTCAGTGCGTTGTGGTTGCAATTGATGCTAAAAGGGTTGATGGTGATTTTTATGTCCATATTAATGCGGGAAAAGTTAATACCGGAATTAAGCTTTGTGATTGGGTAAAAGAAGTTGAAAAAAGGGGGGCGGGCGAAATCCTTTTAACAAGTATGGATGCTGACGGCACCCAAAAAGGCTTTGATATAGAGATGATAAGTCTTGTAAATAAAATTGTTAATATTCCTCTTATTGCTTCAGGCGGGGCGGGAGCAGACCCAAACCATTTTATAGATTTATTCGATAAGACAGATGTTGATGCT
This sequence comes from Candidatus Gastranaerophilales bacterium, assembly GCA_947630535.1. Taxonomy (GTDB): domain Bacteria; phylum Cyanobacteriota; class Vampirovibrionia; order Gastranaerophilales; family Gastranaerophilaceae; genus Galligastranaerophilus_A. The sequence continues at coordinate 24,882 of CANRHZ010000021.1, read as the reverse complement.
GCACTTGCGGCTTCAATTTTTCATTATGACACACTAAGTATTCCAAAATTAAAGTCATGCTTATATGAAAGCGGCATTAATACGAGAAGATTGGTAAAATAAAAGGCGGATAAAATATCCGCCTTTTTTATTATTATAAATTCTATCCTTAACCGAAGTATTTGAATGTTCTCTCGATATTGGACTGAATAAGAGAATCGACAGATTCCATTTCAGTTTCAACCGCTTTCTTCTGAGTTTCTATCTGGTTCAATTTATTTTCAAGTCTTGTATCAAGAGCATTTACTTTTGCCATTGCCGTATCGTATTCTGCTTGTGCTGCGGCATCATCTTCCGTATAGTATCTTGAAGTTGTTGCACTTAACGATTCCGGAGCTTTTCTTACAAAGTGCATTTTGTTTACGGCTTCACCATCAGATGTGCCCCAATCGCCGCTAACAATTCTTGAGGTGGATTCATCATTTGCAGTTTCGGTATCATCTTCGACCAAAATTTGAAGTGCGCCGTTTGACACTTTGGTTTGAAGGGGTGAACTGGGGCCGGTAAGGTTCATTGATTCGATAAAGTCCTGATAATAATTTTTTATGGCAGACTGTTGTCTTGCAGTTAATTTTTCAAATTCGGCACTATCGGGATCCGCATATTTAACCATGTTGCCGTCAACATTTACCCAGTATTCGCAAGAACCGCCAGTTTTTCCGTTTTTATCGGGTGCATCATCAACATATTTTGCTGCAACCTTTGGAGTACCTTGTGAATCTGCAATTATCATTGTTTTGCCTTCAGATTTTGCAAGGCTATCAAGGCACATTGCTTCTTGAACAGTGTTACCTTTTTCATCAACACTTCTGCAAACGTATACAGTATTAGTTGTCTTATCCGAATACTCCTGCGCAATCATTTCTTGTTCTTGTGCGAGCATTGTACGTTCTTGAGCCACCCTTTGAGCCTGTAGTTCAAGCATATCGTTCTTGGCCGTCAATAACAGTAATCTTGCTTGCGATGCTGCTAAACCCATTTTATACCACCTTTGCTGTTAAGTTATTTTCTTTTGATTGAGAGAGTTTTTATTTACCTTTACGGTATAATAAAAAAATTTTTTATATACTAAATTCATAAATAGTATATATTTTTACAATTCTTTACAATACTTTTGCACTCCTTAAATAAGTGTATTTTGACAAGTATTATATTACATATCTTCTAGTTTTATCGGTAAATGTTTAAAAAACTTTAATTATGAAAAAATTATTTGAAGTTTTGTAACATATACAAAAGAATTATTATACCTTTTTTTAATTATATTTAGACAATTGTAAAATATCCTTTTTTTGAATTATAATTGTTTAGGTTTTAAATTAAAAAGAGAGAAGTTATGTCTGATAAAAAAAGATGGATAATTACCGCACTATGTATTTTGGGACTTATTTTAATTATAGATTTGGTATACATATACATAAAAACAAACTTTATATCTGATGCACCGAAAAGTTTCTGTTCGATTTCAAGTTTCATAGACTGTGACGGTGTTGCAAGAACTCCGAAAGCATTTTTTATGGGTATACCGCTTGCAATTTGGGGCGTCATTTTATATTGTCTTTTTTTGTTTTTGGCCTGGGTGGATAAAATAAATGCAAAATTGAATTTTCCCCTTTTAAAAGTTTTCAAAAACCCATCTTCTTATATTGCAACAATAGGGCTTATTTCTTTTTGTATATCCGTAACCCTTGCTTGTATTTCAATTTTTCAAATAAATAAAATTTGTATTTTGTGCTTCGCAACATATTTTATCAACCTTTTTATAGCTCTATTTGCGGTAAAAAAGAATTTCTTTTTTGAGGATATTAAAACCACGGTTTTAGATTTTCTATCGGGTGTAAGAGAGTATAGAACTCTCTTTTTATCGGTTTGTTTGGTAGTGGTTGCAACATTAGGGTTTTTTCAGCAAACTTTAATTCTTGCCCCCAATCTTAAAGCACAACTTTCAATAAAAGAATTTTCCGATTTAAAAATGAACATATACGCAATTGACGGCAACAATCTGGGCAACCCGGACGGGGATGTCAGCATTTTTGTATATGGAGATTTTATGTGCCCGTTTTGTAAAATTATGAATATTATGCTCCATAAGCTTGTTCTTGAGGACAAAAATGTTGCCATCTATCATGTTAACTTCCCTCTTGATATGGCATGCAATCCTTCCGTTACAAAGAAAATTCACCCCGGTTCCTGCATACTTTCAAAATACGCTCTTGCAGCTCAAAAACAGGGGAACTATTGGGGTATGGTCAGTATGATATACAATGTCTTACCCAGAGACGAAAAACAAATTCTAAAATCGGCTGAGGCAATCGGGCTTGATAAGGATAAGCTTTATCAGGATGCGCACTCCAAAGAAATTGATGAATACCTTGAAAATCAAGTATATCGTGGCATTAAAGCAGGGCTGATAGGAACACCAACGCTTTATATAGATGAAATCCCGCATTCAGAGATTTTGCCTTACTATAAGTTAAAAGAACTTGTTAAACAATCAAGAATTCGTCATGCAAAAGAAAAATCAAAATAAAATACTGGTTCATGCCTGTTGCGGAGTCTGTTTTGCATACCCGATGATATTTCTAAAAAACTTGGGCTATACCCCTATTGTCTATTATTTCAATTCAAATATTTACCCTGAAGATGAATTTAAAAGAAGATATCTTGAACTTGAAAAGTATGCAAAAGTTAACGATATTGAACTAATTAAAGAAAACTATAATCATAAAGAGTACCTTTGCTATATAAAGGGGCTTGAAAATGAACCTGAAAAAGGATTAAGGTGCAAAAAATGTTTTGAATACAGACTCTATAATACTTTTTTGCTTGCAAAAAAATTAAATATTGATAAAATCACGACAACTCTAACCGTCTCACCTCATAAAATTTCAAAAGATATTTTTGATGCGGGAAAAAAATTTGAAGATGAATTCAACATTAAATTTTTAGAATTTGACTTTAAAAAAAATGATGGCTTTAAAAAAACTTCAAAAGTTGCATACGAATTTGGCATGTATCGGCAAAACTATTGCGGATGTGAATTTTCTATAAGATAAAAATTGCAAAAATTTTTTGTTTTTGTTAAAATCTTATTGCTTAAGATAGCAAAAAAATTTTTTCACATGTTTTTATAGAGCACAAATAAAAAATATAAAAACAATTAGAGAGATAATATATTTATTTTTTCATACTACAATTTTCTTTTCGTTACGACGCTTGAAGGTAATTTAAGCGTCTTTTTTTATACTCTTATAAGGCTCTCTATTGCCGTTTTTCTGTTGTTTGATTTAAAAATATAGTTTCCTGCAACAAGACAGTTTGCACCCATTTGTTTACAGATTTTTGCGGTTTTATCGTTTATTCCGCCGTCAACTTGAATATATTTTAAATTTGGACAGTAATTTTTTATTTTGGATATTTTTTGCGCCGCCTTGGGCATAAAAATTTGTCCTGAAAATCCCGGCTCAACCGTCATTACAAGAACCATATCGACAAGCTCTATAAATTGATAAATATCGTCAATTGGAGTTTTTGGTTTTATGGAAATCCCCGCCATTTTATCCATATCTTTTATCATTTTTATACATTTTAAAGTTTTATCTTTACTTGCTTCTATATGGAATGTAATCATATCCGCACCGGCTTGAATAAAGCTTTCAATATACTTTTCAGGATTTTCAATCATTAAATGCACATCCAATATTGAATTTGTGACTTTTCTGAGAGATTTAACAACGGGAATTCCAACCGTTATATTGGGCACAAAATGCCCGTCCATAACATCAATATGAATCCACTTTGCACCGGCCCCCATAACGCTTAAAACTTCGCTTTCGAGGTTTGCAAAATCGCAGGATAAAATTGACGGAGATATTATTACATCAGACATTTTATTCTTCCCCCTCACCCGTTAACTTAGTATAGGCTTCTTGTGCGGCAATAAATTCAGCATCTTTTTTATTTTTTGCAACTCCGACACCGACAAGCTCATCATTATAATATGCCCCGATTTTATATATTTTGTCATGGGACGGGCCGGATTCTTCCAAAATCTTATATACGGGGAGCTTATGGCTAATTTTTTGGGTTAGCTCCTGTAACTTTGCTTTCGGGTTATCAATGTCGACATTAAGAATGTTTTCATTAAAATTTTTAATTAAAAACTCTTTTGCTTTTATATATCCCCCTTCAAGATAAATTGCCCCGAGCAGCGCCTCAAAAGAACATGCTATAATGGACTCTTGTTTGGTTTCGCCCTCACATTTTCCCGTTAAAACCATATTTTGTAACTCGATTTTTTGCGCAAAGCCTGAAATGGTTTTATCTGAAACTATACAGGCCCTTTTAGATGACATTTGTCCTTCCGAATCTTTTTTGTATTTGTTAAATAAAATATCGCTTATAGCAAGTTTTAATACTGCATCACCTAAAAATTCAAGCCTTTCATAGCTTTCAATTCTTTCTTCTTTGTTTTCATACGTGTATGAGCTATGGCAAAGTGATTGATTTAAGAGGCTTATATTCTTAAATTTTAAACCGATTTTTTTAATATAAGCTTTTAGTTCTTTTTCTCTCTCTTTAGAAATGTGCATCAATCAAACTCTTTACATATATAACAAAAACATTTATAAAATTGTTACCGTGAGTAAAATTTGTAAAATAGTAATATGCAACAGGTAGAGCAAAAATATAACTGTCGCACCTGTCTAAAAATCCGCCATGGCCGGGGAGAATGTTGCTTGAATCTTTAACGCCCGCATCTCTTTTAATTAAAGATTCGGATAAATCTCCAAGCTGAGCAAAAATCGTTATTATAAATCCGCCGATTATGCATTCTAATAAGGTCAATTCAGTATAGAAAACCCCCATCATACAAACCCCTATTGAAAGGATGGTTCCTGCAACGGCACCTTCCACTGTTTTTTTAGGGCTTATAACCGCAGACAATTTATGTTTTCCGTATCTTTTACCAAAAAAGTATGCACCGGTATCTGTTACAAGAATACACAAAAACGTAAACATTGTAAGGAAAAAACCTTCCGAGGGCTCGTATATAAAAGCGCCCATAGTCTTTATGTCAATTCCTATTTGTCTTGTTAAAACAATATGACAGGGAAGCAGTGCTCCATATAAAAACCCGAGCTCGGTTGTTGCGACATTTGCAATATAGGGTTGCCTCCCCATAAAAAGAACTATTAAAAACGAAAATATTGTGCCCCAAACTAATGCGGCAGGGATTAAATCTATTCTTTGAATGCCAACCAAAAGACAGATAATAATACCGACAAATGCTATAATTGAAAAGCTTGGGTGAAACCCTTTCATTCTTAGTATTTTAACGTATTCTTTAGAGCCGATTAAAATTACCGTCAGAACAAGTAAAATTAACGGTGCACCGCCGAAAAATATGCAAACAAGTGCAACAATAGAGCAAACAACACCTGTTACATACCGTTTAAATAGGTTTTGACTTTGAGTTTCTTCCATTTATACGGTCATTACCTCTTTTTCTTTTTCGCTAACCGTATCGTCAATCATTTTTATGTATTTATCTGTTGTTTTTTGAATTTTGTCCTGTCCGTCTTTAACGGAATCTTCAGGCAGATTTTCTTGTTTTTCGGCTTTTTTAAGGTCGTCTGTCATATCACGTCTTATGTTTCTTATTGCAACTTTTGAAGTTTCTCCCATAGATTTAACATCTTTTGTAAGGGCTTTTCTTCTTTCTTCGGTTAGCGGGGGGAATTTAAGACGAATAACCATACCGTCAGAATTTGGGTTAATCCCGAGTTCCGCTTTTATTAAAGCTTTTTCGATTTCTTTAATTATGGTTTTATCAAACGGTGTTATTACAAGGGTTGTACCGTCTTGAACCGTTACCTGCGAAAGTTGTCTTAAGGGGGTTGGTGCTCCGTAATAATCAACAAGCACTTTATCTAAAATCATAGGGTTTGCTCTGCCCGTTCTAACGGTTGCCAAATCTTTTTTGAGCTGGCTCAAGCATTTTTCCATTTTATCAGACCCGCTTTTTAAAATTTCATCTATCGACATCTTTATTCTCCTACGTATGTTCCTATTTTTTCGCCTTTTAATATTTTTTCTATACCGCCCTTTTGCTTGAAATCAAATACTATAATCGGTATATTATTCTGTTTACATAATGCAGAGCTTGTTTCATCCATTACTTTAAGACCGTTTAATATAATGTCGTCATACTTTATGTATTCATATTTTTTTGCATTGGGGTTTGTTTTAGGGTCATCGGAATATATACCGTCCACCCCGTTTTTTGCCATTAGCATGACATCTGCGCCAATCTCTGCCGCACGAAGGGCAGCTGCCGTGTCTGTTGTAAAAAACGGATTGCCCGTTCCTGCCGCAAATATAACAACTCTGTTTTTTTCTAAATGCCTGATTGCCTTAAATCTTATATAGGGTTCCGCTATTTTATTCATGGTTATTGCAGATTGCACTCTGCATGATACACCGATTTTTCTTAATTCCGATTGCAGAGCAATTGCATTCATAACTGTTGCAAGCATACCGACATAATCCCCTGATGCTTGGTCCATTCCTAATTTTTTAGAGTTTTTCATTCCCCGAAAAATGTTCCCGCCGCCAACCACAACGGCAATTTGGGCATTCATTTCATGCGCTTTTTTTATTTCATTTGAAATGTGTTCAACTTGCAGGGGGTCAATTCCAAAGTCAAGAGAACCCATCAAGGCTTCTCCGCTAACCTTCAAAAGAATTTTTTTATACTTTAAATCCATATTAATTTTCTGCCATTCAATGTTAAAATAATTATACTAAAAAATTCATATATTGTATAATATTTGTATGGACTCAGGTAACAAAACCGTTAATAATTTATTATCAAAAGATACAAAACTTCAAAAAGATGCGGCGCAAAAAATAATAAGCAATATCGACATTGAAGCATTCCGCACTCTTGAAGAAAAGTCCGAATTTATATTTAATTCAATAAAAAAAAGAATTGTATCCGATTTAATCCTAAGCACTACAAATGAAAATCTTTATAATCTTTTTGAATTTACGGAAATCTTTTCGGATGATTTTAAAGATTTTATACTCACCCCCCTTGTTAACTTTCATAGCGAAGATATTAAAAACAAATTTTTATCATACTTAAATGAAAAATCTGACCATAAAAAAACTTATTCCATTTTATACTTTACAAAAATAAAAAACGATTCTGTTATCCCTTATGCAAAAAAGTTTGTAAACAGTGAATTTGAACCCTTAAGAACCGCTTCAATTAAGCTTTTATCTTTGTATGGCATAAAAGATGAATATATTAAAAATATTGATATTATAAAATCTTCAAATGACGACTACGAGAAGATGAAATCCGTTGAATTTCTTGTTTCATACGGGGATAATAATGCGTTTGATGTTATATATGATTATTTTATCAAATCCGGTTATAATTCTTATATAGCAGTTAATCTGTTATTTTTAAAGAATTTTGATACCCTTATAAAAGAAAATTCGGAAGATAAGATTTATAGTATTTTCTTTTCAATTTTAACTTCATTTCCGGATGAAATATCGTACAGTGATTTTAATTTTTATATGGAAGGCAAACTGACAGACTACCTTATTAGTCTTGAATCCGACACATCCGTTTTAATTTTATCGGTTCTTATAAATAAATTAAAAATGCTGATGTATGAAGATGCATACTCAATTGATATCAGTAAAGATGAAGCCTCCCGCATTTCTTTTCTTTATAATAAAATATCTGCCTATATTGAATGTTTTGATATTGACTCAATAATAGAGGCTTCTATTAATAGCGACAATAAAATTTTAATCTTGCTTTCCGTTGAACTTATAAGAGAAAAAAGAAATCCCGAGAAATTTAAACCTTCCGTTAAAACGCTTCTTCAAAAAGGCGGAGATGATGAGGTAATAATTTCTGCCGTGTCTTTGCTTAAGCAAAAAAACATGCTCTGCAAGGAAGATATAGATTGTGCAACTTTAAAAATAAAAAATGAAACCTTAAAAGAACAACTCAAACTAATATAAAATTATTGGTTTTCTTCCCCATTTTCAGTATTTTCCGTACTTTTCGGTTCATTTTGAATGGTGTCATCCAGTTTTATATAGTTTGTTTTCCATCTTAAATCAATGTATTTGATTTTTTGTTTCAATGCCTTTGCCTCGGGCAGTATGGTTGGAATCCATTTTATCCTGTCATCTATGGAATCATCAATGAGCCCGAGCCTTAAAGAAACATCTTCAAGCTTTACATACACGTCAGTTTTGTTTCTTAAATCCAAATATACCACTTTTTGTTTTGAATAGGCTTCGATTTTTTTAATCAGCTTTAATATCTCGTCAACCCTTTTTTTATCCCAATGCTCGTAATCATCTCCGTTTGTTCCGTAGCTTAATATTTTGGTGGTTTCATATTTAGAGGGAATAGGCATATATTCTCTGTCTATATAGTATCCGTCTTTTGTAACGGCTGAAATAGGGGATGCTTCATCATTGGGGGCAATTAAAAATACGGGCACCCTTTCTTCAATTAAAACAATTATTCTTGCAGGGAACCAAAGTCGTCGCACGTAGGCCCTTTTTATTGATTGAAGTTTTGCAAGGTCTGATTCAAGTCTTTTTGTTGAATATTTATATATCTGCTCTTTTGGTGTGTCAGAAGTTCTTATTATGTTTTCTATTTTATATTTTGGGGTAATAAGATTGCCTTCAATTTTAACGGCATCGGGATTAATATTTAATATATCATCCGGATTTATTGTCCACATACCGAGGTTTAAAATCCGATAAGAAAGATATAAAAGCGCAAATATTAACGCAACTCTAAAAAGCATTCTCAATTGTCTTATGCGCTTTTTTGCCGTGGCAATCTTTCTTTTAAGTTTAACGATTACCGACTTTCTTTTATAATACTTTTTTCTTACTGATAAATCGTCCATTTACTTTTCTTTAATCGCCGTATTTAAAATCAATTCGACAAGGTTTTCATAATCTATACCCATATATTTTGCTTGTGCGGGAAGGTCAGATAAATCTGTCATTCCCGGGTTTGTATTGATTTCTAAAATATAGGGAATGTCGTTATATATTAAAAAATCAACTCTAGAAACCCCGCTGCATTCGCATGCCCTGTGTGCTTCAATAGCCATATCCTGAACTTTTTCAGTCAGACTTAAAGACAGTTTTGCGGGAAGATTAAAGGTTGTAAGCCCTTTTGTATATTTGGCTTCATAATCGTACCATTCGGTTTTTGTTTCAAAACCCAAAATTGGGGTTGCAAATATTTTGTTTGTTTTTATATCTTCAAGAACACCAACCGTACAACTGTAACCTTGAAGGTATTCTTCAATTAAGACTTTACTGTCCGATTTATATGCAACATCAAGTGCAACTTTAAGCTCATCTTCATTATTAACCTTGCTCATTCCGATGCTGGAGCCTTCTTTTGCAGGTTTTATCATTAAAGGGTAGTTAAGATTATCAATCTTTTTTTTGTAATCTTCCCCTTTATTTATTGAAACCGATTTTATTATATTTAACCCATGCTCTCCTAAAACATTTTTGGTTGTGTCTTTGTCCATACAGATAGCGCTTGATTTTACGTTGCAGCCTGTATATTTTATCCCCATAATCTCTAAAAGCCCCTGTATGCAGCCATCTTCACCGTATCTGCCATGAAGGGTATTATAGCATATTTCAATTTTATTGTCCGCCAAAACGGATGCAACGTCTTTGTTTACATCTATTAAAATACTGTTAGTGTACCCGAGCTTTTTTAGAGCTGATAGAACATTCTTTCCGCTCCTTAAGGATACTTCTCTTTCATTTGACATGCCGCCGCATAAAACGGCTATTTTTGCATCTTTTTTTATGATTGTGTTATTTGCTTCCATATTTGATTCTCTTTTTTATCATCTCCGACATATATAACTTCAGGCATTAGGGTTATCTCAAATTGCTTTTTAACCCTGTTTTGCATCTCCTGCATTAAGCATAGATAGTCTGTGCTTGTTGCATTATTGAAGTTAATTATAAAGTTTGCATGTTTATGTGAAACCATTGCACCCCCAACGGGAAAACTTTTTAAGTTGCATTTATCAAGCAGCATCCCTGCGCTTAATTTTTCTCCGTCTTTAATTACGTTTTTAAATACGCAACCTAAATTGGGTTCATTTAATGAGGGCTGAGAGGCTTTTCTTTTTTCCATATTTTTATTCATTAACTCTTGAATGCAATCATAGCTATCAGCATTTTTCAATTCAAATTTTGCGCTTAAAACAAAGTATCTTTCTTGATTTTTCAGTTTTGTACTTCTGTATAAAAAGCCCATATCTTCTTTTGTAAAAGTCTTTATTTTATCTTCATCACTATCATAAACAAGTGCGCTTACAAAACAGTCGGATATCTCCTGACCGTTTGCTCCCGCATTCATGGAAACCGCTCCTCCTATGGTTGCAGGGATTGAGGATAAAAATTCAAACCCTGTAAGCTTTAATTCAAGCGCCATATTTGATAACTTAGAAACGCTAACACCCGCATCGGCTTCTATAAAAGGAGGTTTTACATTAATTTTATTCAGGTTTTTAGTTATGATAACGGGCCTTTTAATTCCAAAAGAAGATAAAAGTAAGTTTGAACCTTTTCCAATCACAAGCGGTAAATCAAGATTGGCAAGTAAAAGGCTAAATTCCTCATGGGTTTTTGGAAAGTATACATCATCCGCTATTGATGAAATTCTTAAAGTATTGTAGGGCATAAGATTGTATTCGGTTTTATGTTCAATTTCAGCGTTTTTCATAATATTCCCCCAAACTGTGACCAATTTTTGTAATATCTCCTGCGCCTATTGTTATAACAAAATCATCTTTTTTTATGTATTTTGAAATTTCTTTTGCGGCATCTTCCATGCTTCCTTTTATATACATAACATTTTTGTGATGTATTTCTTTTGCAAAATTTTCAGAATTATAAAGATTATCAAACTTATCCCCCGCAGAGTATGTATCTACAACAAAAAGGTTGTCTGCCATATCAAAAGATTGCATAAATTCATTCCATAGTGCCTTTAATCTTGTATATCTGTGGGGTTGGAAAATTGCTACAATTCTGTTTTTAGTCTGTTTTTTTGCGGTATTTAATGTGGCGGCTATTTCAGTAGGATGATGCGCATAATCATCTATCACCTTAATCTCTTTATTATATACAAGTTCAAACCTTCTTTTCATTCCTTTAAATGAAGCAAGGTATTCTGACATTTTATTAACGTCAATTCCAAGCTCCATAAGTACGGCTATGACACAAAGGGCATTATAAACATTATGTGTGCCTTTGATTGCCGTTTTAATATCGGATATATAAATGCCGTTTTTGTAAAGTTTAAAAGAATTATATGCTTCTTCTATATTAATTTCATCAGCAAAGTAGTTTGCATTTTTATCTTTGATTGAATAGGAGATATAATCTTTATCTATATTGTTAACAAGGGTTTTTATCCCATCATCATCAATATTTACAAAAAGTTTTGAAGATTTCCCTAAATTTTTTATAAACAAAATAAACTGATTTATTAAATCCTTTTTCCCGTTTTTATAAAAATCAAAGTGATCTTCTTCCAGATTGTTTATCACAATATAATCGGGAGAATATTTGATTATTGTACCGTCCGATTCATCAAGCTCTGCTACAAATATCTTGCTTTCCGTATCTGCATTTGCATTTGTATCAAGCCCTACAACCGTCCCGCCGATTGCATAAGCAGGCTTTTGGTTCAGATTTTCCAATATGTATGAACATAGCCCCGAGGTTGTCGTTTTGCCGTGGGTACCGCAGAACCCTATAAAACAATCAAACTCGTCAGAAATTAACTTTAGTATATCGGAGCGGTGAAAAATAGGAAGGTTTAGCCTTTTTGCTTCAATGAGCTCGGGGTTATCATCTTTTATTGCGCTAGATAGAACTATAATTGAATTTTTATCTATATTTTCTTTTTTATGGCCGATTGAAACCTTTATTCCCATACTTTTAAGCGACTTTGTATATTTTGATTCCGTTATATCTGAACCCTTAACTTTATACCCTCTTGTTGCAAGAATTTTAGCAAGAGCGCTTTGCCCTACGCCGCCTATTGCAATAAAATGTATATTTTTTTCTTTCAAATTGTCAATTTCTTTCATAATCTATACTATATTTTACACCCTTCTTTAATAACTCCGTGTATTGTTTTTCCCCAGTCCATTGTTCTTTTTGTAAAAATGATTTTAAATACGATAAATATTACAATCGGGAACCATATTGTAATAAAATAAGCGGAAGTAATAACGGCCTGCAAGATGGCTTTAGATGTGTCATAGTGACTGTATTTTCTAAAACTGTATACAAGCCCCGATGCAAAGAAAATACCGACAACTATAATTAAAATGCCTGATGACAGTATGTAGTTTTCATAGCCCTTAACAAACCTGAAAGCCTGAATAATGATTTCTGCTATGAGCCATAAGGGAAGCAAAAATTCACTTATGTATGCAATTAAATCAAATCCTACTCTTAAAGACATTTCTTTTGTAAATAAAACATCCCATATATATTCAAGATACCTTCTTATGCTTCCTTCAACCCAGCGCCTCCTTTGACGTATAAGTGCAGAGATTGTTATAACCCCTTCTTCATAAACAATTGCATCCGGTACAAACCTTATGTCCCAACCTTTTATATGAAGTCTTGTAGACATATCAAGATCATCCGTTATGGTTTCGTTGTTCCAACCGTTGATGTCCTTTAGTGCACTTTTTTTAATTAATTCTCCGTTCCCTCTAAGCTCAACCGCACCTTTAACGGCATCTCTCCCGACCTGAAGGTGGGTATCCATAACATATTCATTGTACTGGCATGCGGTTAAAAAATTCTGGTCGGCATTAATTATAACCTTCCTTGCCTGAATTGCTCCGACATCATCCGAGTTATATTTGGTTAAAAGGAGTTTTATAAAATCGGGTTTTATTTTTGCATCCGCATCAAACACAAGATACGCTTCTCCTTTTGCAATTTTAACCGCATCATTTAATACTGCGGATTTGCCGGGGTATGCCCCTTTGTCCCTGATAAGTGAGGTAACTTTATCGTATTTTGTTTCAAGTTCTTTTATAATATCGGCGGTGTTATCGGTTGACCTGTCGTCAATAAGAATAATTTCATAGTTTTTATAGTCAACCTGAAGAATGTTTTCAACCGTGTCTTTAATTACAACCCCTTCGTTATGACAGGGAATGAGAATGCTTATAAAGGGAGAAATTTTTTCATCATAGATAACGGGGTTTTTCTTTAATATTCTTTTTTGGTGCTTCACGGCAATATACATATATATCATATATAAGGTCATAAAACCTATTAAGAATATAATTGCAAAAGTGGTATTGAAATAATTCTGGAAAACTATTAAGAATGCCAAAAGACAACATAATATAAAGACTAAAGTTACTCTATCTTTCATTATTCTCCCTAAAAAATACCGCTTTCTTAATAATATATAGATTTTAACACAAACGCTTTTATGTTTGCACAAAGTTTAACAAAATTAAAAATTCATATAAAAATAGGATGAAAAATAATATTTATATGGTTTAAACTGAAATTGTTGAGGTGAGATAAACATATATGACGCATGGCTTAAACAAAAGTGCGGATGTCTTTGTACCGCAAACAAACGGTTCAATTTCCGATTCTCTTTTAAAGAATTGGACCATACAGGCATTTGAATGTTATTCGATAAATTGTGATTGCAGCAAATGTTCGATTAAAAAAAGCCAATATTCTTTTGTTTGTCAGATGCCAAAAGTAGTAAATGAATTAATAAAGAACAACATAAAACCCGATTTGGATTTAATGAGTGCATCTTCTTTCTAATATTCTCCTTTTTTTAACACAAAATCTTCTCTCCGCTTAACAAAAAGTAAGCGGATTTATTTTGTTTTCTCAAAGAAAATTCTAAGTGCTTCATTTTCATCATCTGACTGTATAAAGTTGTTCCCCGAAAAGGGATTATCCGATTTTTTGTCAGAATTTAAGCCGATTTTAAAAGAGTTAACCTTGTTTAAAAGAGATAATACGATAAAAATTATAACGGATGAAATTAAAACTCCCGCCATTGCAAAAAGAAATTTTTTAAAAGTAAACTTAAGTTCTGATTTCGTATCCCCGAGAACATCTTTTTTAATTTCTTCATTTGCATTTGGTGTCATTACTTTTATATCTTCAACTTTGGGAGTTACAACTTCTTTTGTTGAATTTTGAATGGCTTCATCTATTGTAGAATCCAGAATATCGGCATTTTGTTCCGTGCTTTGACTGTTTTGCGTCAGAGTTTCCGTTTCTTGTGCGCATGTAAATGTGCACAAAGCAAATACAAATGCTATAATAAAAAATATTTTTAATATATTTTTACTTTGCATCTTCTTTAGCTTTCGCCTTTCTTGTCGTACGTTTTTGAGGTGCTTTTTTAACTTCTTTTTCGGTATTTTGTTCTTTTGGTGTCGTCTGTTCTATTGTTGTGTCCTGATTTTCAGTCTGTTCTTTTTTGTTTGCTTTTTTGGTTTTTCTTGAAACCCTTGTTTTTTTGGGTTCTTCTTTTTTACTGTTTGTATCTGCCGTTTCAGTCATTTCGGGCGATTTTTTTTCTTCAATGACGGTTTGTTGTACCGTAACTTCCTGTTTTTGAGTTTGATTTGTTTCTTCAATAGCAGGTCTTATGGTATCTTCCGTTGGTGCTTTATTTTCTTCTTCAAAATCTACCATAATTTGATTCATTACTTCCTGAACTTCGGGGGCAAGCTCCCCTTGTTCTTTTTGTCTGTTGTCATTTTGGAATTTGTTTTTAAAATCTTTCTTATCGTTTTTATTTTTGTTAAATTTCTGGAAATTTCCGTTTTTTCTGTTTTCTTGATTGTTGCTTTGATTGTTGTTTTGTGCAAAAGGCCCTTTAATTTTGTTAATTTTTGCCCTTGTTTCTCCAACCTGTATAGAGGACATAAGCTTTAAATCTTCAACAACAAAACCTTGCCCCTGACACTTATCGCATTTTTTGGTAAATATCTCGGATATACTCTGTCCCTGTCTGTGTCTTGTTAATTCAACAAGCCCCAAATCAGAAAGCTGACCTATTTGGGGTTTTGCTTTATCTTTATCGAGTGCAAGCTCAAAGTATTCAAGAAGTTTCAATTTATCTTCTCTTGTTGCCATATCAATAAAGTCGACAATAACCATGCCCCCAATGTTTCTCAATTTCAGTTGTCTTGCAATTTCATCCGCTGCCTGCAAATTGGTTTTCAGGATGGTTTCAGCCTGAGAGGACGAGCTTGTAAATTTACCCGAGTTAACGTCAATTACGGTAAGCGCTTCTGTCTGCTGAATGAATAAATATCCGCCCAGAGGTAAATTAACCTTTGTTTGGAGCGCATTTTGTATTTCTTTATTTACCCCTTCCGCAACAAGCAGAGGCTCATTGCCTTTATACATAGTGACTTTAACTTTCATATTCCAGTGTTGTAAAAGCTGGGTTGTTCTGTGGAGTGCAAAAGATGTATCCACAACGATTTCATCTGTTTCTTCGCTGCATGCTTCTCTTATTACTTTATATAAAAGGTCTTGATCTCTGTATAAAAGGCATGGAGGGTTAGAAGTGTCTGCGGCAGTTACGATAGAATTCCATTTTTCAAGGAGCATTTCCATATCTTCTTGAATTTCTGCGTCTGATTGGTTTTCGGCTTCGGTTCTAACTATAACACCAACCCCTACAGGTTTTAGAAGGCTTACAATTGATTTTAGCCTTGCCCTTTCTTTATTGGAAACGATTTTCCTTGATACATTTATTCCGCTTTCCTCGGGCAAAAGTACAAGAAATCTTCCGGGCAAGCTCAATGATGTTGTAACCCTTGGGCCTTTATGACCCGTGGGTTCTTTTATTACCTGTACAATCAGCTTTTGTTTGGGTTTAACTTTTTCATTTAAAGAGCCCTTGCCCTTTATATCGTCAGTATGAATAAATCCCATTTTATCGGGCATCCCGACATTAACAAATGCGGCTTCTATACTCGGTAAAACATTGTCCACAACAGATAAATAGACATCTCCTAAAAGCACATCTCCTTTAGTCACGAAAAATTCGGAAACTTTACCGTCCTCCATAACGGCGGCTATACTGTCACGTTCTGAAATTACAATTTTGTTTGTCATATTTTTAAGTCCTTTTATAATTTTTAAAATTTGCAAAAATAGGCAGTTAATTTATAAGTTTAACCAAAAAACCTGTTTGGCAAAATGTTAAAAAAGTGTGTTACATCTTTTTTATGATTTTCATAACTCTGCGACAAAATGCGCATATGAAAAATCAATAAACAAATAATACTACATTTATCAGATTTTTGAAATACTCTATAAAATGTTGAGTATTGTTATTTGTATAGAAACGTAAATATTTATTACATAATTTGCACAACTATTTATTTTGTGTAATAATCATAATCGTTAATAGTCTAACCATTCCTTTCTTGACTTATGCGGTTTTTGTTTTAAAAGACCGCATTTTTATTTTAAGTTTATTAAGTTATTTTGATTTGGCAGCGTTTTATCGTTAAAATATCTGTATGAGAATTTTGGGAATAGATCCGGGTATAGGAATAACGGGATATGGCATAATTGATGCCAACGGCGACGATTATAATCTTGTTGCATGCGGCTCAATACAAACAGACAAGTCCCTTAACTGTTCTAAGAGGCTTACTGAGATATATGAGGATATAAAAGAGCTTATAAAAAGATTTAATCCCGATTGTGCGGGAATTGAACAGTTATTTTTCTTTAAAAATCAAAAAACCGTTATACCCGTTGCCGAAGCAAGAGGGGTTATATTAACGGCTCTTGAACAGGAAGGAATTAAAACGGGAGAATATACTCCGCTTGTTGTAAAGCAGGTTATAACGGGTCATGGAAGGGCAACAAAAGAAGAAGTGAGGGATATGGTTAAAAGGTATATAGAAATAAATAAAAATACAAAACTGGATGATACAATTGATGCAATTGCAATTGCAATCTGTCATGCAAGAACAATGGAGGCTGATATTTTATGAACAATGTTAAATTTATTCATATTAAAAATGCCGTCATATATTCTTTAATCCTCGGGGCAATTTGCTCGCTTGCCGCCTTAATACCTTATTTTATGCCTTTCATTGCTCTTTTTTTTATTCCATTTTTGGGTTCAATTCCCGTTTTTATACTCTTAATAAAAAGGGATAACTTTAATTCCGGTGATTATAAAGACTATGCAATAATCGGCGCTATATCGGGTTTATTTCTTGGTGTTTCTTATTTTCCCATCTGGTGCATTCTTGTTTCAATTATACATTTTATATTCAAGTCCTATTCCGATTATGGTATGGGGCATGTCGGAATATTTTTATTCACGGTGTTTCTTGTTATGATTTTACTTGTATATTCGATAACAAATGCAGGAGTCGGGCTTTTAGGCGGAATTATACATATTTTTATTAAAGGAAAAATTAATGAACAATGAAAAAACCATAGAGTGGGTTAAAGAGGGTAAATACGGATATTCTTTAACAATCGACCAAACACTTATACCAAATGAATACAAAAAAATTAAAATTAAAGACTCAACTTCCATGTACAATGCCATAAAAACAATGATAGTAAGGGGTGCACCCGCTATAGGTATTGCAGGAGCGCATGGTGTTTGTCTTGCAGCTATTGAGCTCAAAAATGAAAGTAACTTTATAGAAAAACTCTATGAAAAAATAGAATACCTTAATTCTTCCCGCCCGACGGCAGTTAATCTTTCATGGGCTCTAAAAGCCCAAAAAATAGTTATAGAAAAATATAAAGACTTATCCGTTGATGAAATAATAAATAAACTTATAGAAAATGCAATTCGCCTTGAAAATGAAGATATTGAAATAAATAAAAAAATAGGCGATTTTGGTGCAGTCCTTGTACCAAAAGGAGCGGGAATTTTAACCCACTGTAACGCAGGCGCCCTTGCTACAGTCGGTTACGGTACGGCGCTTGGGGTTATAAGGTCTGTTTATAAAAAAGACCCCACGATTATGGTTTATGCTGATGAAACCCGCCCGAGACAACAGGGCGCAAGGCTTACAACTTATGAACTTGTAAGAGACGGCATCCCCGTTACTCTTATAACGGATGGCATGTGTTCATATTTTATGAAAAAAGGGATGATACAGTTTGTTGTAACAGGTGCGGACAGGATTGCTTCAAACGGTGACACTGCAAACAAAATAGGAACATCAACCATTGCAATTGCCGCCAATTATTATAATATTCCCTTTTATATCGCCGCTCCAAAATCTACAATCGATATGTCGATTAAATCGGGTGAGGATATCGTTATTGAATTAAGGGATGAAAATGAAGTAAAGATAATAAATGATAAACCCATCTGTAGCGAGGGTGTAAAAGTCATAAACCCTTCGTTTGATGTTACGGACAATAAGCTCATAAAAGGTATTATCACGGAATACGGTGTATTTAAGCCAAATGAGCTTCATAAAATATTTTCTTAATCAAATCTTAATTTGCCTAAATTTTTGGTGCATAATAAAATTAATAAAATAATGAGATTTTTATAGGAATTAATTCTATGTGCGGAATAGTAGGATATACAGGCATTAACAATGCCGTTGATATACTTCTTGACGGGCTTAGCCATCTTGAATACAGAGGATACGATTCTTCGGGTGTTGCCCTTATGGCGGAAGATAAAATCAATATATATAAGGCCCCGGGGAAACTATCAAACCTTATAGACAAATTAAAAGAGCAGGATAAAAAAAATATAACCTCTAAAACCGGCATAGGGCATATAAGATGGGCAACGCACGGACTTCCGACCCTTGTAAATGCACACCCTCATTCCTGTACCTGCGGCGGGCTTACTTTAGTGCATAACGGAATTATAGAAAACTATAAAGAAATTAAAGACGAACTTGAATCCAAGGGAGTAAAATTTGATTCTCAAACGGATACAGAGGTTGCGGCAAAATTAATAGCGCAAAACTATGCTATGACAAAAGATTTAGTCAGTGCAGTATCGCAAACCACAAAAAAATTAAAAGGCGCCTGGGCGTTTTGTGTTATGCACAAAAACGAAAAAGAAACCATTGTTGCAACAAGAAAAAATGCACCGCTTTTAATCGGGGTTGGGGACAAAGAAAACTTTTTAGCTTCCGACATTCCTGCCATTATTAAATATACAAAAAAGGCTATTTATTTAAATGATAATCAAATTGCAAGAGTTAAGCCAAATTCAATCGAAATTTTAAATGAAGATGGCACGCTTGCTCAAAATAAGATTGAATACTTGCCGTTTGAACCTATGGCGCTATCAAAAATGGGTTATAAACACTTTATGCTAAAAGAAATTTTTGAGCAGCCCGACGTTGTAAGGAACATTCTTCAAGATAAACTTCATGATGAATTTAATAAAATTTCACTTGATGATGTTAAATTGGATAAAAATCGACTGAAAGAGATAAACCGAATTCAAATTATAGCCTGCGGAACAAGCTTGCATGCAGGATTTGTCGGAAAGTATATAATAGAAGATTTAACCGGCATTCCTACAGACGTTGAACCTTCAAGCGAATATATTTACAGAAACACAATAGCGGATGAAAATACTCTTGTAATAGGCATCTCCCAATCCGGTGAAACAGCAGATACAATTACCGCAATAAAGCAGGTAAAACAAAAGGGGGCACACGTACTCATTGTTACAAACAGAAAGGAAAGCCTTCTTGCAAGGTTGTCGGATAGTCTTTTTCATGTTAATGCGGGAATTGAAGTTTCCGTTGCCGCTACAAAGTCTTATCTTGCACAGTTGATGTCAATTTATCTTTTTGCCATCTATATGGCAGAAACACTCGATATTAACCCCAAAAAAGTTCAAGAAATTAAACATGAACTTTTAACTTTGCCTGCAAAGCTTGAAATAGTTCTGTCAAATGCCCCGAAAATCAGAGAACTTGCAAAAAAATATTCCGGGTATAAAAACTTCATATTTATTGCCCGTGGTATAAATTACCCGACTGCGCTTGAAGGTGCGCTGAAATTGAAAGAAATAAGCTATATAAATGCAACGGGTTACCCTGCGGGCGAATTAAAACATGGACCTATTGCAATGCTGGATGATACCATGCCTGTTCTTGCAATTTTAAATGAAGGTATGGTTTATGACAAGGTAATGTCAAATTGCGAAGAAGCATACGCAAGACAAGCCAAACTGATAGGGGTTGCAAACTTTATTGACGATAAACACAAAAATATCTTTGAAGATTACATTTTAATTCCCCAAATAAAAGATATGGTTTCCCCCGCTCTAAATATAGTTGTACTTCAGCTTCTTGCATACAATATAGCGGAATACTTAGGAAAAGATGTTGACCAGCCGAGAAACCTTGCAAAGTCGGTTACGGTTGAATAATACCATCAGTTATTAAACCTGAATACCATAATATCGCCGTCTTGCACGATATAATCTTTTCCTTCAAGCCTTGCAAGCCCTTTTTCTCTTGCATTTGCCCAGGAACCCGAGTCGACAAAGTCTTTATAAGAAACAACTTCTGCTTTAATAAAGCCTTTTTCAAAGTCGGTATGTATAACTCCTGCCGCTTCGGGGGCCTTGGTTCCCTTTTTGATTGTCCAGGCTCTGACTTCTTTTTCTCCCGCCGTTATATAGGTTTGAAGGTCTAAAAGACTGTATGCGGACTTTATCATTTTATCTATACCCGAGGTTTTAACCCCGAGCTCATTTAAATAGCTTTCCGCTTCTTCTTTTCCGAGCGAAACGAGTTCTGCTTCAAGACCCGCACATATTATTACCGTTTCGGCCTTTTGTTTGTTTGCATAGTCCTCTACAAGTTTTGTATAGTTATTTCCGTTTACAAGGTCGGCTTCCGCAACATTAGCACAGTATATAACAGGTTTTGTCATTAACAAAAAGAACTGTTTTATTACCTTCTGTTCTTCTTCGCTAAATTCTTTAATATTAACAAATCTTCCCTGTTCAAGTTCAGGCATGATGCGCTCTATTAATGATAATTCAAGTGCTGCCGCCTTATCTCCCGATTTTGCCGTTTTAGAGATTTTTTTTAGTCTGTTATCAAGGGACTGTATATCGGCAAGCGCAAGTTCCGTATTTATGGTTTCTATATCATCTATAGGGTCAATCTTACCGTTTACATGAACCGTATTAGGGTCATCAAAACACCTTACGACCTGAATTATGGCATCACATTCTCTTATGTTGGCAAGAAATTGATTGCCAAGCCCCTCTCCCTTGCTTGCGCCCTTAACAAGCCCCGCTATATCAACAAATTGAATAGCGGCAGGTATAACATTGTTTGTCTTTACCATAGGCTTAAGGACATAAAGCCTTTCATCAGGTACGCTTACAACCCCGACGTTTGGCTCTATGGTGCAAAAAGGGTAATTGGCACTTTGAGCATTATCAGATACTGTTAGTGCATTAAACAGTGTTGATTTCCCGACGTTTGGGAGTCCTACAATTCCGCATTTTAACATTTAACAGGCGCCTTTTGCTCTAATTGTAAAGTCAAGGTTGTTAAATCGCAGACTTCAGACGGTCCGAAATATTGAATTGCCCCCGGGAATACATAACGGTCATTATACGCATATTCTTCTCTGTGTGCTTCAAATTCTTTAAATACGGGGCCGTTTAGGTCTACAAGTGCTTTTTGAATAACGGGTTTCATTTTTCCGTGTCTTTTTTCCATATTCATCATCATTGTTAAAGGCACTCCGCCCGATATCCAATTTGAAGCGGGTTCGCATAAATTTTTAATACATGATAAGTAGCCTGTAAGTCCCGCAAGAATTAACGCAAATGCGTTATATCCCAACGAATAGCAGTAATCGGCATCAAAGTTGGATGGCATTGCGCATCTTCCTTCATATCCGAAAAAGTGTGCCTGTTCCGAGAATTTGCCGTTATATTTTCCTTCTTCTTTCAATTTTTTAAGGTTGGCTTTAACCATTTCAATTAAAAGCTTTTCGGTTTCTATTCTTGAAACCTGAACATTACCGTGAGGGTCTCTGTCCATAAGAAGTTGTGCTTTAATTAAATTAGGAAGCGAATTAAACACTTCTTTGTTGTTGTTGTCAAGTTTTGAAGATATGGTTTTATATTTTTCTTCATTTTGCGCATTAACAAAATTTGAATCTTTTTCTAAAACCGCAAGAATGTCATTCAAGTTTGATATCATGGTTTTCATCTCGGGTATAAATTCTATTAAACCCTCGGGTATAAGTGCAACCCCGAAGTTTTTACCCATTTCGGCTCTTTTAACAACAACATTTGTTATGTAATCTACTATGCTTTTTAAAGATTGTGCTTTTGCTTCAACTTCTTCTGAAATAAGTGCAATATTAGGTTGTGTTTGAAGCGCAACTTCAAGACCGACATGGGTAGCTGATCTTCCCATAAGTTTTATAAAATGCCAGTATTTTTTAGCCGAATTAGCGTCCCTTTGGATGTTTCCGATTAATTCGGAATAAGTTTTTGTTGCGGTATCAAAACCGAATGAAATTTCTATTTGGGAATTTTTAAGGTCGCCGTCAATTGTTTTCGGGCAGCCTATTACCTGAATTCCCGTATTTTTAGCTTTAAGCCACTGGGCAAGCATGCAAGCGTTTGTGTTTGAATCGTCTCCGCCTATTATAACAATTGCATTGATATTTAACTTTTCGCAAGTTTTTAGGGTTTCATTAAACTGTTCTTCCGTTTCCAGTTTGGTTCTGCCTGAACCTATAATATCAAAACCACCTGTGTTCCTGTAAGCATCAATAAATTTATCGTCAAATTCTACATATTTTCCTTCTATAATGCCCGATGGGCCGCCTAAAAAGCCATATAGTCTGTTGTTCGGGTTGGATTGTTTAAGAGCATCATAAAGCCCCGCAATAACGTTATGACCTCCGGGGGCTTGTCCTCCTGATAGAATTACACCGACATTTTTTTGTTCAAGATTAAGATTTTCTCCCGTTGTTGAAAAAGAAACAATCGGCTCGCCGTAAACCTGATTAAAAAGGTTTTGAATTTCTTCTTTGTCTTTAACGGCGCTTGTTTTTTCGCCGAAATTTACTTTTATATTTTTAATTCCGTTTTGAAGAACCCCTGCTAATTTAGGTTTATAAGCTAATCTTGCTTTATGAAGCGGTGATAATTCTCTCATATTTTACTCCTTTTGTTTATTCTTTTTTTATTTTAATACAAAAAATTTCTTTTTTTGCAAAACGGCAAAAAAATATCAGACAAAAAACATTAATTTAAATGGAAAAAACCCGAAACAAGCGGTAAATATATCTTTGAAGGCTTGCATCAAATAATTTTTAAGCCTTTTTGAAAAGATATTTTAAATAAATGGGACTATTTAACTGATTTTGATTAAATTCGATTTTTATCCCCTTACTTAATATAATTATTTATTCCAAATAATAAATAAAATGGTTGACAACATATCTTTATAAAGTATTATAGTTATTGCAAAAAGATACTTTTGCGGGAGTAATTCAGTGGTAGAATGCTTCCTTGCCAAGGAAGATGTCGCGAGTTCGATCCTCGTCTCCCGCTCCATACTTTAGCACCCTATATACAAGGGTGTTTTTTTATTGGCAAAAAACATTAAAGCCGCTTACTTTTTACAAATAGCCCGCAATCGGATTTGTTAAAAAAACTTTTAATTCATCCTTTTAAAAAATAACACCCTATATATAAGGGTGCTATTCTTAATTAAAGTATTATAAAATATCTTTTATCAGCCTCTACCTTTTTATACAACGAACGGTACGTGAACTTGAGCGGATGATATCGTAGCGTAGTCCTGTGAACATAGCCACCCCCCACGCATACCCATCCGAGCCCGAAGATATGGCTGAGCCTGACCAGTAAGTACCCATACCAAGCAGGTCAAGTAGTTTGGCATTAATAAACATTGAAGCTAATTCATCAATGTCGGGTAACCTTGCATCATCTCCTAGTTGTGTACATAAAGTTGCAGCATCTTTACCATCAGTACTATAAGATGGTGCATTTGATGTTGAAGCATCGGTCGGGAATGGGTTTGGGGCTACGACCACACTGTTTGCTCTATAAAGAACGGTAATAAACCCAACATCCTTTCCGACTTCATTCGGGCCTTTAAGACCGTTTAGGTCGTATATCATATTAACGCAAGTTTTTGTTTGAACATAAGAATACTTGTCAGTAACATTTGAACCGCAATCCGGATTATAGAATAAGGCAATCGACTCACCGTTTACGGTTTCAAATGCTGCTGCTTTAGTATCGAGCGTGAGCTTGTATTCGCCGCTCCAATCATCGACATGCGGATATTCAGTAAAATAAGGGTTTAATTCGCTTAAAGTCGTTGGGAAAGAAAGAATGTTTCCTTTTAAAGTTATTATGGATGATGGTATACCGCAGGCAGTAAGGTTATTTGAATTACAGATATTTTGTACTCTATAAACTTTAGATAGTCCATCAATTATAAAGCTTTCTGCCGCACCATCTATAATTTCATCTTCCGTTTCGTTATTTGATGAACCGTATCCTGAAATACTATCCATCTCTCCTATTGCTTGGCTCATTCTTGCATAAAGTGCTTTTCTTTGAGCGTTCCATGCTTTATCGTTAACATTAACAAGTAATGATGGCAAGGTTATAGCTGCAACAATACCAATAATTGTTAGTGTTATCAATACTTCAGCTAAAGTAAA
>CANRHZ010000020.1 GCA_947630535.1 Candidatus Gastranaerophilales bacterium | reverse complement strand
CCCCCCCCCAAGGGATTAGGCGGATTTACTTTAGCTGAAGTATTGATAACACTAACAATTATTGGTATTGTTGCAGCGATAACCTTACCCAGTTTACTTGTGAACGTCAACGATAAAGCTTGGAACGCACAAAGAAAAGCACTATATGCAAGAATGAGCCAGGCAATAGGGGAGATGGATAGTGTATCAGGGTATGGAACAAAAAATGGTGCAATTCCCGATAAAAATGATGCTAATCTAAAATCATCAGCAGCAGAAAGCTTTATTATAGATGGTTTATCAAAAGTCTACAGGGTTCAAAATGTATGTAATAAGAATAACTTAAAAGCATGCGGAATACCGTCAAGCATAATAACGCTAAATGGCAATACAATGGATTTTCCAAAAACAGTAAGCTTATTAAATGCCGGTTTAACTGATGACAACAATAAAGCAATGGATACGGATGCTGCAGCCTTTGAAACCGTTAACGGTGAATCAATAGCTCTATACTATAATCCCTTATGCGAATCAAATCGTCTCGATAAAAGCTATTTTGCAGGTCAGGCATTTTGCGTAAATATGATATACGATCTTAATGGCTTAAAAGGTCCTAATGAAGTTGGTAAGGATGTTGGATTTATCACAGTTCTGCATAGAACAAACAGTGTTGTTGTGGCACCTGTTCCTTTTCCAAGTGATGCGGGAAATGCAGCATCTTATCCTCAAGAAGCTTCAAGTAATGATGCCGCATCTCTTTGCGCTAAACAAGGGGATGATGCAAGAATACCCGATATTGATGAATTAGGTTCAATGTTTGTCAACCGCTCTTTAGTAGATATGAAAGATGTTGATAGCTACTGGTCAGGGTCTGCCCTCTCGTCAGGTGCTGACGGCATTGCGTGGAGACAGGGTATGATTAGCGGGGGACGCTCCAGAAGCTTTCGCTCAAACGCATACTACGTTCGCTGCATTAAAAGATAAAATATAAATCATATTTAGCTTTAAAACAAATTAAAACCCCTGCACTTTAAATAAAGAAGCGGGGGTTTTACTTATAATATTATATGATTAAATTACGCTATTTATGCCTGAAATTGTTTTTGCACCTTTTTCTTCTGCAAATTTTGTTGTGTCTTCAAGCAATGATTTAAAGAAAGCTCCCGTAAAAACAAGTGTCTTATAGCTAAAATCTGTAATAACACCGACACCCTTTTTTAAACCTCTTTTAGTGCAAGATAGCGTCTTTTTTGCTTCCCTTTTGAATGTATCATTAACAGGTTTTTTGTTTGGGGCTTTTGCATTTCTTGCTTTACCCATAAAGTGCGGAACTTCAACGGGTTGAAGGTTGTTGGATAGATTTATGTTTAAATTTTGATTTATAGGTTTTATCATCTTTCACCTTTTTTATGCCGCACCGATTAACTGTGCAACATTTGCCATTTTATCTGCCGCATCAACCAAAGCTTCTATTTTAGATTGTTTTGCAATGGCATCATTGTCCTTAGATGTGACATTATCAGCAACACCCATCATATTTGCACCAACTGTACCGGTTGCAGCACCTGCAATAGCAGTGTCAACTAAACTTGAACCGTTTTTAATACCGACTTTTGCAAGATTTTTTTCTATGACTTGAGCAAGATTTCCTTCAACTTCTTTCTTTGCGTTTTTAGTAAAGAATGTATTCAGCATAGAACCTTCGCCCGCAATTTTATCAATCACTTTTCCCAATTTTGAATTGGTATCAAATTTTTCAACAGGTCTTAATATTGCATCTTTTACACTTTCCATAATTGTGTGGTTACCTGATGCAAGTGTTTCTTCGGCTTCTTTTTTTGCTTTATCAATTATAGCATTTCTGTTGTTAGCTTTAATATTAGCAAAAGTTTCACTTAGCGTGGTTGTGAGCTTTTTAAACGCACCGATATCTTTTTTTGCAAATGTGTTTCTTGCATTTTCAAGCAAGCTTTCTGTTAAACCGTTTGTGAATTTTCTTGATTTTGCAAACACAAGAGCACTACCCAAAATTGCAACACCGGTTTTAAAAATGTTATCTGAAAAATAATCAGCAACAAGTGTCGGCGTAGGGGATGCACCATCATATTTTTTATTAAAATCATCTTTGAGAGGTTGCGATATTCTCGATATTACTTTTTTTGCAATATTTGGTTTTTCTTTAGTTTCAGATTTTTTAACTTCGGATTTTTTTGCTTCGGATTTATTGGTTTTTCTTCCGCTAAAACTAACATTTGAAGCAGATATTGCATTTATTTGAGACATAATGCCTTCCTTAATTTTATCTTCACACACCATGATAAAGACTCGTAAACAGTTAAAATTGCTATTTTTTATGAGTAATGTAACAAATTATTAACAAATTTTTTAATCTTTTCTTATGGTATTTTTTAAAAAACAGAGTATAAAATTTATTATACCCTAAAATACATTTTTTTATGAAAAATATTTTACATCTTTCATTTCATTCGGCATAAACTCTTGAATATATTCAGGGTTATCATGGGTATAAACATAATCTACCCCAAAACCGTATTTTGAAGCGTCTTTATAATGTGCATCTTTCAGGTGAATAGGGGGCGGATAGTCTTTTCCCGATTTAATATCGTTCATTGCCTTATCAATTGCAACGATATTAAGGTTCCTTTTCTTTGCCCTCGCTACATATTCGGTTGCCTGACAAAGCGCTATTCTGCATTCGGGCATTCCTATGTTATTTACAATATTTAAAGCGGCATTGGCAATCAAAACGGCTCTGTAATCGCCGTTTCCGACATCTTCTGATGCGCATACGACAAGCCTTCGTGCAATAACTCTCGGGTCCTCCCCCTTTACAAGCATTTTTGCAAGGTAATATACGGCAGCATCAGGGTTAGAACCTCTTAAGGATTTTTGATAAGCAGATAAACAGTCATAATGTTCGTTTTCATCATATTTAACCAGCGACCTTTGAAGCAAATCTTCAACCAGTTTTACGGTAAGCTTCCCTTTTGCCGCAAAATAAGAATTTTCTACCGTATTGAGTGCAAATCTGGCATCACCTGAGGATAGTTTTATGATTGAATTTATAACTCCATCTTCAATTTCAACCTTGTTTTCATAATTTTCTTCAAGATATTTAAACCCCTTTAAAATTATCTTTTCCATAGAAGCATCATCAATAGGGTTAAGCATTATAACCTGCAATCTGCTTAAAAGAGCGGGAATGACCTGAAAAGAAGGATTTTCGGTTGTAGAGCCCATTAAATGTAAGGTGCCGTTTTCAATGTGAGGTAACAGTGCATCTTGTTGGGTTTTTGAATAACGGTGAATTTCATCTATAAAAAGAATTGTTTTAACCCCGTTTCTTAAATTCTCTTTAGCTTTTTCAACCGCATCTTTAACGTCTTTAACACCTGAGGTTACGGCTGAAAGTTCAAGAAAATTACAGTTATGATAATTTGCAATAAGCCTTGCAAGGGTAGTTTTTCCGCACCCGGGGGGGCCCCAGAGAATAAAAGAGAATATTCTTTTTGCCTTCAATAAATTCTGTATGGGAGAATTTTCGGAAATTACATTTGTTTGCCCTAAATATTCATCCAGAGTTTTCGGACGCAATATATTTGCCAGAGGCATTTGTTTATTATTGTTTTCTAAATCATCAAATAAATTCATAGTATAATTTTATCATGGTATATAAAAAAATCTTAGCTTGCATATTTATATTTTGCTTAATTTTAATCCCGTTTTTAATTAAAAAAAATGAGCCCAAGACAAAATTTACCTTCTGGACGGTTCAACTAAAAGCGCCTGCGGGTGATTTAATTCAAAAGAACATAGATAAATTCAAAGAAAAACACCCCGAAATTGAGGTTGTCTGGGTTGATATCCCTATTGCGGAAGCTCAAAAAAGAACAATAGCAAGCATTTTAGGAAACACTCCCCCCGATTTAATTAACCTTAATCCTGAATTTTCTGTATCACTGGCTCAAATCGGGGTATTGAATTATTTTAGCGAAGAAGATGCAAAAGATTATCTTCCTTCTCTGGTTGATAAGTTAAGGTATGAAGGAAAAATTTATGCGCTTCCTTTTTATGCAACAAGCGCTGTCACCATATTCAATAAAGAAAGCTTCAAAGACTGTAATATAGATATTAAAACGTATGATGACATCTTAAAATTAAAAAACTGTAAAAAACCCCCCGTATATGGAATTAACCTTAACGAAAACGATACTTTTTCAAAGATATTAAACAAGTACGATATAAAAGATGAAGATGATATAAAAGATGTTTATTATCTTTTCAAAAAAATGAATGATGAGGGGCTTCTATTGAAAGACACCCTTACCATTAACCACAGAGAACTTGTTGAAAAGTATATGTCAAATTCGGCCTCTTTCATTGTAACGGGGAGTAATTTTATAAACATGATAAAAGAAAATGCCCCCGATATTTATAAAAACTCATACATAAAACCCCAGCTTACGGGCAAAAACGGGAAATATGACGTTTCAATAATGAATTTTATAATCCCGAAACGTGCAAAAAATGTTGAACTTGCAAAAGAATTTATAGAACAACTTTTAAGCAAAGAAAATCAGATTGAATTTTCCAAAAAAACAAACACCCTTCCCGTTAATAAAAGTGCACTTTTAAATTCTTATTTTAAAAATTGTTCAAACGAGCTGATTGAAAAATCAAGGTGCACTTCGATAAAGCAGTTGAATAACCCAAACAATGATTCTTTTGGATATAAAAATAAAAAGGAAATTAACGAAACGATAAATAATTACCTTGAAAACCTTTTTATAAACGGCATAAAGAGTTTTAATTCAAAAGAGCTCTTTTATAAAATTGAAGAACTCAAAGAAAACTAGATGTTTGCGCCGTTATCTTTGTTTTTGATAATATCAAAGGCTTTTTTAGAGCCCTCAAGCTCTTTCATAAATTCAAGCGTAAATTCCATTGCTTCTCTATCTTGGTCTATAGATTGTCTTAATTTGATTATATCTTCATAGCTTAAGCTTTCAATAATTTGCGGATTATCAAAATCATCAAGGTTTTTTAGTTTTGAAACCGATTTTTCATCAAACCCCGGAAGATTACGGGTGAATAAATACCATTTATAAAAGTTGTATAAAAGATTATAGGGGCTTACTTCTGCTTTTTCAAATATTAACATTGTATCGGATGAAAAAGATATTTTTTTTGTTGTAAGTAAATTTATATAAAGGGCAAAAAGACCTTTTTTGGGGAGTATTAAGCCTTCTTTTTCTTTTATCGGTTTAAGAAGTTTTGATGCGTTTTTTATAAAAAAAATCTTATTGCCGCTATTTTCAACATAATCCAGTAGGTTATAGAGGTTCTCTTTATTTTCATATACCAGTTTTTTTATTTCACGTTTCACTTTTTCTTTTCTTTTTTCAAGCGCAACCGATAAAGTCAAGGTGGCATTTTTTGTCATGTGGCTTTTATATAAAGAACCGTTTGAATAGTTCAATTTGTTCATTTTTTTATTGTATTTACCCTCAAGAAATTTTTCTTGAAAAAAGAAAATTTTATTTATAATGTAAGATAAAAAGTTTTTTTCCATAGTTTAATTATACATAATTTTATAAAAACTTTTATCTTACAAAAAAATTAATTTAGCACATACAAACTAAAAAGTTTAAATTCGGCATGGCAAAAGTTTGTAAAAAATGCAAAAACACGGGTTAAATAAAGACTGATATGGATATTATAAACAGGGCAAATAAATTTCTTAAAGAAAACAGGGATGAAAAATATAAAATTTTTGCTTCTTCCCTTCTTTTGGATGAAAATAACCTTCTTGGGGTTAAAATTCCCATTTTAAGAAAATTTGCAAAAGAAATTAAAAGGGACGATTATAGAACTTTTTTAAACTCAAAATCCGAATTTATGGAACAGACTCTATTAAAGGGGTTTGTTATAGGGCTTTTAGATACAAAAGAACAGTTTGTCTCAATTAAAAAATTTATCCCCGAAATTACAAACTGGTCAATTTGTGACTCTTTTTGCTCAAGCCTGAAAGGGGCAAAAAAAGAGCAGGATTTGTATTTTGAATTTATAAAAAAGTATGCAAACACAAAAAAAGAGTTTGAAACCAGATTTTTCCTTGTTATGGCTCTTAATTATTTTGTGAATGAAAACTACTTAAATGAAATTTTTGAAATTATAAATTCAATTGAATACAAAGGTTACTATTCCAAAATGGGCGCAGCATGGCTTATTTCGGTTATATTTGTCAAATTTCAAAAAGAAACGTATGAATTTTTGAAAAATACAAAAATCGAAAAAGAAATAATCCGTATGGCAACAAGAAAAATAAAAGAATCAAAAAGAATAAAAAAAGAAACACACTCTGTCTTAAAGGATTTATTATAGCTTTTTTAAAGTAAGACAAGCAGTTTTAAGTAATTTTTATAAAATCAATTTTATAACCCAGTTTTTTTAATATGAGCTCCAATTCGTTTATATTGATTGTTCCTTTTTTTAGCTTGGATGAAAGGTTTTGGATTGAATAGTGTTTGTTTTTTTCTTTTTCTATATATTTTGCAAGAGCAGTCAACGTAACATTTTCGCTCAGGGCAAGTTTTCTTATTTCAATATTTATCTCCATAATTTAAAAGTATAATATATCTTTAAAATTAAAGTTATTTTTAAAAATATTCTTGCATGTTTTAAATTAATAGTTTAATATTAAAATATATATTTAAAGATATTAAATTATTTTAATGGAGTTTAGCCGTGAAAAGAAAACAGGTAAAAAGGACTTTAAAGAAAACTCAAGGACAAATGCTTGATATTCTTGCAATACTTGAAGGGGTGGATATTATCGGGTCAGAATATCCGTCAAATTATCTTATTGCAACTTCAATAATTAAATTAAAAAAAGTCTTTGATAAAATTGAATACCTAAGAAAAACACTGAATATAAAGAAAAAAAATAAGGTCGAATTAATTGATATAAAATAAAAAATTTTATATAAAAACCCCCCTTTTTTAGGGGGGTTTAATATTTTGTTAACTACTTATCATCAAGAGCGGCAACACCCGGGAGAATTTTTCCTTCAATAAATTCTAAGGAAGCTCCGCCCCCCGTTGATACATGGGTAAAATCTTCCGCTTTGAAAAATTTCTTTGCCGCAGATACGCTATCACCGCCACCTATAACTGATGTTGCACCGTTTTTGGTTGCATCAACTATTGCTTGAAGCACTGCTTTTGTACCTTGGGCAAATTTAGGATTTTCAAATGCTCCGACAGGCCCGTTCATTAAGATTGTCTTTGATGATTTTAAAACATCCGCAAACGCTTTTCTTGAGTCAATACCTGCATCAACCCCTTCAAAACCGTCAGGAATTTCATCAATTTTAGTAAACTTGTTTTCGCCGTTTCCCGAAAAATCGTTCGTAACAAGAACGTCTGTTGCCATAACAAGCTTAACCCCTTTTTCTTTTGCTTTCTTTTCAATTGCTCTTGCAACATCAAGCTGATCGTCTTCGCAAATTGAATTTCCGATTTTACCGCCGTTTGCTTTAATAAAAGTGTATGCCATGCCGCCGCCGATTATCATATTGTCAACTTTATCAAGCAGGTTTTCTAAAACTCCGATTTTAGATGAAACTTTAGCACCGCCGACAACGGCCGTAAACGGACGGGTCGGATTATCAAGTGCTTCAGATAGGCATCTTATTTCTTTTTCCATTAATAAGCCGGATACGGCAGGTTTTAATACGGTTGCAAGTTTAGCGGTTGATGTGTGATTTCTGTGGGCTGCGCCGAATGCATCATTAACATAAAAATCACCCAGTTTTGCTAATTTATTTGCAAATGTAAGGTCGTTATCTTTTGCTTCTTCTTCTTTATAGTATCTGATATTTTCTAAAAGTGCTATTTGACCGTCTTTCAAATCTATAAGCATCCTTTCAGCTTCATCAACATCGGGTATAAACATAACATCTTCATTTAAGATTTTTGACATATATTTTGCAACCGGTGCAAGTGTAAATTCGGGATTTTTTTCGCCTTTGGGCCTGCCTAAGTGTGCCATTAAAATAATTTTTGCACCTTTTTCTTTTAAGAAATTTAATGTGGGTAAAATTGCCTGTATTCTTGTATCATCGGTTACATTTTTGTTTTCATCCAAAGGAACATTAATATCAACTCTGACAAGAGCTCTTTTCCCTTTAATGTCGCCTAAATCTTGAATTGATTTTTTCATTGCTAACTCCTTTATAATAATTCTTTTTCTTTTGAAAAATATTCTACAATGAAAAAAATCTTTTTTAAATATACAAAAAGCCGGCAAAATTGCCGGCCTTAAAATTAATAAGCGTAAAATTTAACTTTCGTAATTAATATTACGCTTTTCAATTCCTGCGTTAATAGTCATGCCAAGGCGCATTGTTTGGTTTTGAATTTTATCTATTTCATTCATAACCACGCCTGAAAATACGTTTTCGTTTTCCTTAAGGTACCCCAGTATAGGTTCCCACATGTTGGAAATTGCACCCTCAACGGCCTGAGATGTGTGCTCAAGCGTTTTTTGCCTGTCGGGGATTACATTTAAGCCAAAAGCTTTAATATTATTAAGCATTTAAAATTACCTCAAAGTTCTTGTATTATATTATTCGACTGCATTTACATGTTTCTTTAATGATTTTTGGCGGTTTGTAAAATAAATTTACAATCAATTTTCCGTAGGATAATTTCCCCTTCAAGCTTCTCTTAGGGCATTATATAGTGTATAATTTTAATAAACGTAAAGTTTTATGAACTTTTAGTTAAAAACAGGCACTTTTTATTTTCACAAAACTTATAATATCTGAAGGTTAATAAAATTGCGATAACGATAGCACTGAAAGGATTATTAAATCCCATGGATTTCAAAAATTTAAAATTCGTAAAGAAGCTAAAAAATGTGGCTCCAAAAATCAAGTGGGCAATGTTTAAAAATGTGCAGGATTACAAAATTAATTCACAATACATTGACTACATCATTCCGGAGCAAAAGAAAAGTATTGAATATGATAGCATTAAGCTTGAAAACATGGTAAAAGAAAGTCTGATAAAAGAATTCGGCCCCAAAATAAAAAATTCAAAATCTTATCCTATGCTTGTGGATGCCGTAGTACACAATTTGAAAAAAAAGCAACTTGCTGTTTTTGATAATATAGAAGATGAATTAGAAGAAATTTAAATTCAATAAAACTCACTATTTAAAATAAGCGTCTTAAAATAAAAGGCGCTTTTTATTTTGCCCTGTTTCTAAAACCTTTTGAATTTGAGAGGGTTCTGTTTATGGATAAAATTTTACCCTCTATACATTTTCTGCATTTAATTGCATCTTCATTTATACAAGCTTTATTCGGGTATATTTCATAATTTTTTCTGTAACTTATATCGGTTAAATTCGGCATGACAACGTTTGCGCCCGATTTTAGAGCAATTATTCTGCCGTTAGGGTTTATTGTTTCCATTGCAGTGGTTGCAGGTATATTTATATCGGGTAAAACAAGTCTTGTTATTGCCATAACTTTAAGCGCCATATCAAAGTTATTTTTGTTTAATTCGCCCCTAAGAGGAGTATCGGGATGAGGAATAAAAGGGCCAATCCCAACCATATCGGCATCAAGCTCTTTGAAAAATAAAATATCATCAGCAAAAGATTCTATGGTTTGATTTAAAAGCCCCACAAGAGAACCCGTTCCGGTTTCATACCCCAGTTCTTTTAAGTTATAGAGGCATTTTTTTCTGTTATTAAAATCCATATTGGGATGCAAGGATTTATACAGATTTTCATCAGTTGTTTCTATCCTCAAAAGAAACCTGTCTGCGCCCGACATTTTAAATGCCCTATAGTCCTCTTTTGTTCTCTCGCCTACACTTAAAGTAATTGCAAGGTCAAATTCTTTAATTTTTTCTATGATTGAACAGAGTCTTTTTTGGTTAAAATAATCATCCTCTCCCGATTGAAGGACAACCGTTTTGTACCCGAGTGAAGCCCCGATTTTTGCATGGTCTATAATTTCATCTTCGGATAATCTGTACCTTTTTATGTTTTTATTTTTATTTTGAAGCCCGCAGTATGCGCAGTTTCTTTTACATACATTTGAAAATTCGATTAATCCTCTAAGGTGAACCTCGTCTTTTACATATTTTTTTCTGACTAAATCAGCTTCCATAAAAAGAGAAGCGCCGTCCGATTTTAATAGTTCGATTATTTCTTTTTTTGTTAAATCCATACTTAAAAGTATACAGATAAAATAACTTTATACAAATCCCGTTAAGTTCTTTATCCTACTATCCCGTTTTGTTTGTTATTTATTTTTTTAAAGATGGCAAAAAGCTTTTTTATGTTATAGCACCCGTTCCGCTTTATTTTTGGTATCGGATAAACTTCTTTTTTGAACATATTTTTTCGGTAATTCAGGATTTATTGTTAATTTTCCTTCTTTATCCGTATTGTCCTCAAAATAGGTGAAAATCATATCGTAAGCTCTTTTTTGAGCTTTTTCCAATATTTTTGTATTCTGATATTTTTCTGACATTAACGAGGTATACGTAATCATTTCAAGAAGTTTGCTCATTTTGTTCGGTTGGTATTTGTTATTTTTATCAAAACACAGACTAAAAAGTTCTTCAAAACAGTTATTGTCATCTTCAATTTTATAGTTTGTATCTGCCAAAAGTTTTATTCCGTACCAAATCTCTTTTTTGGAGTCGGGGTCTTTTTCAAAACATTTTTCTAAAACATCCGCAATTTTTTCCGTGGATGCCATATTATTGTTAAAAATAAGCATCTCCGATAAACAGTATGCAAAAGAACAATCTATCCTGCCGTCTTTTGTTGAGGCATCCACAATTTTGTTAAAAATTTCCTCTCCGAAATCGCCGTATTCATCATAAAACTCGCCTATGATTTCAACATTTTTTATACATGCCATCTTCAATTTTTCATTGGAAAAATCAAACCCGTCATTTGTCCATGAAAGGTCAAAGAATTTCTTTGTCATATCAAGCGCAACACCGCCCAGTTCTTCAATATTTGAATTTACTTGAGATTTCAGTTCTTCTATAAAACTGTTTTTTTCGTTTGGAGGAAGCGAATTTATTTCTTCCATCTCTGTTGCGGTTTCATCGGAATAAATACTAAGATTATTTATATCTTCCATATAATTTTCATTAGTATAGCTTGTTTTCTGAGAATTATCGGAATAAGAATTCAATCTGTTTAGGGTATTTTTTTCTGTCATATATAAATCTTTAAGGTTACTATCCAAAAGGTCCATAAAAGATTTAAGATAGTTTTTATCTATGGAATTTTCGTTATCATACAGAAGCCTTCTGGCTTCAAACGGATTTAATTTTACTTCAAAATATACGCCATCCTCCGCTTTAATATAAAAGCTAAAGTCTTTAATTTTTTTGCCTGAAAAACTCGGAATATTTATTGCTTTATAGTAATCGGGATTGCAAGGAGAAGATGCAAGACTTCTTTTGCCTTGAAATTTACTTGTTTTATTTTCTTCGATTACTTTTTTTGGGGGCAAATAGCTTATATAATTATTTTCAATTCTCATAAAAAAACATTATCTTTAACAATAAAATTGATTTTATAAGGCATGAAAATAAATTTTTTTGCCTGATTTAAAGCAAATACTTTTGGATTGCACTTTTATCAAAAAATTCTATTGTGTCTTTTGAATGTATAAAAATGAGGCAGGAAATAACCGATTTAAAAAAGGAAAATTCAGGATATGAAAATTTTCTTCTTAATTCGTCCATATTATCTGCAAGAAATTCCGTGATAAGGGTTTTATTTTTCAGGGTTAAAGATGTGAAAAAATCAAGTCCTTCTTTTGTAGAAACACCCTCAAAATAAACAATATCGGGGGATTGAAACTCAATATACCTCATAGCCTTATCTAAGTTAAACCCCACAGATTCATTTAATTCTGATTGTCTTACATTTTTCAAGTTGTATTTTGCAACCGATTCAAGAGTCATGGCCGTTTTATTTTGAGGAATTAAATCGCTTAAAATTGAATATACAAGATGGGTTTTACCGGATAAGGAACTTCCGCACACAAGTATAACCCCCGCCCCCAAAAGAGCATCTTGAAGTTTTTTTATTGTTTCTTTATCTTTTATCAGTTCATCAATCTTTTTTGGCGGATGATAAATTTTAAGCATTATCCTCTCCCCGTTAATTGTAGGGTAAGCAGATATGCTTGCAGTCAGACTGATTTGGTTAACATTAAAATTCAATTTCCCCAGTTGAGGAATTTCAGATATCGTAGGGTCAAGCGCACAGAGGTTTTTTAACATACGAATAAAAGGACTTATTAAAAGGGACGGAATTGAACCTGTCATATACGAAGTATCATTTTTTTTGAAATTAACCGTAAGGTCATCTTCCACATGCTCAAAAAAGAGCTCATGCACCCCTTCATTTATTGCCTGTCTTAAAATTCCCCTGAAAAGGTTTTGAAGGTGTTCTTCGGATACGTCATCTTTATGAAGTTCATCCGTCCATTTAAAATTTTCTTCTTCTTTTGTTGTAATATCCTGAACTTTACCTTTAAGATCGTAGTATTCATTTATTTTTTTCAGTATGGCATTTTGACTTCCGAGAACAGGCTCTATGGTTTTTCCCGTGCGCTCGATTATCTTATCTATTGCAAATAAATCCAGAGGGTCAGCCATAATAACGGTAAGAGTATCTTCAATTTGAAAAAGGGGAAGCATTTTATAGTCAACCGCCTCTTTATAGCTTATATATTTTAAACACCTTTTATCTATCTCATAATCATCCAGATTAACAAAAGGAATGTGGAGTTTTTCTTCCAAAAATTTAAGCAGGTTTTCTTCCGTTATTAAAGACGAATTTATCAAAACCTGTCCTAAATTGGTATTTTGGGCATTTGCAATTTCTTGCGCCCTTTCAATATCTTCAAAAGTTATAATATTGTTTCTGACAAGGTCGTATTTAAGCTTGTCGATGGTTTTATTTGTAACTAAATCCATTATTTATATCTCCAGATACTTATGAACAGCATCCAAAACTTCTTCAAATTCAAATGGTTTTGTTATATACTCATCCGCTCCCGTTTCTTCACCTATTAATTTGTCCGCATCCTGCCCTCTTGCAGTTACCATAACAATCGGAATGTTTTTATATTTGTTATCATATTTTAAAAGTCTTGCAATTTTGTATCCGTTAATTTTTGGCATCATAACATCCAGAATTATTAAATCGGGCATTTCTTCTTTTGCAAGCCTTAAACCTTCCTCGCCGTCTTGTGCGGTTATTACATCATACCCTTCCGCTTTAAGCATAAAAGACATTGTTTCCGTTATATCGGATTCATCATCCACTACCAATATTTTTTTTGACATAAAACTCTCCAACTAATAAAAGCAATCACGCATTTTCTTTTTTATAATATGCCTTTGTTAATAATATATCACAGTCTTTAGAATTTATCTCCTCTTGAATTTTTGAAACCATAAAATCGAATGCGTTTCTGTCAAGATTTGAAATAAAGACCTCATTTACGTTTTTGTTATTCTTTTTGTATGTAAGCTCCTTTGATGACTTTGTGAGCTTAATTATGTTCATTGTTTTGAGATAATTATAAAAATTTGAATTGTCGTTTTCTTCTATTTTTATGTAGCCTACCTCGGATTCATTTTTAATTTTTAGGTTTAATTCCGCATCAAAGGCCTTTTTATCGTCATATACGGGGATAAAAACATTAAAAGTTGACCCTTCATTTTTGGCCGACTCAACATATATCCCCCCAAGGTGCGCATCTATAAAGTGTTTTGTAATGGTCAATCCAAGACCAATTCCGCCCGTATTTCTTGATAGGGTATTTTCAATTTGAGAAAATTTATCAAAGATTTTTGGAATATCATCTTTTTCAATTCCAACCCCTGTATCTTTTATGGAAATTTTTATGTATTCACCTTCAAAACTTTCATCTATGGGGGATATAAGAAGGTTTTTAGCAACTTGTTTTTCTATATTGGCGCTCAGCGTAATTTTTCCTTGCTCGGGAGTAAATTTAAGCGCATTTGTAATTATGTTTGATAAAATTTGGTCAAATTTGTGAGTATCTATATATACATAAGGAAGGTTTTCATCAATTTCGGTTTTTAATTCTATATTTTTTATTGAGGCTTGATTTTTAAATGTGTCATAAGCAAGATTAAAGGAAGGATATATAGAGGTCTTTTTAAATTTAAAATCAAATTTTCCGGTTTGCATTCTTGATAAATCAAGCAAATCTTCTATGATGCCTGATAGCCTTGCAACATTCCTTTTTGCAATGTTTGCAAAATTTTTATTTGTATCCCCGATTTTTCCCCCCTGTTCGGATAAAATAATACTGAGGGCATTATTTATAGGGGTCAGAGGAGTTCTTAACTCATGAGATACAATGGATACAAATTCGGATTTTATCCTTTCAAGTTTTTTTAGCTTTTCATTTGTATTTATCATATCTTCATATAAAATAGCGCTTCTTAAGGGGGATAATACAAGGTGCGCTATGGATTGAAAACATGTGACATCTTCTTTTGTAAAGGGGGTTTTTCTGAATATTTCAATTATTCCTTCAAATTTATTGTTTATAATAATGGGCGCATATAAAGAATCAAACCCTTCAAGTGCGGAATCATAAAATTCGTTTTTATATGAAGGCTTAACATTTTGGATAATTTCAACTTCGTATTTTGAAGGTTTTAATTCGCTCAAGCCTTCATTAAGTGCGCTTAAAGACAGTCTTTTTATAAGGTTATTATTAATCTCATCCGTCGTTTTTTTAAGCGAATTTATATAAAATTTAATTTTATCCTCTAAAAAGTTATCTTTAAAAAGGGCACAGGCTATATCAAAGCTTAAAACTCTTTCATAAGTTTCAAACATAACCTGATACAACTTTTCTTTATCAAGGGTGCCTGCAAATTTTGAACTTGCATTATAAAAAGCATCAATCTGATAAAGGTTTTTCTTTAATTCCATAATCTCTAAATGGAGAGATTTTAGTCTGTTTTGATTTTCCGATATAAGATTAATTTCATTAACCAAAATATTTTCTAAAACGGGTTTTAAAATAAGCTTTGTACTTTTATCGGAAAAATCTACAATATCCTTTTCATTAATAAGGGACAATATATCAAACTCGTTTGTTGAATTTAAGCTTGAAAGCTCATAAAAAAGGGTTTTTGAATTTTCAACATCAAAATCAAGTATGACAATGTTTGGCTCAAACTCTAATATTTCATCATTAATTGAATTTATCTTTTCTTTTTGATAAACCCTGTGACCTTCTTTTTCAAGAATGTCTTTTAATTTATCTTCTTTGCTTATTATGAAAATCCCTGCCATATTATAATTTTAGCAAATGCCGTAATTGAAGGCACAAATTTAACAATAATTTTACTTTATTTCAGGCCCTCGGGTGCGAAGAATCATACACGGATTTTAACCTGCGGGTTGAAACGTGGGTGTAAATTTGGGTATTTGATATGCTTGCATGCCCTAACAGTTCCTGAACAACCCTTAAATCAGCGCCGTTTTCAAGAAGCCTTGTTGCAAAAGAGTGTCTGAATACGTGCGGAGTTACATGTTTTTTTAGTTCAACAGATTCTACAACCTGCTTTAGGGCTTTTCTTATACTTTGGTTTTGAAGCCTGTATCCTGTATTGTTTATAAAAAGAGGAGAAGAAGGGGTTATATTTTTTTCGGATATAAGGTTGTAGACATTATTTATATAATTTAAAATAAGTTCTTTTGTTTTATTTGGAACAAGCACTATTCTTTCTTTTGAGCCCTTGCCAAAAACCTTTATTTCGTTTTGTTCCAAATTCAAATTTTCAAAATTTAACCCCGATAACTCGGAAATCCTCATGCCTGAAACCCATAAAAGTTCAAAAATTACACGGTTTCTGTACCCTGCGGGTGTTGTAATTTTGATGTTGGCAAGAAGGTTTTCAATTTCTTCGGTTGTTAAAAAATCAGGCAGGCTTTTTGGAAGTTTTGGGCCTTTTGTTGTATCCGTGGGGTTATAATCCACAATTTCCATTGTATATAAAAATCTGTAAAATGCCCTTATAGAGGCAATTTTTCTTGCAACCGTAGTTTTTGTATAGTTCATCTGCCCTATAAAATAAAGGTAATCAGAGAAATCCTTAGCATCAATTTTGTTTAATTCCTTTTCGTTTGCCCAGATTAAAAAATTCATAATATCCTGAACATAAGCCCTTATTGTATGTTTGGAAAAATTCTTTTCTACCTTAAGGTAAGATTTAAAATCCGAAAGGTATTCTTTTGACTTCTCATTTACTCCCATATTTTAATTATACATTGTTTTTTTAAAATTAATATAAATTATGTATTTAACCTATGTAAAAAAAATTATAATATGATATAGTAAATCCTCATTTTTAAGTTATGATTAACTTATTAAAAAAAGAACGGAATAAAATTGACTAATAGCTTTGAAAGTATAAATAACCTTGAAGGAAACGTGAGGAAAACATCCGTTGTTCAAGAAAGAACGGGACTGGTTGCAGTACACATGTATAAGCAATTTATGGATTTTCAAAAGTACAACCAGAATATAAATGAAATTTTCTTTAAAATGACGGATATTATGTCACAGGTTGTTGAATCACTAAAACAATCATTTAGCGTAAGAAACGTACCCTCAGGCAACATATATTATGAAGTTGATTCAACAAAAACCGTTGCCACAATTAACATTCTCTGGCACACAATAAGCTTTACTTCAAGATTTAACATAACCCCTCAGGCTCTAAAAAGGGTGGGGGGAAATCCCATATTTTGCGGAAGAATTTTTGCAATTAAGGGAAACTTTACAAACCTTATGCAGGGAATTGGCGATTATGAAGGCCAAATGAAGGTTCTTTTGGATAATGAAATTGCCTCTTTGTATGTACCGGCAGAAAAAAATCAAAGCGTAATTATGACAATAAGGCACAAAGACAATCAAGAATCCATGTTAAGCCATGTTGATGCGCCCAGAGATTTTCTTTTAAAAGTCATAGAAATTGTCTGTGCCGGAGGCGATTTCCACGAACAACCGCCAAAACCGAATTCGCTTTTTAATTTCTGATTTTATTTTGTTTCTTTTATCTCTTTTTCAATTTGGCTTAGAATTTCAACCGCATTTTCTATGTTCTTTGCAGAACCTTGTGCCATGTTAGGTTTTCCGCCCCCCTGACCTTCCATTAGTTTTGCGGTCTTGGAAACTATATTCCCGGCAAACACACCTTGTTTAACAAAGCCGTCCGTTACTTTTGAAATAACAACCGCTCCGCCATCTTCTTTTTTAGAGCATATAAGGATGATGGATTCGCCAAGTCTTTTTGCAAGCCTTTCAATTCCAAACCTGAGGGCGCCCATGGGAATATCTTCCGCCATTGTAATAAAGAGTTTACCTTTTTGCCCTTTTATTTCAATATCCTGAACTCTTGATAACAGAGACTCAAATTTGGATGAAGTTATTTTATTTTCAAGCTCTGATATTTTGTTATTTTGTTCTTTAATTTCATCCGATAATTTTTCGATTTTTAATTTTATTTCTTCGGGTTTAATTTTATACTGAATGGCTATATCGGATATAATGGAGCATTTATCGTTCAAATAGCGAACGCATTCATCCGAGCATACGGCCTCAATTCTTCTTACCCCTTGAGAAACTGCGGATTCGGATACGATTTTTGCAACCCTTAGTGAAGATGTGTTTTTAACATGGCATCCGCCGCAAAGTTCCTTTGATATGGTTTCGTTTCCCCTATAAAAGCTCACTACTCTGACCGTATCTCCGTATTTTTCGTTAAATAATGCCATTGCGCCCGATTTTTTAGCGGACTCAATATCCATTATCTCGGTTTTCCCGTCAAGAGCTTCTTTAATCCAGTTATTAATAACGTTTTCGACTTTATTTAATTCTTCTTTTGTAAGTCCTCTTGAAAATGAAAAATCGAACCTCGTTCTATTATCCTCTACCTGAGAACCTGCCTGGTGAACCTCATTTCCCAGTACTTTAATGAGTGCAGCCTGTAAAAGGTGGGCAAGAGAGTGGTGTTTTTGGATTTCTTCCCTTTTTATTTTATCAATTTTAGCAATTACCTTTTCACCTTTTTTTATTGTGCCAAAACCCCTGTGGACAAAAACTTTTCCTGCCTTAAAAGTTTTTTCGACTTTAAAGTCGTTTATCTGCCCCATATCGCCAATCTGACCGCCTGATTCGGCATAAAAAGGAGTTTTATCCAAGATAACATCCGCTTTTTCATTGGATATAAAATCAACCTCAAGCCCGTCTTTAACAATTGCAAGAACATTGGCTTCAACAAAATCTTTCTCGTAGCCGACAAATTCAGTATCTTTGTTATTTGTATAGTTCAAATCATCCGTTAAAATAACCTTTTGCATTGATTGTCTTGCTTTTTGCCTTTGAATTTCCATTTCATCTTTGAAGCCCGCTTCATCAACCTTTATTCCTTTTTCCTGAGCGATTTCTTTTGTAAGTTCATACGGGAAACCATAGGTATCATAAAGCTTGAAAGCATCAGAACCTGACATTATGCCTTTGTCTTTTGAACGGTTCAAAATTTCTTCTATTTGAACGTACCCTCTTTGAAGGGTTTGTTTAAACCTTTCTTCTTCACCTAAAACAACTTTTTGAATTTTTTCTCTGTTTTCAAATAACTCAGGATATGCATCTTTATACTTGTCAATAACAACATCAATAACAGGCGCCAT
This sequence comes from Candidatus Gastranaerophilales bacterium, assembly GCA_947630535.1. Classification (GTDB taxonomy): domain Bacteria; phylum Cyanobacteriota; class Vampirovibrionia; order Gastranaerophilales; family Gastranaerophilaceae; genus Galligastranaerophilus_A. The sequence goes on along the minus strand of CANRHZ010000020.1, from coordinate 13,199 downwards.
AAAAGGAAGTTCAAGGCCTAAAATATAGCCATGTCTTAGCGCCCTTCTTAAAATCATTCTAAGAACATACCCCCTTCCTTCGTTAGTCGGAAGAATACCGTCTGCAATCATAAAAGAAACGCACCTTGCATGGTCGGTTACTATTCTTAAAGATATATCGGTTTTTTCATTTTCCTTGTATTTTTTCCCCGATATTAAAGAAACTTTTTCAAGTATGGACTTAAGAAGGTCTGTATCAAAGGTTGATTCAACTCCCTGACAAACCATGGCAATTCTTTCTAATCCCATTCCGGTATCAACATTTTTCTTGTCAAGCGGGCTTTGATTGCCGTTTTCGTCCTGAAAAAGTTCGGTAAATACAAGGTTCCAAATTTCAACCCATCTGTTACATTCACATGTTGCAATCGAACAGTTGTCGCTGCATTTTAAGTGTTCTCCCAAATCATAATGAATTTCGGAACACGGCCCGCAAGACCCTGAAGCCCCGGGAGGACCCCAGAAGTTATCTTTCTTGCCTTTTCTTATAATTCTATCTTCACTGACTCCGACTGATTTCCATATTTCAAAGGCTTCATCGTCCGTTTCAAAAATAGTAATCCAAAGCCTGTTTTTATCAAGTCCCAAATATCTTTTGTCGGTTACAAATTCCCATGCCCAAGGTATAACCTCTTTTTTATAGTAATCACCAAAGCTGAAATTACCGAGCATTTCAAAAAAAGTATGATGCCTCGGGGTTCTTCCCACATTTTCAATATCGGAATCCTTTCCGCCCGCTCTTGCGCACTTCTGGCAAGAAACCGCTCTTGGGGGATTATAAGGGGGTTTTTCAAGCCCGAGATAATAAGGCATAAACTGAACCATGCCTGCCGTTGTTAGCAATATGGTCGGATTATCGGGTATTAAAGAAGAACTTTTAACCCTTGTGGAATTGTGTTTTTTTTCAAAAAAATCCAGAAACATTTCTCTAATTTCAGCAGATGTTAACATTGTATATACCTTTTTTAAATAAATTCTTTTAAAAAAAATATACCACAAACAAAGAAATGTTGAAAAATAAAAAGGCGACTGTTGACAAACTTTGTCAAGGCAATCGCCGAAATTTAGTATATAATGGAGGAAGGAGTGGAAAAGAGAAGAACTAACCACTTTTATTATTCCACAACATTTTTATATATAACATATATATTATTTATATATTAACCAATCTTTACAAATCCTAAAAAGAAGCCTGTTCATTGGCAAATGCGGAATTTAGTCCGACTGTAAGTGCACCTGATATCGGTATACCGCCGTCTTGAGGGGGGGTATTTGTTATTTTTCCGTTTAAATACATTACGCTTGATGAACCTCCGTCAAGGTTTATCGCATTTATGCAGCCTAAGCTTTTCATAAATTTCGCCGCTTCGTACAAATTCATGCCGACAGAATGCGACTCTCTGCCATCAACCGTCACCATTATAAAATCGTTATCTTTTGTATAGCCGATTAAGGTTCTCGGGTTTGCGCCGTTTATTGCCTGAAGTTTTTCTTCCTTTGTATCAATATAAATCTCCCCGTCCTTTACAAGATACGGCCCGCCCGATATAACATGGACGCTTTCTTTAAATTCATCGGGGTAAATTATATCAAGCTTTAGGTTTTTTTGACCGTTTAGCCCTAAAAGAGCTTTTTTGGGAGCAGATATAACATAACCGTTGTTTGGAATTTGAACGGAAGCGTTATAAAAACCAAGCACTTTTCCGTCTTTTATTACCGCATTAAGCCCGTATTTTGGTGGCGGAGGAGAATTCAAGCCCCACCTTTCAGTATATAAAAGAGTATAGGTGGATAACATTCTCGGTTGGTTTATATTATCTATTTTTAAGTTGTATTTTCTGTTTTTTAAGAAGAACTTAAAGTTTGTTTTGCCGATTGAATACGTACCGTCAGAATTTATTCCTATGGCGGCTCTGTTGTATATCGGGCCCGTATATACCTCATTATCTATTATAAGAGCACCCAAAGGAACACCCGTTTGGGGCTTAAAATATCCTCCGTTAATTGCCGCTATCGAATTATTTTTTTGAGCAATTTGTCTTATTTTAACCCTTGAATTCAAATACTTGGAAGCAACCATTGGTTTAATAACAAGGTTAGGGTTAATAGTTTGGCTAATTTCAAGTATATTAACCCTAACCGCACCTTTATAAACGGGAGTGAAACCTTTGGCATGAACAATTCCGTCATTCGGGTAATTTATTTTATATTTGGCATATTTTGCCGATTTAGCGTTTAGCCAGTCTATAAGCCGGATTTCTTTATTTATTTGAGAATCGGTTGTTTGTATTTTGGCGGCTTTACTTATATTTATCGGTTTTAAATTGAGGTCATCTTTAAACAAATCGAAACAAACGGCAAGAAAACATGTTATTACAATTAAAGTGTTTATGAGATATCTGAATGAAACAATAAATCTGCCCCTGCAAGATGCCCTTTTGTCATCTCGCCTGCGGAGAATCAAAAATAAGTCAGCCGTATTCATTGTTATTCTTCCTGATTGAAAAGACAGATTTTAATTTTTGGGGATTTATATATTTTGATTGATTAGTTTCTTATCTAAAAAAAGTCACGGCTTTATACTACTATTATAGCATAAACAAAAAAATATTGCAACCCCTTTATTTATAGTACTTTTGACACTTTATGTAAAAAGAATTTTTTTATTGTAAAATAGCTTTATGGAAACAAAAACCGTTGCGATAGTTGGGCGCCCAAATGTGGGTAAATCTACTCTCACCAACAGAATTGTTGGCGAAAGACGCTCTATTGTTGATGATATGCCCGGTGTCACAAGAGATAGAATATATTTTGATGCAATGTGGCAGCAAAAACCCTTTATAATAATTGACACCGGCGGCATCATAACAAATGATGAGGATGAGTTTGTAAAAAACATTTTTAAACAGGCAAAACTTGCCGTGGATGAAGCGGACTTGATTTTATTTGTCGTAGATGCAAAAAGCGGTCTTAACCCTTATGATAACGATATAGCAGATATTTTAAGACAGTCAAAAAAAGAAGTTATAGTTGTTGCAAATAAAGTTGATTCTTCCGTGGAATTAACCTCATATTGTGAGTTTTATTCTTTGGGATTTGATGAAATTATTCCTCTTTCTGCCCTTCATGGCTCGGGAGGAGTTGGCGATTTACTTGATATAATCACAAAAGATATCAAGGTAAAAAACGAAATTGAAAAGGACGATACAATAAAAATTGCAATAGCGGGAAAACCAAATGCGGGAAAAAGTTCCATATTAAATAACCTTTTAAACGAACAAAGGTCAATAGTATCAAATGTTTCAGGAACAACAAGAGATTCAATCAACACTTCAATCACCTATAAAAATCAAGAATTCATTCTTATTGATACGGCAGGCATAAGAAAAAAATCCAAAGTAGATTTTGGTGTTGAAGCTTTTGCGGTTGACAGAGCGCTAAAATCCATAAAAGAAGCCGATGTAACCCTTCTTGTAATTGATGCAAAAGAAGGGCTTTCCGATCAGGATAAAAAAATTGCTCAAACCGTTGAAATGGCAGGCTCAGGGTTAATAATTGCATATAACAAGTGGGATTTAATTAAAAATGTACAAACCCACAAAGTCGAAAACGAAATAGAAAAAGAGGCGCCTTTTTTAAACTATGCAAAGAAAATATTCATAAGCGCAAAAACAGGCCAAAGACTTAATAACATATTTGAAGAAGCCATTTTAATTCAAAACGAAAGAACAAAAAAGGTTCAAACAAGCACCTTAAATAAAATAGTAAACGAGGCAATTAATATTAACCCGCCAAGCTCCGTTAAGGGAAAATTTCTCAAAGTGTACTATAGCGCACAATCAAAAACAAAACCGCCAACCTTTACATTTTTTGTAAACTCAAAAAAACTTTTATCGGATTCCTATAAAAGATACCTTCTAAAGAAAATAAGGGAAGCCTTCGGGTTTTTTGGCACTCCTGTTAGGATGCTATATAAAGAAAAAGGAGAAAAATAATGAATATTCCATACTATGTATTCATTTTAATTATAGCCGTACTTTCATATCTGATAGGTTCAATTCCTACAGGATATATAATAGTAAAAACCAAAACAGGACAAGATATAAGACAGGTTGGTTCAGGCTCAACCGGTGCCACAAATGTTAAGAGAGTTCTCGGAAAAAAATGGTTTTTTATCGTTATGATTCTTGATGCAATCAAAGGCATGATTCCTGTAATATTAACAAAACTCTTGATTTATGGGGATGAGTTGGGACTTTGTGCCGTTATTGCAGCGATTATGGTAATTGTAGGACATTCTAAACCGATATTTTTAGGATTTAAAGGCGGAAAAAGCGTGGCATCGGGTATAGGAACGATATATGCCCTTAATCCTCTTGTAGGGCTTATTTTAACTTTAATATGGTGTATTATAACATGGTTTTCAAAGTATGTTTCTTTGGGCTCAATTATTACTTTAATATGTGCACCGTTTTTAATGTTTTATTTAAAAAACCCTGTTGCATATACATTTTATGCCGCAATTGCCGCAATTTACATAATTTATCTGCACAGGCAAAATATTCAAAGACTTATTAAAGGGGAAGAAAATAAGGTAAGAAAATAATGAAATCTATTGAAATAACACCTAAAGTTAAAGTTAAAAATTCTAAAATTTTATCCCTTGTATATACTCCGGGGGTATCAGAATCAGCTTTAAAGATAAAAGAAAACATTGAAAAGGTTTTTGAGCTTACAAACAGGTCTAATTCCATTGCGGTTCTATCAAATGACTATGAGCTTTCAACAAAAAGGGCGGTTTATATTAAAGAAAAAATATCAACAGATGCCTATCCTCTTGTTATAAAAGAATGCTCAAAAGAGGACCTTAAAATGGTAATTGATGCCATTATTCCTAACTTTATGGGGGTTGATACCACTTTAATGGAAGGAAAGCCCTTTGATAACAATGAATTTATACCAACCTGCTCCAAAGGATGTATATTCCCCGAGTCTTTTAAGTTTGAGGATATGGAACCCCTTGAATTAAGAAGCGCATTCGGAGGGGTTATAGAAACAAAAATAAGCGATTCAATAGGTAAAAGAAAACCGGTTGCCATAGTAACGGACGGAAGCGCAATATTGGGTCTCGGGAATATAGGGCCGGATGCGGGGCTTCCCGTTATGGAAGGAAAATCCGTTCTTTTTAAAGAACTCGGCAATATTGATGCTATGCCCTTATGTTTAAATACGCAAGATTCCATAAAAATCAAAAAAATTATTCTTCTTCTAGAGCATTCATTTTCAGGGATAAACCTTGAAGATATTAAAGCCCCCCAATGCTTTGAAATTGAAAAGTTCCTTGTTCAAAATTTATCCATTCCCGTTTTTCATGACGATCAGCACGGGGCGGCAATAGTTGCGCTTGCGGGACTATATAATGCGCTTAAACTGGTTAAAAAGAGTATAGATAAAGTAAAAATAGTAATTTCGGGAGCAGGTGCCGCAGGGCAGGCAACAGCAAAGCTTCTTTTGGCTGCGGGAGCAAAAAACATAATAATGTCAGATATAAACGGAATAGTTTATAAAGGAAGGCAAGGGAACGATTCTTCCCTTGATGAAATTGCAAAAATTACAAACAGAACGGATTTAAGGGGTTCTCTTGAAGTTGCAATGAAGGGGGCGGATGTTTTCATAGGAGTAAGCGCAGGAAACATAGTTACGCCCAAAATGGTGGAGAAAATGGAGTATTACCCGATAGTTTTTGCACTTGCAAACCCAATACCCGAAATTATGCCTGATATAGCAAAAAAAGCGGGAGCAAAAATTGTCGCATCAGGAAGGTCGGATTTTAAAAATCAGCTCAATAATGCTCTTGTTTTCCCGGGATTGTTTGACGGGGTCATTAATTCGGGTGTAAGAGTAATTGATAATAACATAAAAATTGTAGTTGCAAAGGCCCTTGCTTCAATGGTTAAAGAGGATGAATTATCGTATAGCTGCATTATCCCAAATGCGCTTGATAAAAATGTTGCAAAAAATATTTCATCATGTATTATTGAATATGTCAGAAATTTAACAACCGAACAAAATAAACGCCCGATATAAAAAGTGGGTAGTTTTTGTTGTTCTTTTTTGTTGTTTATAGGGATAAACCCTAAATAAGTTATGTAAAACATTAAATCGAAAGGTATTTAAAAAGTGAGCGAAGAAATTAAAGACACAAACGAAACTGTTGAAACAGAAGAAACCGTTGTTGAAGTTGACAATAAAGAAACTGTTGAAACAGAAGAAGAAGTGGAAGTAACCACACTTAAACCACAAAAGAAATCCTCAAGAAGAAGAAAGATTGAAACGGTTGAACCGGTTGAATCAGAATGGAAAGAACAGGTAGTTCAAATCAGAAGGGTAACAAAAGTTGTAAAGGGCGGTAAAAAATTAAGCTTCAGAGCAATTGTTATCGTCGGAAATAAAAAAGGTCAAGTGGGCATGGGTGTTGCAAAGGCATCTGAAGTTATAGTTGCAATTCAAAAAGCAATTGCAGACGGAAGAAAAAATTTAATCACCGTTCCTATATATAAGACCACAATTCCCCATATGATAACAGGAAGATCTGGAGCAGGCAATGTTGTATTAAAACCTGCAAGCCAAGGTACAGGTGTTATCGCAGGTGGTGCAGTTCGTGCCGTTCTTGAACTTTGCGGAATTGAAAACATTTTAAGTAAATCATTGGGCTCAAAATCTCCTTTGAATGCTGCTAATGCTACTTTAAACGCACTTCGTGAATTAAGGACGTTCAAAGATGCCGCATCTCAAAGAGGAATATCAATGAAACAATTATTAGGTTAAAACGGGTGATGAAATGGCTAAGAAAAATACAAGTGAAACAGTTAAAATCAAATTAGTAAAAAGTGTAATCGGCGCTCCCGAAAAACACGAAAAAATTGTTAAAGCTTTAGGGCTTACAAAAACAAACAGAGTTGTTGAACACTCTAAAACACCTGCCATAATGGGCATGGTAAATAAAATCCCACATTTAGTAGAAATAGTTGAATAGTAAAGGTAATAAAAATGATAACTTTAGAAGATTTAAAACCCAACAAGGGTGCGGTTAAAAAAGTTGTAAGAGTCGGACGTGGCCGTTCATCAGGCTGCGGTAAAACTTCTGCAAGAGGTAATAACGGCGAAGGACAAAGATCCGGAAGAAGCTCAAAAAGAGGTTTTGAAGGGGGTCAAATGCCCGCATTCAGACGTTTACCCAAATTAAAAGGGTTTAATAACGTATTTGCTTTGAATGCCGCTGAAATTAACGTGTCTGCTTTAGACAAAATTGAAGCTGATGAAATTACGCTTTCTTACTTAAAAGAAAACAAACTTGTTCATCCTAAATCAGAAATTTTAAGAGTTTTAGGTAACGGCGAAATCAAAAGAAAAGTGAGCATCAAGGCTAACTATGTTACTGAAAGCGCAAAAGAAAAAATTGAAAAAGCAGGCGGAAAGGTTGAAATAATCTAACAATGCAACAGGCAACAAACGAACAAATGCTTCAGAGCTTAATGAATAACATTCAATCAAGCGGTTTGAAGCAAAAACTTATATTTACTTTTTTAATGATTGCGCTATTTAGATTCGGCGCACAGCTTCCCATATTCGGCATAAATAATGATGCTTTCCTTGCACTCGCACAGGGGAATAATATAATAGGTTTCCTTGATTTATTTTCGGGGGGCGCACTGGGAAAGGTTTCAATTTTTGCGTTAGGAATAGGGCCCTATATTACATCTTCAATTATCATGCAGCTTTTTGCGGTAATAATTCCCCCGCTTGAAAGGCTGCAAAAAGAGGACGGGGAAGCAGGAAGAAGAAAACTGCAACAGATTACAAGGGTTGTAACCGTACTAATTGCCCTTCTTCAATCATTAGTGTTCGTTTTGTTGCTCTCAAAATTGCCCGGAACTATTATCCACGGGTTAAACCCTGCACTGTTCTATTTTGGCAGCCTTGTCGCACTTACCGCAGGGGCAATATTTGTTATGTGGATAGGTGAGTTAATTACTGAAAAAGGGATAGGAAACGGCGCCTCTTTAATTATCTTTATAGGTATTATCTCAGGTATACCTTTATACACGCAAAGAACGGCAACTCTTGTTTCTCAAGACCCGAGGCTCCAATTAGGGCTTGTTGTACTGCTTGCAATATTCATTGCCGCAATGGTGTTTATTATCGTGCTTCATGATGCAATAAGAAAAGTTCCGATTGTGTCAGCAAGGAGACAGGTCGGCAACAAAGTATACGGCGGGCAAAATTCTAACATACCTTTTAAATTAAACCCCGGGGGTGTTATGCCTATTATCTTTGCAATTGCCGTATTGTTGTTTCCTTCAACAATTTTAAGTCTTTTAACCCAGATGAAATTGCAAAATCCTGCACTGCAAAGTGCTCTTGAAGGCATAAACGCATTTTTAAGCCCCTCAAGCATTAGCTATTATATAATTTACTTTCTTTTAATCGTTGTCTTAACTTTCTTTTATGCATCAATCATTCCTTCCATGCAGCCAAAAGAAATAGCGGACAACCTTAAAAAGTATGGTTCCGCAATCCCCGGTGTTAAACCCGGTAAACCTACTGCCGATAAACTTGATGAAATACTTTCAAGATTAATGTTTATAGGCGCTATTGCACTCGGTATAATAGCTATGGTTCCTGCGGTTGCATCCGGAGTATCGGGCATTACAACAATGCAAGGCTTGGGCTCAACCTCATTAATCATTATGGTGGGTGTTGCTCTTGACTTTATCAACAGAATAAAGACCCACATGCTTGCAAAAAATTATGAAACCTTTTTGAAATAGAGGAAAATAAAGTGAAAGCATTCATATTCTTAGGGCCTCCCGGATGCGGAAAGGGCACTCAGACAGATATATTATCAAAGGAACTGAATTTACCGCATATTGATACGGGATCCCTTTTGAGAAAAAACATTAATGAAAAGACAAAAATAGGCCTTGTAGCAAAATCATACATTGATAAAGGTCAGCTTGTCCCTGTTAATGTGGTTTCCGAGGTTATAAAAGAGCGTCTTATGAAAGAGGACTGCAAAAAGGGGTATGTGCTTGACGGCTTCCCGAGAAGTTTAGAACAGGCAAGAGAGTTTGACAAAATTCTTGACGAGATAAACGGAGATATAAAAAAAGAGGATATAGAAGCCTTTTATTTTGATATTCCGACGGAAGTTCTTATTGAAAGGCTTGTAAACAGACGCTCATGCCCGAAATGCGGGAAAATATATAATTTAAAAACAATGCCCCCTAAAAAAGAAGGCTATTGCGATATTTGCAACACTGAATTAACTCAAAGAAAAGACGACACAAAAGAAACCGCCCTTTTAAGGTTCCAAACATACGAAAATGAAACAAAACCTCTCCTTGATTTTTATACAAAAAGGGGAAATTTGAAAACAATAGACGCAAATAAAAAGGTCAATGAAGTATGGTTGGAATTAAGTAAAAAAGCGGGAATAACAAAACAATAAAAAGGTAAGAATTTCTTACCTTTAATTTTTGAAAGGAAACTTTTATGACACCTCAAAAAAAATCAAGAGAAGAAATAAAACTAATGAAAATAGCGGGCTCTATTGTTGCCAAAGTACACAAAGCAATGAAAGAGGAAATAAGGCCAGGCATTTCAACACTGGACCTTGATAAAATTGCTTATGAAATTATAAAAGACAATAAGGCAACCCCCACATTCTTAGGATATCACGGTTTCCCCGCATCAATATGCGCTTCAATCAATGAAGAAGTGGTTCATGGTATTCCAAATAAAGACAGAATTTTAAAAGAGGGAGATGTCATCTCTATTGATGTGGGTGCAACATACCATGGGCTCGTTGGTGACGGCGCATGGACATATCCTGTCGGAAATATTGACCCTAAAGTCCAAAAACTTCTTGACTATACTCAAAAAGCTCTCTTTAGCGGTATATCCAAAATGATAGAAGGAAACGTATTAGACGACGTTTCGGGAGCAATTGAAGAAGTTGCAAAGGAAGGCGGATACGGAATAGTAAGGCAATATGGCGGACATGGTGTCGGACATAATATGCATGAAGAACCGTTCCTTTTTAACTATAAAGTAGGAAACCATCTGAAATTAAAAGCGGGAAATGTTATTGCAATAGAACCCATGCTCAATTTGGGCGGGGATGACGTTCTTGTTTTGGATGATGAATGGACGGTAATAACAAAAGATAAACTTCCTTCCGCTCACTTTGAGCACACCGTTATGGCGGGAGAAAAAGAGCCTTTAATTCTTACACAACTTGAAGAATAAAAGGCATCTTTAATCTTTATCTTTTATGAATTTTATTTGTGCATTCTTTTTGGGGGAAGGGGTCTATAGCCGCCAATAAAATCAGGCGCTTTCTTCTCTTTTGAACAACCGCAATTACAGTTGCATTTGTTCTCTTGATTTTCTTTGTTATTTGAAAACTCACAATTACAGTTGCAATTTTTTGATTGCAATCTTTCCTTTTTATATTTTGAAAGTTCCTGTTTTTGTTCGGTTGTCAAAATTGATTTAATTTTTTTCATATCTTTTGCTTTAATTTTTCTTATTTTTTCGTTTAATTTATGTATATCTTCTCTTAAGGGTTCAATTTTTTCATTTTGCGCCCTTACTGCCATTTTTGAGAGCTTTATTGTTTCAATTTCATCTTTTTTTGCTTCTATTTGTTTATATAATTCGTCCAGTTTTCCTTTTGATTTTTGTTTAATTTCATTGATTGACTGTTTCTGTTCTTCGGTTAGATTAAGTTTTTCATGAAGTTCAGCCCTGTTTTTAACAGAGTGTGGAGTATTCATTCTTTTAACATCCTCAACATTATAAAGTTTTTTAAACGTCGTTGGGTGAGCTATTTCATAATCGGAAGATACTGTATTTGCATTATCAAGAGCAAACGCAGGTGAAAATCCTACGGTAAAAATAAAAGCCAAAACGGGTACAATCTTTTTCATAAAAAAACTATTCTCCTTAAATTACACATATAAATTAACTCATACGATAAAATTAATCAAGAGATTTGTATACCCTTAAATTTTAATTAAAACTTCTTTTTTTAATAAAAAAGATGTATAATAAGATTTATGGGACTTTTTGATTGGATAAAAATTTCAAGCGAAGCTCTTAAACAGGTAGAAGATAAGATGTACCGTCAAAAAAATGATTTTATTGAGGTATATCAAAGGAACATCGCTCTTGAAAAAGAAATTGCCCAGCGAACGGAAGAATTAAGAAAAGCAAATCAAACCCTTTTAACCTTAGAACATGTCTGGGATATGATGAATTCTTCACGGCCCTTATCAAGCGTTCTTGAAACGATTGTTTCAAGCTTGCATGGAGAATTTGAATACATATACAGTTGTATTATCCAAAAACAAATCGACTCAAACGGAGTATTTTTCGGATTTAAAACTTACCTTCAAAACTCTTTTTCAAAAGAACTTGAAAATTGCCTTGAAAACAACCTTTTTGAAACAAGATTTAATATTAAAGAAGGTTCGCAACTTATAGAAGTTCTAAAAAACAAAGAAATCCGATATTTTAACAATATAAGAGAAGTTCTGACGGAAATTTTACCGTATAAGCTTCCTGAAGAAAAAATTGAAGAATTTAAAGAGCACAACCCCGCAAAATCGCTCATTACTCTGCCAATCGTATCAAAAGGGTTCACGGGCATTTTAATGGTATTTTCACCGAGAGAAGAAATAAAAGATTCCGAATTGAACTTTTTGAGCCTTTTTGCAAGACAAATAGAGCTTGCAATTACAATTGCAAATCTTTTTGAAACCGTTAAAAAACAGGCAGTAACCGATCCTCTGACAGAACTTTTTAACAGAAGATTTTATGAAGATGCCCTTTCAAGGGAAGCAGTAAGGGCCTTAAGGTTAAACCAGCCCTTTTCCCTTATATCACTTGATTTAGACAAGTTAAAACATATAAACGATACCTTGGGGCATGCGGCGGGAGATGCCGCCATTAAAGCGGTAAGCAGAGTTATAAATAAAAACTCCCGCTCGGTTGATGTTCCAAGCAGGGTTGGCGGAGAGGAATTTACCATTATCCTTCCCGGTGTGGATTCTCAGGGTGCTCTTGTTGCCGCAGAAAGATTAAGGAGCTCTCTTGAAGCAGAATATGTGGAAGGGGTCGGGCATATAACCGCAAGTATCGGTGTTGCAACTTTTATAGAAATGACGGGAGATGTTGATGAGCTCGTTGAAATAGCAGATAAAGCCATGTATTTTGCAAAACAAAACGGCAGAAATCAGGTTAAATTGGCAGAAGTTCAAGATTCAATTTCATGGCAGGAAATTGCGGTTGATGCTTTTGTTCAAATCTTAGACAGTCATAAAATCCCATTCGGCAAGAAAACGGCAGATGAACTTATTAAAAAATTACAGGCAAAACAGGAAACTCAAACGGGAACTTTTACAAAAGAGCTTTTGTTTGATGTTGTAGATACAATTTCAAAAACATACACCCCGTTTTATGCCTCCGGAACAACAAAACAAAAAATAGAGCTTGCATATCAGATTGCAAAGCGTTTTGAACTTTCAAAGGCTGATATGGACAAGCTAAAACTTGCAATGCTTTTGTATGATATCGGGAATATAATGATTCCAAGCGACTTACTATCTAAAAAAACTACTCTTACAAAAGAAGAAAAAGATGTAATTACAAAACACCCCATTATTGGTGCACAGGAAATTTTAAAACCGATAAGCCACGTTTCAAGCATTATTCCAATTATTGAACATCACCATGAAAATTGGGACGGTTCAGGATACCCCGATAACAAAAAAGGGGATGACATACCTTTAATTTCTCAAATTATACTAATTGTGGATTCGTTCTATGCAATGGTACAAGAAAGGCCTTATAGAAAAGCATACACAAAAGAAGAAGCTATTAAAGAAATTGAAGGGCTTGCGGGCAAGAAATATTCTGAAGAATTGGTAAGAGAATTTAAAAACGCAATAAAAGACATCTATCTTGAAGAATAGAGCTCTTGAAAAAGAAAAAACAATTTGATAAAATAAAATTGTACTAAAATATAGATAGGAGTTTAATTTATGGTTAAATTGTTTGGAGCTTACCCCCCCCCCCCAAGGGATTAGGCGGTTTTA
>CANRHZ010000019.1 GCA_947630535.1 Candidatus Gastranaerophilales bacterium | reverse complement strand
TGGGGGGGGGGGGTAAGCTCCAAACAATTTAACCATAAATTAAACTCCCATCTATATTTTAGTACAATTTCATTTTAACAGATTATTTTATACATTTCAACAATTTAAATTGGTACAAAAAAGATTTTTTGCAGATTACCTGTCACACCTATATAAAAAGTTGTTTCATTATAATTTGTCAAAATATATACGGCATAAGTTTTATCCATTGTTTTATTATAACATACAAAAGGTATCAGACCCTGAAACAAGTTCATGGTGACAGTATACAGAGTAGGGATTTTTAATAAATGTCATGCTGAACTCGTTTCAGCATCTGAGTAGTGCATAAATCCCATGTTATATTCTTGCGCCGGTAAGACCCTGAAACAAGTTCAGGGTGACATTATACATGGCAGAGTTTTTTGTATTTAAGATAATAAATGTCATGCTGAACTGCGGATTTCCGTACGGACTAGGGCGAAGCCAAGTCTGGATAGCGAGAACATAAAAGGGACTTGAACCGTAGGTTCAACTGCGGAACTGTTCGAGCGTGGAGGAAATCCAAGACAGTTTCAGCATCTTACCAATGGAAGCAACAGGCATTTAAACAAATAGAAGGGATGTAGAATTCTCAACCCCTCAGACCCTGAAATAAATTCAGGGTGACAGTATGCAGGGTAGGGATTTTTGTATTTAAAATAATAAATGTCATGCTGAACTTGTTGAAACAATTTCCCAACATGTCATGCTGAACTCGTTTCAGCATCTTACCAATGGAAGTAACAGGCATTTAAACAAATAGAAGGGATGTAGAATTCTCAATCCCTCAGACCCTGAAATAAATTCAGGGTGACAAGGGAGAGCGAATGTTGTTAAGTACATACTTCAAAACTTACAAGGCCCGTTCCTCACTTATTTGCTTTGCAAAGTTCAGGGTGACAGTATACTAAGTAAGGATTTTTGTATTTAAGTTAATAAATGTCATGCTGAACTCGTTTCAGCATCTTACCAATGGAAGTAACAGGCATTTAAACAAATAGAAGGGATGTAGAATTCTCAACCCCTCAGACCCTGAAACACCTTCGGCTTCGCCTACGGATACAGGCGCACAAGGCTCGTTTTTCACCTGTTTGCTTTGCAAAGTTCAGGGTGACAAGGAAGTTTAATGTGTGTTGCTTTACGTGCTCTGATTATAAAATGCTTTATACGAAGGGAATTTTGCCTTGTGTGCTATTTTCTGGTTAGTTCAGGGTGACAAGGGAGAGCGAATGTTGTTAAGTGCATGCTTCAAGGCTTACAAGGCTCGTTTTTCTTCAAGAGTGAAATTTAAAATACCCTTGCGTTGCTTAACCTTGGAATTAGGGTAACTTGGCCTGTTTGCCCCCTTCTTTTATAGGTAAGAGTAATTGAATCTGACATAGAATTGGCATTTAATATAACGGCATACTTTTCAATAGGAATTTCATCCAGCGAAACACCGTTAATTTCGGTTATAATATCTCCCGCCATTAGTCCTTTTTTTTGAGCATCATATTTAACTGCGGTAAGTTTTATGCCTTTATCCCTTCCTTTTGGTGCTTTAATCTTGCCGTTTGGAGTATCGTAATAGTCAAATTCAAACCCCAGTCCGTATAAATACCTTCCTTTAATGGAAGATTTAATTCTCTCCATTGTTTTTTGCTCGGTTTTTAAATCGGCAGGCTGAGGCTTATCTCCATTCATTCCTTTATATACAATTAAATCGAGCCTTGTTCCGTCTTGAATGGGAACAAGGTTAAAGGAATAATAAAAGTTATATATACCATCTTCCGTCCTTAGGGTTTCCATCCCTTGAAAGTTGTTTGCTTCGTATGAGTTATTGTGAATTACCTTGCCCCCTCTTGTTAGTATGTGTTTTGAAATTCCCGCTTTAAGAGAGTTTGTATCCACCCCCATAAAGGTTTCTTGCACCATTGAATAGGAAGGAGCAAGGGTAAAAAACAGTAATATAAGCCCTAAATAAATTTTTTTCATATTTTCACCTTTTTATAGTTTATCATACTCTTTTTTAATTTCTTTAATGTCTTGCCACATCTGCCATTTTGGAGAACCGATTTCTCTTGAATCGTTTCTTAAAAGGTAGCTTGGATGGTAAATCGGCATCATTTTAGAACCGTAAGGACCATCATACCACTTCCCCCTTGCCTTTGTTATGCCATAGGGAAGGTTAAGAAAACTTTTAAGTGCAATGTTGCCGCAAAGTAAAATAATTTTTGGCTTTAGAATACTGAGCTGCCCGTCAAGATACTCTCTGCATGCTTCTTTTTCAAAGTCCTCAGGGTCTCTGTTGTTTGGAGGCCTGCATTTAATTGTGTTCATAATATAAATATCATTTTTTCGGCTTAAACCGACACAATCCAATATCTTATCCAACAATTGCCCCGCTTTTCCGACAAAAGGAATTCCTTTCATATCTTCATAATATCCGGGGGCTTCTCCTATGAGAACAAGCTTGCCGTTTGGAATTCCGTCAGAAAACACAACATTATTCCTTGTTTTTGAAAGGGCACACTTCGTGCAATTGAGGCATTTTTCTTTTATTTTATTTAATTCTTCTTCCATTTTTAGTCAATTATATAACTTATTTTATTTTTTTTACAATCCTTGCATAAATAATGTCGTTTTTTCCTCTTATAAATGAAATATCGGCATAAGGATTCATAAAGTAAACGGTTGCAGAATAAAGTCTCTGCTCCAGCCTTGTATAGATAACATCAGCGGAAGAATTTAGTATATGCCCTACAAACTCCCAAATACTGTGCCCGAATTCATACATTATAATTTCTTCATCCCCCTTAAGGTATTCTTTATAATGCATAGCATAGTTTGGTGTGTCATGGATTGCAATTCCTATTTTTAGCCCCTTATCTTTGTATGCGGGAGAATCAAAGTAAGCATATTTAAACGTGCCGTCAAAATTAATGGTTAAAAGCCCCTTTTTTTCAAAGAAGTTGTGCCCGTTAAAATACAGTATAAAAAACATTGTGCAAAGTATGATTTTTAAAAATTTAAAGTTTTTTATTATTAAAGATAAAAGAACAAAAATCAAAGAAATGACAACGGCACTGTAACAAACCGCATTTGTAAGATAAAATGATTTTATAATAGGTCTTATATATGAAATTGCTTGGGCTGAAACCATTACAAAGATAATAACATACAAACTATAGCAATATATAAGCCTTATATTTGTTTTTTCAATATTAAAAAGCTTGTATTTATATTTATCAATAATTAAAGCAATAAGAACCACTAAAGTTATAGTTCCCGTTATTTTTGAATAGAAAAGTTGTGAAAATATTTTATAGATAACAGAATTTGGAAACAACCCGATAGTTTGATTAAACGAAGTGTCTAAAACCGCACGGTTCAATGCAGTCAAGAAAAAATAAGGTAAAAAAGAAAGGAAGGCAAAAATGTTTGAAGTTAAAAATTTTATTTTATCTTTCTTGCCTTCTATATTAAAAATTCCAAAGAAAAAGTTTGAAGCAATTATCAATATTTGAAAGTAGTGGGCATTTGCCATAAGACAGATTGTAAGCGTATAGAATATATAGTCTTTTGTTTTTTTATATTTTATTATTCTAAAGAGTATATACGAAGATAAAATTGCAAGAAAAGATGACATTGCATAGGTTCTGAATTCCTGCCCGTTTTGAATTGAATAAATATTAATCGTTAAAATAAACGAAACTAAAAGAGCAATTGAATTAGCATGTTTATAAGTCAGGTTATCTTTCACAAACCTGTATGTAAAATATATTGATAAAATTGAAAATATGTTTGATAAAAGCCTTAAAACGGATTCGGTTGATGAAAACAACATCTGCCAGTATCTTGCAAGAATAAAAAATAAAGGAGGGTTTCCGGGGTCATAAAATGTCATACTAAAAGGTAAATTAGGATTCCCCGCAACCGTTGCAACATAAAGTTCATCACTCCATAAATCAAAATCACTTCCCTGAAACCTTATTATAAAGGCAAGAATTAGTATTATCCATATTGCATGTGCTTTAAATAAGTTAAAACCTAATTCTATTTTATCTTTGTTCAAAATATATATAGAAAGCGCAATAACAAAGAACAAAATTGGAAAAATATAGTATTGCATATTATAAAATATTGAAAGAAAACTCAAAGAAAAATGGGTCAGACTTCCTTTATCCGTTATGTATTTTGAATTTTTTGAGTATTTCAAATCTTTTGGAAAAAGGTATCTGTTATCTTTTGTTTTTTCAAAGTTTAAAATATCCTCGTTTGTATAATAAAAAACTCTGTCGGATACAAAAACCACAATATCTTTAATTTGCCTTATTGTGTCTTTTGGCATGGTATCATCAATTTTAATTGAAAGGTTATATAGGTTAACTCTTTCTGTTTCGAAGCTGACGTATGTATTTTTTGTAACCGAAACATAAGGTTTTAACTCGACGTTTCCCGTATAAAAATGAATTTTATCAACCAGTTTCCTGTCAAATTCGGCATTAATTCTAAGGTCTGCATTAATGTGTCCGATAAACGGAATTTCAAAGTCATTCTGATGATAAATAACAGTCCAGATTAAGGATACAAACGAGAGCACCAAAAAGAGCAAAAAAGAAAAATTTATAAATTTTTTATTTTGAATTTCTGATTTTAAAAACATTTTTAACTGCCTCAAAGAAAATTTCTTTGCTCATTTTAGATTCACCCAATTTTCTGTTTGTGAAAACTATCGGAAATTCGAAATATTTGAACCCTTTTTTATAAGCCTTATACTTCATTTCAATTTGAAAAGAGTATCCTTTTGAAATAATATTGTCCATTCCGATTTTATCAATAACTCTTAAATTCCACCCGTTAAAACCGCCCGTTAAGTCTTTAATCGGGCAAAAAAGAACAAGTCTTGAATAAATCGAGCCCGCCTTTGAAATTAAATTTCTTATTATTCCCCAATCTTCAACCGAACCCCCTTTAACATTTCTTGAGCCTATAACAAAATCGTATTTTTTAAGGTTTTCTATCATAACGGGCAAATATTTGGGATTGTGGGAAAAATCCGCATCCATTTCAATAAAAGCATTAAACCCTTTATTTTTTGCATACCTGAACCCGTCAATATATGCGGATGCAAGCCCCAGTTTTTTAGATCTTTTGAGAATAAAAATTCTTTTATCGCACATTGAATGAACGATTTGTGCCGTATTGTCGGGAGAATTATCATCCACGATAAAAATACAAATATCGGGAGCAACCTTGAAAACTTCTTCTATAAAAGATTTTATATTCGCTGCCTCATTGTATGTCGGCACTACTATACATGGCTTGAATTCTTCTGTCATAATCTATCTCACACAAACAGTTTCAACCGAGTTTTTAAAAAGTTCAACCACTTTATCCAAAGTTTCATCATCAAAAGTTTGTGCATTTATATAGCTTTCATCCACATGTTTTGACTTTTGAAACTTTTGAAGGTAGTACCTTTTAATTTTGTTTGAACCTCTTAATTTATCAAACTCATTATTTATTTTAACAAAAGAATTAAATGTTAAAAGATTTTTTACAACCGTTGTTCTAAACTCATAATCAATATTTGAATTTAGTATTATTTCTCTTGAGGTTTCTATTTTTTTAATATCAACATCTTTCCTTGTTACTGTTTTATACTCATCCAGTGAACTTTTAATATCCATTGCAACATAATCAATAAGAGAATTTTCAATAAGTGAGAATAGTATCTTTGGGTTTGTGCCGTTTGTATCTAATTTAACCTTAAACCCTAAACTTTTTATTTGTTGAATAAATTCCTCTAAGTCATTATGCAATGTGGGTTCACCGCCTGAAATTACAACCCCGTCAAGCTTGTTTACTCTTGTTTTTAAAAAAGATAAAACATCTTCTTTATAAATAGAGTTATTTTGTCCGCCGAGAACAAGTTCGGGGTTATGGCAATAAGGACAAGAGAAATTGCAGCCCTGTAAAAATACAACCGCTGCAATTTTTCCTTTGTAATCAATTAAAGAACTTTTTTGAATTCCGCCTATGAGCATGTGGAGCAGTTCATCATTTCTTTTTCTTTTACCCCTTCTTCAAATTTGAAGGTTTTTCTCATTTTGAATTCTTCTTTTTTGCCTTCGTTCCACTGTTTAACGGGACGTATGTAACCTACTATTCTTGAGTATACTTCGGTTTCTTCACCGCATTTGGGGCATTTAAAATGTTCGCCTGCAATGTAACCGTGGTTAGGACATGTGGAAAATGTCGGAGAGAAAGTAAAATACGGAAGTTTATAGTTATTACATATTTTTCTTACCAGATTTTTCATTGTTTCAATGTCATGAATTCTCTCACCCGCAAAAATATGAACGGTTGTTCCGCCCGTGTATTTCGTTTGAAGTTCGTCCTGATGGTCAAGAACTTCAAAGATGTCATCGGAATAATTTACAGGAAGCTGAGTTGAATTTGTATAGAAGGGTTTTGCACCTTTTTCATAGTATTCTTTGTCGTTTGCAACCTTAATTGAAACAAGGTTTTGTTTATCCATTTTAGCCAATCTGTAGCTTGTTCCTTCGGCAGGTGTAGCTTCAAGGTTGTAATTGTTTCCGGTTTCCTGTTGATAGTTTGTAATTGTAGCTCTCATAAAGTCCATAACACGGAGTGCAAATGCCTTACCTTTAGGGTCTGCAATTCCTTTACCCAAAAGATTTAAACATGCTTCGTTCATCCCGACAAGACCTATTGTAGAGAAGTGGTTTTTCCAATACACTCCAAATCTTGCTTTGATATCTCTTAAGTAGTGTTTTGTATAAGGATATAAGTTTGCATCCGTA
The DNA here is from genome assembly GCA_947630535.1 of Candidatus Gastranaerophilales bacterium. Classification (GTDB taxonomy): domain Bacteria; phylum Cyanobacteriota; class Vampirovibrionia; order Gastranaerophilales; family Gastranaerophilaceae; genus Galligastranaerophilus_A. The sequence goes on along the minus strand of CANRHZ010000019.1, from coordinate 28,220 downwards.
AGTTGTTCGATTACTTTTCTTTTTTCTTCAAGACTTGTTTTTGCAATATCCATTCTTGCTTTTAATATTTTAAAGAACTCATCTTCATTGTTTGCAATAAAGCCGATTTTAGGAAGATTAATCGTCACAACACCGATAGAACCTGTAAGCGGGTTAGAACCAAAGAGTCCGCCGCCTCTGTATGCAAGTTCTCTGTTATCAATTCTTAAACGACAACACATTGACCTTGCATCTTCAGGATTAAGGTCGGAATTAACAAAGTTTGAAAAGTTTGGAATACCGTACTTTGCGGTCATTTCCCATAAACCGTCAAGCTCTTTGTTGTCCCAATCAAAATCTTTTGTAATGTTGTATGTCGGTATCGGGAAAGTCAGAACTTGTCCTTGCGCATCCCCTTCCATCATTACTTCAAAGAAGGCTTTATTTATCATGTTCATTTCATTTTGGAACATTCCGTATGTATCTTCGGTCATTTCGCCGCCAACTATAACGCATTGGTCTTTATAGTATGATGGAACCGTTAAATCCATTGTTATATTTGTGAACGGTGTCTGGAAACCGACACGGGTTGGTACATTCAAATTGAATACAAATTCCTGCATTGCCTGTTTAACTTGAGAGTAGGTAAGTTTATCGTATTTAACAAACGGAGCAAGAAGGGTATCAAAGTTTGAGAACGCTTGAGCACCCGCAGCCTCACCCTGCATTGTATACATGAAGTTAACTATCTGTCCTAATGCGGTTCTAAAGTGTTTAGCGGGTTTTGATTGAACCTTTCCTCTTACACCGGTAAAACCCTGTAAAAGAAGGTCTTTTAAGTCCCAGCCAACGCAGTAACTTGAAACGATATTTAGGTCATGGATATGAATGTCGCCGTTTTGATGAGCCTGTTTAACTTCCGTAGAATATATTTTATTCAGCCAGTAGCTTTTTGAAATATTGGATGCGATATAGTTATTAAGCCCCTGAATTGAATAGCTCATGTTTGAGTTTTCATTAACCTGCCAATCCAATTTCTTTAAGTATTCATCCACCATATCAACATTTGCGGTTTGAACAAACTCTCTGATTTTAGAATGTTGGTCTCTATACAATACATAGTTTTTTGCCGTTTTTTTGTAATCTGAGGACAAAAGAACGTATTCAACTATATCTTGAATTTCTTCAATTGAAGGCGCTCTTAAGTTACCTTGTTTTTTTTCAACCATTTTGCGGGTAATATCAATTACTTGCCTTGTCAACTGTCTTGCAGTTTGCGCATTGAATTCATTGGTCGTTTCAGCCGCCTTTTGAATGGCATTGGTAATTTTTTCACTGTTAAAATCTACAATTTTGCCGTCTCTTTTAACTACTTGCTGCATGATGCTTTGTTTTACTCCTTATTTTACCCGTATACAACTTATAAATCTCTGTTGTCCAATTTTTTAGCGTGGCATTTATTCTTCTTTTTATTAATTACTTATATATTTTTACTTAATTATTAAGAAAAGGCACATGGTATAAACTCAGGCAATTGGCGGGTTTAGACGTTTTTAATTTTGTTTTACACCCAAAAAGATTTATTCCATTAATTGTACATTGAACAATTATGAAGTGTCAATAAATTTTAAAATAAATAATACAAACGGATGATACAAAAAAGTATAGATTGTGCGATAATTCGCCAATTTTACAATTATTCACCTTTTTTAAAATTTTGTTATTTATATAATGTTTATATAGAAGGTCAAAAACCTGACAGGATAATAAAAAAATTTTAAAGATAAAAAGATAAAAAAATTAACATACAAAGAAAGCCTAACCCCGCCTTGGGGTTTATATTATTGTTACAAAAACTAAACAATTTTTACAAAGATTAACTTTGGGATATATAAAATATATTCGCATGTAAAATTTGTTTAAATTTAGAGTTCTTTTTTTATTATGTGTTAGCATGACATTATGCCAAGGATAATTATAGATACGGATAAATGTAAAAACTGCGGAATTTGTATGGCTGTTTGTCCCAACCACCTTATAGGGGAATCGGATACCGCAAACAAATTCGGGGTTGTTACCGCCGAATTTAAAGATAAAGACAATAAATGCACAGGTTGTGCAATGTGCGCCATATCATGCCCTGAAATTGCAATTAAAGAGGTTCTAAGGTAATGACAAAAAGAGTTCTTGTGAAAGGAAATATTGCAATAGCTCGTGCCGCAATTGATGCGGGGCTTCAATGTTATTTTGCATACCCCATTACACCTCAAAATGAAATTGGGGAATTTATGAGCGCAAGAATGCCCGAATTAAACAGGACATACATTAATGCAGAATCGGAACTTGCCGCAATTAATATGGTAATTGGGGCATGCTCAACCGGAATAAAAGCCATGACGAGTTCATCTTCCTGTGCCATTGCCCTTATGCAGGAAGCAATATCCGCCATGGCAACGGCTGAAATCCCCGGAGTAATTATCTCGGTTATGCGCTCGGGCCCGGGGTTGGGGAATATTACCCCCTCTCAGGGAGATTATTTTCAGGCAACAAAAGGGGGAGGAAACGGAGATTACCATACAATAGTGCTTGCTCCTTCCACCATTGAAGAAGCGGTTGAATATACCCACAGGGTATTTTATCTGGCATGGAAATATAAAAATCCTGCCATGCTTCTGGCTGATGGCATTTTAGGGCAAATGATGGAGCCCGTTGAATTTAAAAATTATGATTTTGGAAAAATTGATTCAAAAGACTGGGAATTGACGGGGGTCGGAAGCGGAGAAAATAAACGTCCGCCGAGAAAACTTGTTTCTCTGCATATGGGCGGGGACGATTTAATCGTTTTAAATAAAAAACTTCAAAATAAATATAAAGAAATAGAAGAAAAAGAGCCCCTTTATGAAGAATTTATGATGGATGATGCCCAAATTATGATAACGGCATTCGGCACAGTTGCAAGAGTTGCAAAAAGTGCAATAATGAATTTAAGAGAGCAGGGAATAAAAATCGGCCTTATAAGACCTGTTACCTTATGGCCATTTCCATCCGACATTATCAGAAAAAGAGCAAATCAGGTTAAATTAATTCTTGATGTTGAAATGAACGAGGGGCAGATGGCACTTGATGTTAAAGCTTCAATAAGAAATGATATTCCGCTTGAAATACTCTCCAAAATGGGCGGAGATATGATAAGAGCGAATGACATAGTAAAAAAAGTTATGGAATTGAATATATTATGTCACAACTAAAAGAAGAAAAAATCGTCTTTCAAAGACCTAAAACCATAAAAGAAGATTACGAGTACACATTCTGTGCAGGATGCGGGCATGGAATTGTGCTGAGGTTAATTGCGGAATGTTTGGATGAATTAAACGTCCAAGGAGATACAATAGCGGTGGCATCTGTCGGGTGTTCAATTTGTCTTGAAAAATATTTTGACCTTGATGTGGTGGGTTCATCTCACGGGAGAGCCCCTTGCGTTGCAACGGGAGTTAAAAGGGCAAGACCCGATAAAATTGTATTTACTTATCAAGGGGACGGAGATGCAGCCACGATAGGCATGAATGAAACTATCCATACCGCATCAAGAGGGGAAAATATTACCGTTATCTGTATAAATAATGCAAACTTCGGTATGACGGGCGGTCAAGCAAGCGCAACAAGTATTATAGGGCAAAAAACAACCACAACTCCTCTCGGCAGAGACCCAAAAATGTTCGGATATCCCGTTAAAATATCTGAGATGGTTGCTATGTGCGACGGGGCCGTTTATGTTGAAAGATGCTCTGTATCAAGTCCAAAAACCATAATTCAAACAAAAAGGGCGATTAAAAAAGCTTTTGAAAATCAAATAAAGGGTTTAGGACTCAGCTTTGTCGAAGTTTTAACACCATGCCCGACGGGATGGAAAAAAACACCCGTTGAATCAATGAAATATATAGAGGATGAAATTTCAAAAACCCACAAATTAGGGGTATTTAAAGACATTAAATAGGAATTAATTATGGCGGACAAACAAAAGAATATAGTAGTATCCGGATTTGGCGGACAAGGAGTGCTTTTTTTAGGCAGAATTATATCTCAAGCCGCCATGATTGAAGGAAAAAACACAACTTGGATTCCAAGCTACGGAGCTGAAATGAGAGGAGGCTCGGCCAATTGTTACGTAATTGTGTCGGATGAGTGTATTGCTTCTCCCATTTTTGATTCAATTGATTACGGGGTATTCTTATCAAAACAGGCGCTATCTAAATTTATGGGCATGGTTAAAAAAGACGGTTTTATACTTGCAGATACTTCATTTACCGGAAACATAGAAGGAAAAACCGGCATGGAGTATTGTCTTGAGCCTTTTAATGATATTATTGTTGCAGAGAATAAAAAATTAATTTTAAACATAGTAATACTCGGTGCATTAATTAAAAAAACCGGAATTTTAATGAAAGAAAGCGTGCTAAGCGCAATTAAAGAAATATCCATGATAAAAAACCCCAAGTTTTTAGATACAAATATTAAATCTTTTGAATTTGGATGGTCACTTATATAAAAATAAGGACAAAAACAAATATCAATGTTTTTGCCCTTAAATTAAAAGGATTAGTTGGTCTAAAAAGTTTGTATCGGTTTTTTATTAATCTTTGTTTGATTTTATGATTTTGCCTGCAATGAAAGTGCCTATTGCAAGAACTGCCGTTGCAATTGCAGCCGTTTTTGAGCTTTTGGATATAGTATTCAACATGCTGCTGCTTGATGCACCCATGCCCGCAAGTTTTGTTATTCCGTATACTGCCCCTGCACTTGCACCGACACCGGCCACAACGCCTGCACCTTTCTTAACGGTTGACCAGCCCGATTTTTTTGTGCCCGTTGCTTCGGCTACAAAATCATCAGACGAATTGTTGCTATTTAGTGCGCCTACAATAGGAATTGAGCTTTTAGCGCCTGCCGCAAACGAAGAAGATGAGTTATTTGCAATATCGTTCACAATTGTTGTTCCCGTAGCAGTCAAATATTTATCCTGCATCAGGGTTTTAATTTCATTTTCATTATACCCTTCATAGTAAGAGTTTGATGCCATATCTTTATACAAATCGTTGTATTTTGCCATAGCATCATCCGTTCTTCCTTGATTTAAAAGAAACTCTATAGCTTGACATTGTTGTGCAAAGCTTGAAGATGAAACGGAAGCCTTATTTGCATATGAATTTGTAACCGCACTAAGTTCATAGCCGTTTTCAATGCATTGTTTGGCATTATCTGTGTAAGATTCCGAATACAAGCCTGCACCTGCATATCCCATACCATATCCGCCGCAAATACCGTTTAGGTTGAGATATTGGTTGTTAATTGCTGCTAGTCCCATACAAACTTCCTTCCAAATATTTTGTACTAACCCTACATTTGTATAAAAACTTTTTTTATTTGAGAATTGCCCATCATATTTCATGTTCTTAATATTTGTTAACAATTAAACAAAAAGTTTGTAAAAAAATTGTACAAATTCAACAAATATAAGGTAATATATCAAATAGGAAGAATTTTTGTTTTTTAAAAGAGGAAAATTTAAATGTTTGATATAAACAATTTTTTAAGCAAAATAGCAAAAGTTAAAGCTTCAGACGTTCATTTAATGGCGGGGAAACGTCCCTCTTTAAGAATATCGGGTGAAATTGCCATGCTGGATTTACCGCCGGTTTCAGAAGATGAGTTTGATACAATCTTGCAAACAATTCTCCCCAGAGATATTCTTCCCAAAATAAAAGAAAGTCTGGATTTGGATTTTACTTACGAATTAAAAGGTGTTTCAAGGTATAGGGTTAATTACTGTAAGGATTTAGGGTTGCCTAAAATTACAATGCGTCTTATTCCATACGAAATACCTACATTTAAAGACCTTATGCTCCCCCCCTCAATCCAAAAGTTTACGGAATTTAATAACGGAATACTTCTAATAACGGGAGCAACGGGTTCCGGTAAATCCACAACAATTGCTTCAATGATAGAAGCTATAAACAAAAGTCAAAAAAAACACATAATAACCATTGAGGACCCTATAGAATTTTTATATTCCGATAAAATGTGCCTTATAACTCAAAGGGGCTTGGGGATTGATGTTGAAGATTTCCCATCCGGCATTAAATATGCTCTGAGGCAAGACCCCGATATTATAGTAATAGGCGAAATCAGGGATAAAGCAACGGTAGAAGCCGCAATTCAAGCAGCAGAAACAGGGCACTTCGTTTTATCCACGGTGCACACAAATTCTGCCGTTCAAACCATAAACAGGATTGTGGGACTTTTCGATACCGAACAAAAAGACTTTATAAGAAAAAGGTTATCGGTTGCGCTTAAAGGCACAATAGCTCAAAAATTAATACCAAAAACAGACGGAGGGCTTGTTCCTGCCCTTGAGGTTATGATGACTACCCCCGCTATCGCAGACTATATAGCAAAAGACAGGGCTTCTGATATCGACCAAATTCTTACAAGATCTACAAACTCCGAGATTTGCACAATGAATTCTTCAATTTATAACCTCTTTAAACTGGGTCTTGTGGATAAAGAAATTGCTATGGAATACAGTGATAATCCGACAGAGCTCCATCAAATGATGCGAGGTATATACCACGGGCTAAGCGACCCCAATTCTGAAAATTTAATTTAAAAAGGAGAATTTTATATGACGCCATTTCCTGAAGCTGAAGATATGACAATAAAAAGACTGTATGTAGCCTTAAAAAGAGGTGATATGCAGCTTTTGCAGCTTGGGGCGCACAAGCTTCATGAAAAATTCCACACAGGATATAAATTTGAACTAACGGATGATTTAAGACAGATTTTATCATACATTGAAGAACAGAGCGTTCCAAACGATATAAAAGACCTTCTTACAAGGACTATAAATGATATTTTAAACGGAGAAAAACCGGAAATTGTATATGAGAATAGTCAACAAAACTTTGAACCAAAAGATTTAACCGAAAAAAAAGAACCTATAGAAATAATAAAAGACGCATTTAATCCTGCAAAAGAAAGCATTTTAAGTGTCCAACAAACTATTTTTGAAACAAATGAACAAGATACAACCGATGAAACACTAAAACCGGATGTAATAATGCCCTATGGAATTTCAAATACGGAAGAAAAAATTGAAGATAACTTTGTTCAGGACGAAAACACAATTGAAAATAATATAGAAGAAAAACCCGTTATCTTTACACCCCAACAACAAGAACAACCACAAGAGCAAATACAAGAAGAAATACAAGAACAACACCATGAAAAGGAGCAAATGCAAGAGCAAGAAGGACAAGAAATTGAACAATTAAATTCAAATGAAGAAAATAAAGAAAGCAAAAACAATTATATAGACTCTAATGAAGAAAAGATTATACTTGAACAAAAAGAATCGACCCTTCAAAATGTTGCCGTTTTTTATGATGATAAACCCGCTTTTGTTGATTATATGAAAAATAAAGCCTACAGATTAAAGCTTGATAAATTAAGTCTGAATGAAGAATCCTATCCTATGGAGGACTGTGCAGTAGTAAAAAATATAGCCGACATACAGACAGATGAAATAGGCGAAATTTTAAAAATGCTAAACACCACAAAAGGGGATATTTATTTTATAACTACCTCTAAAAGTGAAAATATTATAAAAACATTTATTCAATACGATGTAAATTTTGAAATTCCGAATATTACCAAACAGGAATACATAGGAAAAACAACAAAAATAATTCCTCTGTTTGGTCTTTCAAACATATTTGTTTGCCCCAAATGCGGACAAAGAGAATATTTTGGCGGACTTCACAACAAAGTCTTGAGTATGCAATGCAACAAGTGTTCTTCTTCAATGTACCCTGACATATATGAAGCCCAAAACCTTGAAACCAATGCAAGCCCCTATTATTTCATTAAAGGAATCGACTTGATGAAAAAAGCCGACACTTGGATTTTAATTAATCCTCCGCTTGAAAACAACAGAGCCCTTACGGTTGAATTTTTAAGGTGTGCATTTGAAGTATCAAGACCTAAAAAAGTCTATATCCTCTCAAAAGAAATAACCAAAAAAGAGTACTATAAGCAAATGTTTAAAGAAATTGATGAAAACTGCATCGTAAAATACGATTATATTACTCAGGATTCTCTTTGCGAAGATTTTATCAACAATGAAATTTCCACAATTAAGGTTAGTGTCTAATGGATAGTTATACGACAGATGCCATAAATATAAAAACGTATCCTCTGAGCGAAAATGACAATATTGTTATAATGTTTTCTAAAGATATGGGACTTATAAGGGGAATTGCCAAAGGAGTTAAAAATCCAAAAAGCAAGCTTGGTGCAAGAATGCAGGCTCTTGTTGCAAACAGAGTTTTTTTAAATTCAAAAAGAAACTTGGATATTATAAAAGAAGCAAGTGCAATCAACCCTTTTAACAAACTGAGGTATAACCTTGATAAACTTACAACGGCATGTTACGTGCTTGAGGTTATAAACACGTTTTGCAATGACGAAAACAAAGACAAAGAACAAAACGAAGCCATTTATGAGGTTTTATATAAAACTCTTGAAAACATACAAAATTCAAAAAATAAAGCGCAAACTACTTTATGCGCAATAAAATTTCAGCTTGCTTTTATGAAGTTATCGGGTTTCGGATTAGAGTTTGAAAGGTGTTTAAAGTGTTCTAAAAAACCCGAAGGAACAGTGCTTTTTTCTCTTGAAACGGGCGGCATAACATGTTGCGATTGTTCAAGCGGTACAACAAATTATACAAGATTGCATGAAAAATTGAGAGATTTTCTGGTAACATTAAATAAAACACCCGTTGATAAAGAAACAAAATACGATTCTTTAATTAACGATAAAGTTGCAGACGGATGCTTTAACCTTCTAAAAAAATATATAGAACTTACAAGTTCAAAAAAAAGCAAAGCTGCCATAATTATGGAAGCTACAAAGGTAAGCTAAAGTAAGGGTAAATAAGAAGAAAAATGAATAAAAATAAAATCTTAACAGTATTATTTTTGTTATTGGTTATAAGTTCCCCTTCAGTAGCAAAAATGACAAAAGAAGCCAACAGTCTTTATATGCAGGCAATTAATTTTGAATCAAATCAAAGATTTGAAGATGCGATTGATTTAATACAAAAAGCCCTTTCAAACTCAAAAGACGACATTACCCTTTTAACAAAATTGGCGGGCCTTTATGCAAGAAACAATCAGGCGGATAATGCAATTGTATACTATAAAAAAGCAATCGAAATCAACCCCGATGATGCTTTTTTGTATGTAAGCCTTGGCAATATTTATCAGCAAAAAGGAGATTATAAAGGCGCATTTGATACTTATATGAAGGCTCAAGAAATCATGCCCGATTATAAATACAACTATTTAAACCTTGCAAATGCCAAGTTTTATAGCGAACAGTATGAAGATGCGGCAAACTACTATAAACTGTTTTTATCAAGCTATCCAAACAACCTTGAAGCGGGTAATTTGCTTGCAAACTGCTACTTAAATTTAAAAGAATACAAAGAGGCAATCAAAGAATATGAGCTTACCAAATCTAAAAACCCCGACTCTTTTAAGGACTATTCGGAACTTGGTTTAAGTTATTTAAGGGATAAACAGTATAATCTTGCAAAAGAAAATTTTGAATATGCCGTTAAATTAAACCCGAATGATTATATTGCGCTTGGAAATCTTGCGGTTGTTCAATCTTACTTAAAAGAATATGATTTAGCTTACGAAAATTATCAAAAAACATTCAATTTAAACCCAAATTTAGACAGTCTTAAATTTGATTATGCCAAGCTTCTTGAAAATATGGGTAAAAATGATGAAGCAATTAAAGCTTATCAAGAGTATATAAAAGCAAACCCGAACGATAAAAACGCATATATGAATTTAGGGCTTTTATACAGAAAAAATAAAAACAATAACTTTGCAATAAGCGTTTTTGAAAAGGGAAGCCAAATAACAAACGATTTTGATATGAAAAACGAACTTGCAAAAAGCTATTTTGAAAATAGCGAGTTTGAAAGAGCAATTGGGATATATGAAAACGAACTTTCCTCTAACTCTAAAAACTTAAGGGCGCTATACAATAAGGGCTTATGCTTGGAAGCTATGGGCGAATTTGAAAAGGCAGATAATATATACGGAAAACTTTCATACTTTAATGCAGATGACCTTAAGGAATTTGATATTAAACCAACGGAAATTGAAAACAGTATTTATTCAAACACCTGCAAATGGGCAAATTCACTTTTAAAAAACAAGGAATATAAAAAGGCAAAAGAAATTTACGAACGTGCCGTTTCATACAATCCGGAAAATAATGAAGGCTATATAGGTCTTGCAAAAACCTATGAAGAACTGGGCGCAAAGAATAAAGTTGTAGAAAACTATGAAAAAGCGCTTGAGGTTTCACCTGACAATAAAGATATCTATAAAGATTACGGCCTTTCTTTAAGCAAAATGAACGAAGAACAGGGCGCTCAGGGTGCATTTAAAAAGGCTTACGAATTAGACACTTCAGATAATGAATCGGCAGAACTCTTAGCAGATAGCTACACAAAAACGGGAAATTTCCTTGATGCCCTTAATATATATGAAAATCTTTTGCAATCAAGTCCCAATGACGACAATTTATATGTTAAAGCAGGTTCTATGCACAAATACTTAAAAAATAACGATAAAGCAAAAGAATATTACAATAAAGCACTTGAAATTAATCCAAAAAATGAAAACGCTTATTTTAATTTGGGGTTGTGCGATTTTGATGTGAATGACTATACAAGCGCTATTGAAAACTTTAAAAAGGCACTTGATATTAACCCAAAATATTCTTACGCACTCTGGGGATGCGCAAAGTCTTATGAAAAACAGAATATAAAAAATTCCGCAATTTACTACTATGAAAAATTCATAGAAACATCGGATAACGAAGAACTGAAAGAACAGGCAAAATTAAAAACAGACTCCTTATATAAGGGGTTAACCGATTAAAATGAAAAAACTTGCCGTCATTTTTATATTATTTATAACTCTTTTGTTTCAAACAGGCTGCGACAAAGAAAAACCCCAAATTGCTTTTTCAAAAACCCCTTTTAATAGTCAGGGGCACTATAATATTACCAATACTTTTCACACAAAAGAAAAAATCTACTATGCAATTTATAACCCCGACGGATTTAAAACAAGGCTTCTAAAATTACAGGTATTTAAAAAAGAGAGTGAAAAATCAGAATTCTTCGGGTATGAATATCTTTATAACAGAGCAATTGAACTTTCAAATAAAAACGCATATACAGACTATATTGTAATAAATAATAAGGGTTATTATATCTTTCAGGTCTTTGATTATACAGATTTCTTAAAGCCCGTTGTAATTGGAGTTATAAAGGTTGAATAAAATTAAAAATCTTATTGAGGATGTTTTTCTTTTCCTTAAAAACAAATTAACATCCTCAAAATACGTAATAAAAGGAAAGTGTAAAATGTGCGGTCAGTGTTGTACGTGCATTTTATTTTCAGATGAGAACGGGTATATCAAGACAACAGAAGATTTTAAAAAGCTCCAAAGGAAGCATTTAATTTATAATTTTTTTACCCCGAACGGAAACGTATCAGGGGAAGGAAAAGAACTTGAGGGGGCAATACTTTTTAAATGCAAGCACTTAAAAAATAACAAATGTTCAATTTATTTTATAAGACCGTTTTTTTGCAGGGACTATCCCGCAATTAACCCGAAATTTATTGAAATGGGGGGAGTAACCCTTGATAACTGTGGATATGAATTTGGGGTAAGCAAAAAATTTATAGAATACCTATAAATCTTCCATATCGGGTACTTTAACTTTGTATAAATCCAAATCGGACGGTTTTTGTTGTTTATTTCCAAGTCGTTCCGGATTTAATATGGTCATTTTTTCATACTGCATATCCAAATTGTCCGTACCCAAAAGTATCAAAAAGTCAAAGTGCATGTTTTGTCTGTACATATCATAAGAAAATGCAACTTTAAAATCTTCAGGCCCGACTACCGCATAAACCCTGTTTTCGGTTAGTAAATCGCCCTTTCTGTTATCTTTTTGAGGGGTAATTGTTCCCTTGTATCCAAGTGATATAAACCTGTTTAAAATAACGCTTTCATCAAACGATATGGTTTGGCGCCCGTATCTGTACTCATCAAAAAGATAAGGGCTCTGTCCATGGACACCGCTTAAAGAAGCTTCGATTATAGAATTCCATCTTTTAACTCTTGATGCAATTCTTGGGCCGACTCTGATAAGTGCGGTTGTATCACCGGTTTCCGTATATAAAGTTGCCATTGTCTGTGCAAATGCAAAAAAGTCGATAAATAAATCCTGTTCCTCATTGCCAAAAGATTTTATCGGTTTTAAAAGCTCTGCCTGATAACGGTATCTGTATCCGTCTTTTATGTCATCTTCCTGATGTTCTCTTTTATAGTCGGCAACGTAACCGCCTGAAATTCTGTGTCTGAAAATTGAATCGGCAAGCTCTTTTACATAGTACGAATCATCATAAACAAGTTGCCCTATGTATCCTGCCCTTGTGCCGCCAAGAAACCACTCGTTTTTATATACGTGTCTGCCAATGTCCAGTCTTAACTTATCAGATAAGTTGTAATACCCGTCAACTATTAAGTCGTTGGTAGAAGTTGCCCAACCTGCTTCTAAATCCATTCTTTTGGATTTTAATTTTCCCATAAGTCCAACCCCGACTTCATCTTCTCCGTATGTAATTGCGGGAGTTAATCTTAAAGTGTAAGTTTTTGGAAGTTTAAAGGTATATCCCATACCGAGATACGTCCCCATGCCTTTTATTGAACCGAATTCAAGCGGGAAATTTACCTCGGAATAGCTCATTTCCTTGTCTGAAAATATTTCAACGGATGGAACATTCAATATTTTTCTTTTGCCGTAATAAATGTCCACATCTTTCATAACAAGAGAATCATGGTTTATTTGAGGACGAATGACAATTTCTTTAGTTTTAAATTTATAAGGTTTTGACCTTTGTTTTTTTAATTCAAAGTCAACAAGCCTTGTGTCGTTAATTGCTCTGCCAAACCTTGTAAAGCCTTGCGAATACAATTCCATTTCAACCTGTTTATCAAGAGCAACATTTCCGTTAAGATTTTCTATTCTATCAGAATATGCAAAACCTTCTTTTGCGTTAATTACAAGGTTATCTATCCTTGTTATGGGATCATCCATAAGAGCATTTTCTTCATTTAAGTCTACAAACATATACTCTCCGGATACGGTTGTGTTTCCGTTTACCATCTCAATATCGCCCGTAAGCTTCAAGGTATTATCCGCCTTATTGTATAAGGCATTATCCGAAGTAATCTTAACTCCCGAAGGAGAAGTTATTTGAACATCTCCTCTTGCTTCAAGCTCGCCCCTGTCCTCAAAGTATTCCATCTCGTTACAAAAAATTTGAAGGTCGGCCGTTTTTTCTTCTTTTTGAATGGCTTTATTTTGTTTTTCCAGTTTTTTTTCTTCTCTTATTTCGCCTATGCTTTTAATATGTATTTCGGGTTTGTCCGCATTAATCTGTCTTTTATAATAATCCTGCCCGAGTCCGTTTATGTTATGGAAACTATTCATGGGACTGTTTTCTTCAATAGTCCCTTTTTGCATTATTTCTTCAGACCTTATAACTTCAGCTGCAAAGGCATGCGGAACAAGAGAGGTGATAAATACACCGAATGTTAAATAATATAAAATTTTATTTATGTTGATTTTCATTTCTTCTCGACAATATTTTAACATCTTTAAGTGCAAATTGTAAATTCGTTTTATATAGGAGCATATTTTGCGGGATTAACAGGCTTTCCGTTTTCCCTGACTTCGAAATGAAGATGGGGGCCGGTTGAATAACCCGTTGTTCCTACATTACCTATAATTTGCCCCTTATAAACCGACGAGCCGTTTGATACACAATAACTTGACATGTGAGCATACAAACTTGTAACGGGAATACCGTTAATCTTACCGTGGTCTATAATAACAACCTTACCATATCCGCCATACCAGCCCACATAAATTACTTTGCCCGAATTTGCCGCCTTGATTTTTGAACCCATTGGCATGCCAAGGTCAACTCCCGTATGGTTAATGACCCGCTTAAATATAGGGTGCATTCTCGAACCGAAAGGCGAAGTTACGGGCCCTGAAACAGGTCTTAAGAAACCTCCCGTTGCGGTTGTAACCTTTGTGCTTTCATTTTTTACGGTTTTTGTAATGAATTTACTCAACTGTTCGGATTGCTTTGCAAGTTCTCTTTCGGATTTTTCCCATGCGGCACGGTCAGTTTTAAGCCTGTTTATCATTCTTTCGTTTTTATTTATGGCACTTTGAATATTTTCCTGTTGCCTTCCGATTGATTCGATGGCGGAAGCCAAATAGGATTTTTTCCGTTCCATCTCTTGTTTTAATCTTCTGATAGTTAAGGCTCTTGCCTTGGCATTTTCCATATTCTTTTTATCTATGCCCATTATTATGTTCTCATAATAAATCCTATCCAAAAAGTCGTTTATATCTCCTGCGGATAAAAGAAATTGTATATATCCCAACCTTTTTGACTTATAAATTTGCACAATTCTTTTGCTCGTGTTTTGCTGATAAGCATCATACTCTCTAAGTTGAACTTGAAGCTCTGATTGAAGCCTTTCAAGTTCGTTTTTTGCGTTTTCATATTGAACTTTGTTGTTGTTTAAATTATTTTCCGCTTTTTCAAGTTTTTTTTGATTGTCGTATAGTTTTCCTGTTTCAATTCTTTCAAGAAGCTTTAAATTTTTTATTTTATTTTTTGCTTCGGTTCTTTTCTTTTCGATTTGCTGAGCATTATTGTTGTCTGCATACACACATGGGATGCAGATATTTACCATAAAGCATATAAGTATGGTTATTAAAAATATTTTTTTATCTTTTTTCATATAGATTTAATTTGCAAGAATAGGTATTAAAAGAGTTGCTCCCAACAGCCAGAAGCAAACAACTGCGGCAATAACGGCAACTATAATACGTCTGTTTTTCCTGAAAAATTCCATAAATATTTCCTAGATTTTATATTTTTTATCTATAATATTCTAACAACAAAAAAGCTCTTATGCAAATTATGAAGCGGATTGTTAAGACAAATAAAAAAAGACTTGAATATAAATTTTTTTTAAGTTAGCATTGTTATTACTGATAATAAGACTAGTAAAGAAGGTATAAAATGAATCCTGTTATTGACGAGTTAGAAAAAGAATATACACAAAAAGAAATGCCCGAAATGAACCCCGGCGACACAGTTAAAGTGTTTGTCAGAATTATTGAAGGCAACAAAGAACGTATTCAGGCTTTTGAAGGAACGGTTATTAAAAAACACGGCTCAGGAATTAACAAAACCGTAACCGTTAGAAAAGTTTTTCAAGGAATAGGTGTTGAACGTGTATTTGCAATTTACTCACCCAGAATTGAAAAAATCCAAGTTTTAAGGAGAGGGGATGTAAGACGTTCAAAACTCTATTATTTGAGAGAACGCTCCGGTAAGGCTACACGTATTAGAGAAAAAATGGAAAAAAGATAGAAATATTTTTTTAAAACACTTTTTAATTAAAAAACGGCGCCGATTACAAATAGTATTCGGCGCATTTTTACTCAAAACAGAGGTAAAAAATGAATAATCATATTCACTGGTACCCCGGGCATATTGCAAAGGCAGAAAAACAACTAAAAGAAAAGTTAAGCCAAATTGATGTCATTCTTGAAATTATAGATGCAAGAATACCTTATTCAAGCGCATACGAGGATATAGAAACTTTAACAAAGAACAAATTAAAAATAGTCCTATTAAATAAATCGGATATGGCAGATGAGAACAAAACAAAAATTTGGGCGCAAAAAATTGAAAAAAAGTATGGCTGCCCCTGTCTTATTACAACTTCAAGGAACCAAAAGGATACAAAAATAATAATAAATAAAATTTTGGAGGTATCAAAACCAATCTTTGAAAAATTAAAACAAAGAGGGCTTCTTATTCGTCCTATAAGGACAATGGTTATCGGTATGCCAAATGTGGGAAAATCAAGCATAATAAATAAACTGACAGGAAGCTCAAAAGCAAAAACGGGAGCAAAGGCAGGCGTAACAAGAACTCAACAGTGGGTAAGAGTCCATGATAAAGTAGAATTGCTCGATACACCGGGCATTATACCCATGGTTCAAAAAAACCAATTAAAAGCAACAAAACTTGCTATGATAAATTCGATTTCAGAGAATGCCTACGATAACGAATACGTTGCAGGGGAGCTTTTAAAAATTCTTGATGAATACTACCCCGAAATTACGAAAAACTATTATAAAACGGATAAACTGACAATTGAAGATATTGCTCTTAAAAGAAACTGGATAATAAAAAACTCAAAACCTGATATTACAAGAACTTCACAGTTTATTTTAACAAATTTCAGAAGCGGAAAAATAGGAAAAGTAACCCTTGATGAGCCGAACGATTTTTGATTTTGATGAGTTTGAAAGATTAAATTCAAGAACGCTTTTATCTGGAAAATATGACTATATAATAGGAACAGATGAAGCGGGGAGAGGACCTGCGGCAGGAAGGGTTTACGCATCTGCCGTCTGTTTCAAAGCAAAAAATTTATCTCGACTTATGCCTGAGTTAACCGATTCAAAAAAGTTGAGCGAAAAAACAAGAAACAAACTCTATCCCGTAATTAAAGAAAATTCTTACTTTTCAATTAAATTTGCATCGGTTGAAGTTATTGAAAAAATAAACATACTAAACGCTTCACTTTTATGTATGAAAGAGGCAACAGAGGATGTTATAGAAAAATTGGACAACAAAAACGTGCTTGTATTGGTGGATGGAAACAGACTTATAAAAAACTTTAACTATCCGCAAAAAACAATTATAAAAGGAGATTTATTATCCGCATCCATTGCGGCTTCAAGCATTCTTGCAAAAGTTGAAAGAGATAATTACATGTATGAACTGGATAAAAAGTATCCAAACTATAACTTTAAAAAAAATAAAGGATATCTGACAAAAGAGCATATTTGCGCAATAAAACAGTATGGAACAACAAAAGAACACAGGAAAAGTTTCTTAAAAAACATATAAGGTCTGTCAATTTTTTTTGTTAAAAATACTTTTATAACTTATAAGCTTTAAATTAAAGGTGAATTTTTATGAACATTTTATCAGCGTCAAATGTAAGTCCCAAATACAATTATACCGAAGTTGCTTCGCCAAAAGAAAAGCAACAGAATAATCAAAATAATCATCAAATAAGTTTTGAAGGTGTGTACTCTAAAGAAACTGCGGAAGCTCAACGTGCACAAATACCCGGATTAAGGTATTGTAAGTGCAACGCTTCGAACAAAATAGGAAAAATGTTTCCTGAAATTGATAACTCGGAACTTGGAAAAAATTACCTTGAATTAAGAAATGAAGCAATATCAAAACTTCTTGAAGCAAATAAAAAAGTAGAAAATATGTTTATGACGGGCGATACGTCACAAATCTATGATAAAAAAACGAATACTATCATAAAATTTGAACTTGAGGACCAGTGGTTTATTGAAGATACTAAAAACGGAAAAATTGTAAAAGATGAAAATGGCAACGAGTTTTTAGAAAAGGTCTTAGATAACGGCAACGAATGCTATATACCAAGAAAAAGACATAGAGATTCTATGACAATGGACTACTCTTATTCATATAAAATGACCGAATATGATGCAACAACAAATGAGGTTAAAGCCGAAACTTATGTATATAACCACTCAAAACCCGGCATAACATGGAGTAAAGATGCTTGTCCTCCTTATATGACAAGAATTGAATACGGCAAAACCAGAAAAGATGACAGTTATCTTGAGGTAAGGTTTGCTGCCAAAAATAAAAACGGAGAAGCAAAAATTGTTCCTCAACTTGAAGTATATGCAAAAGGATACGTACCAAAATACCCCATGCCTTTTTGTTTGACAAGCATCCATGCGGATAAACTTATATCAAGGGGGCCATACTACGGTTATGAAACATACGTGGAAGATTACACCGGAAATCTCGATACATTTGATCAAAGCTATGGAAAAGTCGATAATAAAGGCCTGCCGGAAAGTATTTGCGGTGTAGAGCTTCATTATCCCTTTATGCAAAATGGATTCAGAGATGCTAACGGTCAGACCAGAGTGGTTATTGAAAATCATCCCGTGGTAAATAGAAATGTTGCTAATACGCGATTTTAATACCCCTCACCTATGGTATCAATTGCTTCAACTCTTATATCGGTTATAAGTTCCGAATAAGATATAACAACAATTGTGGGTATATGTCTTTCAAGCATTTGATATAAAGGAAGCCTTATTCTTGGCGAACACAATATAACAGGCTGAACACCCACTGCCTGATGCGCTTTCATAAGCGTATTTGCGGTTGTTTCAATTAATTCCTGAACCTGCATGGGGTTCAATAAAAACATTGTACCAAGTTCGGTTCTCTGGCAAGAATCATCCAGAGTTTTTTCCCATTCTCCGGAAAGCGTAAGTGCGTATAAGACTTTATCTTTATTACAGTTTTGAAGGCATATCTGGCGCCCGAGAGCCGCCCTCAATCTTTCGGATAAAATATCGGGTTCCTTTGAAAATCTTGCATAATCGCAAAGTCTTTCAAAAATAAAGATAATATCTTTGATGGAAACTTTTTCCCTGATTAAATTAACAAAAATCTTCCTTAAATCCGAAGTTGAAATGATAGTTGGCACAAGGTCATTAACCAGTGTCGGGTCTTGAGATTTTACAAGTTCCATAAGTTTTAACACATCGGTTTTTGTCATGACTTCATCTACATACTTTCTCACACAATCCTGAAGGTGAGTAACAATAACGTCAACCGCATCAACCGCAACTACCTTTGTATTTCTGTCTATATACTGAGGATCAATCCAATATGCTTGTGATTGATAGGTAGGATCAACCGATACTATAACATTATCGGGAACTTTTTTGCCCAATGCTTCCCACTGGTCGGCAATGACCATAAATTTAGAAGGATAAACAACACCCGTTGCAACGGTGTTGCCTCTTATTGAAATCAGGTATTCGTTATCTTTTATAGCGGATGAGTCCATAATTCTTATATTAGGAATAATATACCCAAGTTCGTCCGTTACCCTTTGCCTAAGGGCGGCAATCTTTGCGAGCAACTGTCCGTCCTGATCGGGGTCTGCTATAATTAAAAGTCCCGAACCGACTTGCAAACTCAAAACGTCCACCCCTAAGCGTTCGTACATTTTATTCGGGTTAACAAGGTCTTGCATATTTTTTCTTACGGATTCAAGTTGTCCTAATTGCGCCTGTACATCCTGATTTACAAGAACGGATATGCCGCCAAATATTAATATTGCGGAAAACAGTACAAAAGGCCACCAGGGTAACCCCGTCACACCGCTTGTCAGGGCAATAAACATCAAAAATGTACAAGCAAGAAAAAGCGCTTGCGGTTTAGATAAAATTTGAAACGAAACGTCCTTGCCCAAAGATGTGCTTGCACCTGTTGATCGGGTCATCACTATACCTGAAGATATGGACATCAATAGGGATGGCAATTGAGATGAAAGACCGTCACCGATTGTTAAAACGGTATATTTTGAAACCGCATCCATTGGTGGCATATGGTTTTGCACAATCCCGATAATTAAACCCCCGATAATATTAATCATTGCGATTAAAATACCTGCAATTGTATCTCCCTTTACAAACTTCATGGCACCGTCCATTGAACCGTAAAGCGAAGATTCTCTTTGGAGGTCCTCCCTTCTTTTTACCGCTTCTTCGGGAGAAATTAACCCCTGATTAAAATCGGCATCAATTGTCATTTGTTTACCCGGCATAGCATCAAGTGCAAATCTGGCAGAAACTTCGGCTATACGTTCGGCACCTTTTGTAATTACCATAAATTGTACAACCGTAATAATCAAAAAGATAACACCGCCGACAACCATATTTCCGCCGGTAACAAATTCCCCGAACGCATGGATTACTTCCCCCGCTTCACCTTTTGCAAGAATAAGTCTGGTTGATGCAATGGATAAAACAAGCCGAAACATTGTACCGATAAGAATAATGGAAGGAAAAGACGCAAGTTCAAGAGGTTTTTGCACATATAATGAAAACATCATAAGGACAATTCCAAGGGTTATATTAAGCGAGATTGAAAAATTTATAACCCAGTTTGGAACTTCGATTAAAAGTATTAATATAAGAGAAATTACAAAGAACGCAAGAGCGATTTCACTCACGGGATTGTTTGCAACATTTGTTTTTGCCTGTGCCATAAGTTATTGCCCCCCGTTATATATGCCAAAAGCATTTTGAATAATGGAAAGCTGGGTAGAAAAGTTGGCATCCACCACACCGTTGCTTGCAATTACGGTGCAGCTGCCTTTTTCAATTGTTTCATCCCCCACAACACTTATTTTCGCCTCAATTTGAGCATCCTCAAGAATTTCGGGTAAGGAAACTTTTGCAAACTCAACATCTTCAGGGTTTACCTTAATTGTAATTTTTTCTTCCTGAGCATTAAGTTCGCTAAAAACTTCCTTTATGACAGATTTTAATACATCATTTGACAACTCAACTTCTTTTTTAATTATTTTTTTAGCGATTTCAAGGGCAATTTCAAGAATGTGCGGGGTGAGTTCATCATAAACTTCATTTTTAGAATTGACAAAACCGACAAGAGAATTTTTCAGCATCTCTATTTCGCCCCTTGCTTCATTCAGCCCGTTTTTATACCCTTCCTGAAGCGCAACTTCTCTTATATTTCTTGCTTCTTCCTGAGCACGGGAAACAAGGGTTCTCTCATCAATTCTTCTGAATCCCCTTCTTCTTTCCCCCCTTCTTCTTTCGTATCTTTCTTTGTATTCTAAAACGGATACATCTATTTTTTCATACTCCTCAAGTTTAATTTCAAGCTCACTTTTTATTTGTTTAGGTTCTGTTTTTTTATTGTCACTAAAGGTCTCTTTTTTATCTTTTTTTTCAATAGCCTTTTGTTTTAGAGGGTTGACTTTTTTTGCAGCCTTAATTATATTGCCGCTACTTTTTGGCGCAACTTGGTTTATGGCTTCATTTTCATTTTCTGTCTTATTTTTTTTCTTAATTATCATCGCTTGAAAGCTTTTCTTCCAAATATTTGCAGATAACATTACCTACTCTGGACGGAATTTTGGCAGGCTCCTTCGTATAGGGAGAAAGAACAAAATTCTTTATTTGCGGTCTTTCTTTATCTATAATATTTGAAATTTTATTTTTTTCACTACTTTTTACAATTTTAAACAATTTTGCATATATTCTGTCTTTTGATATGTTTTTTGGTTCGGGCAATACTTCTTTTATTTCTTCAAGACATCTGATTGTTATACTTTTATCAATTTTTTGTTCAAGGTTGGGCATTTTAATATACTGTAATAAAACCTGAGCTTCGGATTGGTTGAATTTTGAAACAATACTTTCTGTTTTTTCCTGAGGAAGTTTTTTCATTAAAAGCGCCAAAGATGCAAGCTTTAATATTTTGGCATCCGATAAATCATCGCCAAGTCCCTGCTCTTGGTCAAATTCCTGCTGACTCATATCATCAATGCTTGATTGGTGCATAGTATTGTTCAGGGTTTCTTCATTAATCCTGCCTTTTGCTTTAAGCTCATCCATTGCCTGCTTAAAACAGTTTTTAACCTGAATTTCAATTACGCTTATTATCTGTTCCTGCGGAAGATTTCTGCTTATTGCCTGCTTTGCAATTTCAAACACGGTAAATGCAACTTTTTGAAGAACCCCTTCCCTAAGCTCAGGGGGAATTCCGCCATTTATAAGGTCAACGGATTTATGGAATGTCCACTCGCCAATAAATTGGGTTATTATACTTGCTTGTTGCGCATTGAGGTTGTATTTTGCATCCTTAACAAGCGCATCACCACATAAAAGACAAAATTTATGGACAATTTCAACTATAAATTTTTTGTCGTTTTCGTTTATATTATTGGGAATAACCTGACTTGCTTCCATTGCAAGGTTTTTTGCAAATGCCCTCGGGTCGAACCCTTCAATTGTTCTTTGGGCTTGAGGTTGTTTGGGGTTTTGCGCCTGAGCATTATTTTGCATATTTGGATTTTGCGGTTGTTGAGATACCATTAATTAATTTAACTCCCCGATAAAATCAATAGCATTATACAATATTAACTTGCTTCAATCCAACTTTTTAACTTTTCTATAGCTTCTATATCATCAACTCCGGAATAATCCATTGCAAGTTCACTTATTGCATCTTCAATATCGGAATCTTTTTTGGAGTCTTTAGCTTCTTTAACTTCGGACTTTTCCTGAGAAACCATTGCTTGAACCTGTTGCGCCTGAAGTTTTTGCAGGTTTTGTTGTTCGATAAGGTTCTGTGCCATCTGTGCCTGTTTTTGTATGAGTTCCTGAGCTTTTAAGTTAACGTCTTTTAATTGTTTTTCTTGTTCTTTTGCTCTTTGTCTTAAGTAATCGAGTTCCTGATTGTTTTTATCCTGTTCGGCTCTGACTCTTGAAGTTATATACCTCAAACCAAAGAAAAGGCCAACAAGAAGAACAAGTCCGACCAGCCACCAAGGGTTACCTGATTCTTCGGGTTTGGGGAGTTTATTTGGGCTATCGGGCGCCATAAGAGGATTTGTCGATTCAACAAAGGCAATCGAAACATTTTCGGGATCAACAAGGGGGCTTGCTGCCTTAGCTATTAAATTTTTAAGGTCGTTTATGGTCATACTCATAGGAATTGCAGACTGTTCGATTGAAACTGCGATTGATATTTCTTCTATAACCCCTTCTCTCATATATTCATTGATTTGAGTTTTTGTAACCCCGTATTGAGTTTCATGAGCCTGACGAACATATTTTCTGTCCTGAGAAGAATTTTGCCCCGAGGTTGGAACACCGTATGGCAAATACACGCTTACCGCATTTATTGCGGAATTGTTATCAAAGGAATTATCTCCCAATTTTTCCGTGAAGCCTTGTTCCGAAACGGCAGCCTTTGAAGTCGGATCATAAATTATACTGGATTTTTCAACGGGTGCTTGCGTCAAGAAAGTTGATACGGTAACAACGTGGTTACCTTTACCTACCAATCTGTCAAGTTGAGCGGAAACTTTTTGCTGCATATAGCTATCGTTTTCCTGAATTTTTGCAAGCGCATCGTCTGCACCGTCTATAATGCTTGCATAAACTCTGCCGTTGGTATCGGTTATGGATATATTTTCTGCTTTAAGGCCCTGAACCGCACCCATCAAAAGGTTTTGTATTGCCTTAACTTTGATTGGGTCAAGCGACCTGTCGGGCGGCAATTGAACCTGAACTGTTGCAGTTACGGGTTTTTGATTTGCACTAAACATTGTTTGTTCGGGGACAGAGATAAAAACTTGAGCGTTATCAATCGGGTCAATTTTTCTTATGAGTTTTGCAAGTTCACCGTTAATTGCTCTCATAAGACGAATTCTTTTATCGTCTTTTGTTGATTGAAAATCTCCTTTATCAAACATCTCTAACCCGACATGTTCATCGGCAAGTCCTGATTCAACAATTTTTAAAATTGCCATATCTCTCTGGTCTTCTGTTATTTTATCTTTTGGGGATAAGATAATGGTCGAATTTGTACCGTCAAGCCCCCTTCTTGCCTTTATTCCGTACCTTGCAAGCAGAGCTTGTACTTCAATAGCAATGCCGATTTTATCTGTTGTCATTATGGAAACTTCTTCTTGAATTACTCTTGAAGGAGCAGGTGAATTAATTTCACCGTTTTTGGTTGCGACTTTCTTATTTCCGGAAAAAATCAAGGAACAAAAAATAATGACAAATATAATTAATATTGCCGTTGCTCCCGCTATAATACCGTAAAAAACGGTTTTATTTTCCATTAATTTTTTAAAATCCATTGCAATTTATCTTCTAAACCGGTTAAGCTATTTAACTATTATACATTTATTTTGAGTCATAGGAAGTGCTAAATTGAAATTTGCATGATTTTTTCATACGTTTGGACGACTTTTCCTATTGCGGTAGTCGCTATGTTAAGTTGAATTTCCGATTTTTGTATTGCCGTCATAACATCATGGATATCGGCTTTATCAAGCATCATATCTTGAACAAGCTGATCGGGCGCATTTAAGTCGCTATTCAACTGTTCCACTAAACCGCCCATAACCGTTTTAAAATCAGCCGTTTCAGGTTGTTCAATACTTTTCATACGGGTCGGGCCGTTAAATGTAGAAATTTTACCGGGTTCAATCCTTTCGCCTAAATTAATTTTCGGTGTAATACCATCCATAGTTTATCCTTTTTATAAGTACATACTCAAAATTGATTTAACATAGTTCTGTGTTTCTTTATAGGGGGGAACGCCGTCATATTTTTTAACCGCATTCGGGCCCGCATTGTATGCGGCAAGCGCCAGAATTTTATTCCCGTTAAATTTTTCAAGCATCCCTTTTAAATATCTTACCCCGCCATCTATGTTTTGAGCAGGATTCATAGGGTCTTTAATTCCGAGTGCTTCTGCGGTTTTTGGCATCAATTGCATTAGACCTAAAGCTCCCGCCTTTGATTTTGCATTCGGGTTGAAGCCCGATTCTTGCTTTATAAGTGCTTTTACAAGTTTTGGGTCCATGTCATACTTTTCGCAAGCCATATCAACAAGAGCCATAAGCTCGTTTTTTTCATATTTTTTATCGTTACTTGCTCTTAATTTAGAACCTACGGATAACACCCCGAAAGGAATATTGGGGGGTGCATCAATCGAAAAAATGTTTTTATTTTGAACATTTTCATCAATTGACGTTTTTAATACTTCATTAAATGAGGTTTGATTTTCTTTATCAACTTCGTTTGGGGTTTGATTTTTTTGGTAAAGAGAGCTTATATACCCGTCCAATTGGCGGGCTCTGTTTATTGCGCTTGATTCGCCCGATGAATTAATGTAATTTCTGATTGTCGGATTAAACATTTAAAACCTTTTCCCCTGCTTTTTCAAGAACATAATCGTCCTTAATAGTATTTAACTTCACTATTTTTTCTTTAATATCATCCGAATTAATGATTTTTAGAGTTTTGTCATGAAAATCGTTTGAATAATGTAACAAAAAATTTACAAAAAGTTAAAAAGATAGAATTAAATATAAGCACATTATAAATTTTGATAATATAATTAACTTGAGGACGATATGACACGTGAAGAAAAAATAGCAATTTACCCCGGAAGCTTTGACCCTGTCACAAAGGGACATATAGACATACTTGAAAGAGCATCAAAGATGTTTGACAGGGTAATTATCGCCGTGTTAAAAAACGGAAACAAAAAAGCCCTTATCCCCGTTCAAGACAGGGTGGAACTTATAAAAAAATCGGTTGAAGAATTTGACAATGTCGAGGTTGATTTCTTTGACGGTCTTACGGTTGAATACGCAAAGATGAGAGGGGCAAAATTTTTAATAAGGGGGCTTCGGGCAGTATCGGATTTTGAATATGAAATGCAGTTATCACAAGCAAATATGTCAATTGCGCCTGAGATAGGAACGGTTTTTCTTACAACAAAGCCAAAATATAATTTTATTTCATCCGGCATAGTTAAGGAACTGTCAGGGTTTGGGCAGGATGTTTCAAAATTTGTTCCAAATAGTGTGGTAGAATATTTAGAAAGACAAAATAAGAAAGGTACAATTTAAAATGGTACAGGACGGAATAAAACTTTTTGCGCTATACGACAAGCTACAAGAGCTTTTTGACGAAGGGTTCCACATTATACCCTCGCATTTAATGGTTGTAAAAAGTAAAGAGCTTGGAAGAATTATAGATTCATTCCCTGATGCCATAGACGAGGGAATTAAAATGGCAAAAATGATTTTAAGAAACAAAGAAGAAGTCATTCAAGATGCCAAAAATAAGGCGGAGAGAATTATTCAGGACGCAGAAAACGAAAAAAGAAGAATTCTTGATGAATCATCATTGAGACGAGAAATGGAAGAACAGGCAAAAGCTTTCAGAGAAAAGGTTATTCAGGAATGTGAAAACATTAAAATGAATGCCTTTAAAGAAGCGGAAGGAATCAGAATTTCTTCAAGCGAAGATGCTCTTAAGCTTAAAGACGGCGCTCAAGCATACGCCCAACAGATTTTAGAGAAACTGGAATCCGATTTAAACAATTTATTCCAAATTGTAAAAAACGGCCAGCAATATATTAATGAAATGAGGAATATTCAGGAGCAGCAGGATAATGCCGTTTCCAGAGCCGAAATACAAAGAAAATAGTTACCTTTGAATTATAGAGGAGTAAAAAAAAAATGAAAAAAAACTTTCTAATTATTGGTGCAATTGCTCTTATAGCATCAATTTGTCAGGTTTCATACAGTCAGGATTTATGGAACGGCATCAAAAACGATTTTTCAAATGCAGCAAATTCACTTAAAAACGACATTAAAACAACCACAACAAGCGAAAGCTTCAGAGGAACTTCAAGCCCGCTTTCACTTCAAGCTGAAATAGATAAAGTAAAAGCAAAAAAAGAAAAAGAACTTGCGCCCATAAAACAACAAATATCAAACAAAGAAGCTCAAATGAGAAGCACAATTTTTGATACCAAACTTTCTGTTTCACAAAAGAAAGCAAAAACAACGCTTTTACAAAAAGAAATAAACACCCTAAAAGAGCAACAGAAAAATATTGAAGAAAAATACAGACAAGAAATCAGGTCTTTTAGAGAGTAAATTTAAAATCATAATATTTGCGGAGCCTATAAGCTCCGCTTTTTTATTTTTATTGAAAACAGTTTAAAAATCTGCTAAAATAAGATTGTACTAAAATATAGATGGGAGTTTAATTTATGTCTATTTTAAAAAGTTGTTACCCCCCCCCCCCAAGGGATTAGGCGGTTTTACTTTAGCTGAAGTATTGATAACACTAGCCATTATCGGTATCGTTGCAGCAATAACGTTGCCAAGTTTATTAGTTAATGTTAACGATAAAGCATGGAACGCACAAAGAAAAGCACTTTATGCAAGAATGAGCCAAGCAATAGGAGAGATGGATAGTGTTGCAGGTTATGGCTCATCAAATAACGAAACGGAACAACAAATCATAGATGGTGCGGCAGAAGCCTTTATAATTGATGGACTATCAAAAGTTTATAGAATACAAAATATCTGTAATTCAAATAATTTATCTGCATGCGGGATACCATCATCCATTATTGCACTAAACGGTACTAATCTTGATTTTCCAAAAAGTTTAAAAGAATTAAACCCTTATTTTACTCAATATCCTAACCCTGACGATTATTCAGAAGATGATTACAAACTTACAACCGATATTAAAGCGGCAGCATTTGAAACGATAAACGGTGAATCAGTTGCACTTTTTTATAATCCAAATTGCGGTTCAAATGTTACAAATACTTGGTCGTATGTTCAAACAAAAACTTGCGTTAATATGATATATGACCTAAACGGTTTAAAAGGCCCGAATGAAGTCGGAAAGGATGTTGGATTTATCACAGTACTATATAGAACCAATAGCGTCGTTGTTGCGCCTAACCCATTCCCAAGTAACGCTTCAACATCAACCGCAAAATCATATAGCACTGATGGTAAAGATGCTGCTTCTCTTTGTACTCAACAATCTGATGATGCAAGACTTCCTGACATTGATGAACTTGGTTCAATGTTTGTCAATCGTTCTTTACTTGGTATAAGTTCCGGTTACTACTGGTCAGGCTCAGTCATTTCTTCAGGTGCGAGCGGCCTTGCATGGCTACAGTGCATGCCCAATGGGTACCGCTACAGGAGCACACGCTCGGGTTTGAACTACGTTAGCTGCGTGAAAAGATAATTGTACTATCCCGCAAAAAATTTTGCGGGATTTTTTATCTTTTAAAAAAAGTTATCGGTTTTAGAAATTTTTTTACCAAAAAGTTTTTATTTTTTTCATGGCATTTTTAGGACTTTAACATAAATATTTTTTTGCCCCAATTTCATCCTGCCTGCATTATTTTAGTAAGAATAAAAATCTATAGTCTTGAAATCCATAAAACAATTTGATAAAATGAAATTGTACTAAAATATAGATGGGAGTTTAATTTATGGTTAAATTGTTTGGAGCTTAC
>CANRHZ010000018.1 GCA_947630535.1 Candidatus Gastranaerophilales bacterium | reverse complement strand
AAGGGATTAGGCGGATTTACTTTAGCTGAAGTATTGATAACACTAACAATTATTGGTATCGTTGCAGCTATTACTTTACCCAGTTTGCTTGTGAACGTCAATGATAAAGCATGGAATGCTCAAAGAAAAGCACTTTATGCCAGAATGAGCCAGGCAATAGGAGAGATGGATAGTGTATCAGGTTATGGCTCATCAAGGGGGCAAAGTGACACAGAAATTATGGATGGTGCAGCAGAAGCCTTTATAATTGATGGATTATCCAAAGTTTACCGTATTCAAAACACCTGCAATTCAAATAATCTAAAAGCATGCGGAATTCCATCATCAATTATTGCACTAAACGGAACTACTCTAAAATTTCCAACAACTTTAAATGAACTAAACCCATATTTTACAGAATATCCATACCCTGATGGTTATTCAGATGACAATTACAAGCTTACACTCAACACTAAAGCAGCAGCCTTTGAAACGGTAAACGGAGAATCAATTGCCCTATTTTACAATCCAAACTGTAGTTCAAATAATACAAAAAATGCGTCATATGCTCAAATAAAAGCATGTGTTAATATGATATATGACTTGAATGGCCTAAAAGGCCCGAATGAAGTCGGAAAAGACGTCGGGTTTATGACAGTCCTTTATAGAACCAATAGTGTTGTTGTAGCACCTAACCCATTTCCAAGTAACGCTTCAACATCAGGTTTTTCATATTATAGTGATGATGGAAATGATGCGGCTTCTCTTTGTGCTAAGCAAGGAGATGATGCCAGATTGCCCGATATTGATGAACTGGTTTCAATGTATATTAACAGTTCTTTAATCGGATGGGATGGCCGTCTTGGTTACTACTGGTCAAGCTCTGTAGTTTCTTCGGGTAAGAACGGTTATGTATGGGACCTGCAAATGGACGATGGCTACCACGAAATGGATTCTCCTTCGTACTCTTGCTACGTTCGTTGTGTTAAAAGATAATTATACTATCCCGCAAAAATTTTTTGCGGGATTTTTTATCCCTTGAAAAGTTTAATTCAATTTGATAAAATAAAATTGTACTAGGATATAGATGGGAGTTCATTTTATGTCTATTTTGAAAAAGTTGTTACCCCCCCCCCAAGGGATTGATTGGATTTACTTTAGCCGAAGTATTGATAACACTAACGATTATTGGTATCGTTGCAGCTATAACTTTACCAAGTTTACTTGTGAACGTCAATGACAAAGCATGGAATGCTCAAAGAAAAGCATTATACGCCAGAATGAGCCAAGCAATTGGTGAGATGGATAGTGTTTCAGGGTATGGATTAAATATTGATGATGAAAACGAAACTGCAAGAAATGCATCTGAAGCCTTTATTATTGAAGGCTTATCAAAAGTATACCGTGTTCAAAACATCTGCAATGTAAATAATATGCAAGCTTGCGGCATACCTTCATCAGTAATAACAATGGACGGAGAAAGTCGTGATTTTCCGAAACATTTCTTTGATATTTACTCTGATAACCGTGAGGGCATACACTTTTATAATCCCGATGCAGCCGCTTTTGAAACCGTTAACGGTGAATCAATTGCCGTATTTTATAATCCCGGTTGTATTTCAGAAAACCCGTATGCCGGAAATTATATCGGATGGTTTGTGTGTGCCAATATGGTATATGACCTTAACGGGCTGAAAGGTCCGAATGAAGTGGGGAAAGATGTCGGCTTTATGACCGTTTTTTATAATTCAAATTCGGTTGTTGCAGCCCCCATTCCCGCATCCTCCGATTTAGACGGCGGAGCTGAATTTCCGATAAATTCAAATGACTCAGGAACACTTGATGCAGCAAGTGCATGCGTAAAGCAGGATGAAGATACCAGATTACCCGATAAATATGAACTTATGTCGCTTTATGTAAATAAAGTCTTTATTGGCAACCTTGATGAACTCGGATATTGGTCAGGTTCGGCTTCTACCGTAAACGGAAAAACAATGTCATGGGTAATTGATGAAAGAGACGGAGAAATCCAAACAACAGAACAAAGCGGTAATTTAAGTGTCCGCTGCATAAAAAGATAGTTTATAAAAATTAATTTGTTTTTATTTCCGCACTTTTTACTTTTTTAAAAGTGCGGATTTTATTTAAAAACCTGCAAATTTAGCACTTGTTGTATAAAAAAAACAATTCGTATATAATATGCCCTATGAAGATTGTTATATACGGTGCGGGTGATATTACATCAATTCTTGCCAGTGAATTTTTTGAAGATCACGACATAATCGTAATTGATCCTGACTCTGAAAAATTAAGTCAGTTTTCGCATCTTGATTTATCAACGATTGTTGGGGATGCTTCAAATATAAATGTTTTATCAAATGCGGATATAAAAAACGCAGATGTTTTTATTGCTGCAAGCGAACTTGATGAGGCAAACATAGTCGGGTGTATTATGACAAGGTATTTGAGTTGTGCACAGACGGTTTGCTTTGTTTCAAGAAAAGAGTGCAAAAATTCTCTAAAAATAATAAGAGAGCATGCCAAAAAAGATGATGATGTTAATATCAATTATGTTGTTTGGCCCCAAGAACTTCTTACAAGAGAAATTTACAGTATTTTAACCGTTCCTGATGCCGTTGATGTTGAAAGTTTTGCTCAGGGCAGGGCAAGGCTTCTTGAATACAGAATTAAAGAAAATTCCCCGCTATTAGGGAAAAAATTAAAAGATGCGGGGTTTGATACAGAAACTCTTGTTGTCGGTATTGCAAGGGAAGATGGGCTTTTTATTCCAAACGGGGATGATGAATTTCAACTCAACGATAAATGTATTTTTATGGGAACCCCGGATAGCCTTGATTTAACTTCGATTAAATACTTCATAGATGAAAAATCCGCAATTAAAAGCGTTTCAATTATAGGCGGAGGAACTGTAGGCTTTGAGCTTGCAAAGCTTTTAGAAAAAACAAAAATAAAAGTTAAATTAATTGAAAGCAACTATAAAAGGTGTGAATTTTTATCGGAAGAACTCTCTAAAACCTTGATTTTAAACGCTGACGGCACGAATTCAGAATTTTTAACTCAGGAAGGAATTGCAAACTCGGATGTTGTTATTGCGCTTTCCGATAGTGATGAAAAAAATCTCCTTTGCTCCTTAATTTCAAAGCAGCTGGGCGCAAAAAGAGTTATTACAAGGGTTGATCAGCTTGCAACCATTTCGCTTTTTGAAAATGTCGGAATTGACGTTGCCGTATCTCCGAAACAGGCGGCATTAAACGAAATAAAAAACCAGATAATAGATTCAAAAATGGGAATAATTGCTACCGTTGAAAGGGGTTTAGGGAAAGTTCAGGAGATAAAGGTTGATTGTGCCTTTAAAGATACAACCTTAATGGATTTAAAACTTCCGTGTCGTGCGGTTATAGCAACAATCCAGAGGGGCTCAAGAATTATAATTCCGAAAGGTCAAACTCTTATAAGGGCAAATGATATGCTCCTTGTCTTTTCTATGGCTGATGATGCGCAGCAAATAAGAGAATTTTTCGGATATAGCGAGGCATAGCAAAGCTTTATGAAATTCAAAGTCATATTTAATACAACGGGAATTATTTTAAAGTATGCAAGCTTTATTTTTATTTTTCCCATCCTGTTTGCAATTTTCTACAGTGAATATTCTTCAATTCTTCCCTTTTTATTAACGGGGATTTTATCGTATATTTCAGGAGCTCTTTTTTGCTTAAATGATGCTGAAGAAAAAGACCTTGATACAATTTCAAGGGCAAATGCGTTTGTTGTTGTATTATCGAGTTGGGGAGTGTTCGGGCTTATCTGTACCGTGCCTTTTTTATTTTTTGGCTTGAGCCCCATCAATGCGTTTTTTGAATCTATATCGGGGGTGTCAACCACGGGTGCTACCATAATATCGGATTTTAGCCTTTATCCCAAAACTTTTTTCATATACCGCTCGCTTTTACAGTGGTTCGGTGGTATGGGGATTATAGTCTTTTTCGTTGCGGTTCTTCCCAAATTTGCCGTTGCGGGTCGTCAAATGTTTTTTGCCGAATCTCCAAATCCGACTGAAGAAAAAATCACACCGAGAATTAGATACACGGCAAGCTGGCTCTGGTCAATTTATATTTTGCTCACACTTGTTGAAATTGCCTGTTTAAGAATGAACGGGATGAATTTATACGATTCTTTATGCGCTTCTTTTTCCACAATATCGGCAGGCGGCTTTTCAAATTATTCTGAAAGTTTAATCGGGATGGATGATAAAATAGTATGGATAATAGGACTGTTTACCTTTTTATCCGGAGTAAATTTCCTTGTAACATATAAAGTTTTAATAAAAGGAAAAATCAAGGAACTGTTTAAAAACGAAGAATTTAAAACTTACTTATGTATCGTACTTCTTTTTTCTTTATGTATTGCCTTGATTTTAACCTATGAAGGAAATTACGGTTTTATGGAGGCAATAAAAAATGCTTTCTTTGAAACAACCGCAACCATAACATCCTGCGGGTTTGCATCCGCCGATTATACAAAGTTTCCTTTCAGGGCGCAAGTTTTGTTATTTGTATTAATGTTTATCGGGGCTTCTGCCATATCTGCATCGGGCGGAATTAAAATTACGAGATGGATTTATATTTTTAAATACATAAAAAGAGAACTAAGCAAAATTGCGCATCCGAGTGCCATTATACCTATAAAAATAGAGCAAAGCACGGTAAATTCCGACGTTGGTCAACAAATAATAGTCTTTATGATGTTTTTCTTCGGATTTTTTGCGCTGAGTGCCATTATAGTTTCATTTATAGAACAAGATGTAATAATTGCAGTAACGGGAAGTATTTCAACCATATCAAATACGGGCCCCGCTTTTAGTGAACTTTTAGGCCCTCTCGGGAGTTTTGATACACTTCATCCCGTTACAAAACTTATTTTTGCCTTTAATATGCTTATAGGCAGGCTTGAAATTATGCCGTTTCTCGTAATTTTTAATCCCGATTTATGGACTAAAAAATAAAAGAACTTTATTTTTCCATCGCCTTTTTTAGTGCAGCTTCAAGGGTTTTAATTTTATTTTCAAGAAGCTCAACCTTTTGTTCGGCATCTTCCTGACCTATATCGGATTTTTCATACTGTTTTTTTAATTTTTTATAGTTTTTTCTTGCATCAAAAAATGAGCTCAACATTAATAAAACCCCGCTCAATATCCCGAGTGCATAAGTTAAAAGGGTTAAGACGAGAAAAGAAATTTGATAGTGAAGATTGGTATACATAACGGAAACATTTAAATATATGTCGTTATATTGACCCATCATAAGTAAAAATACGGTAATTAAAACCGAAAGAATAACACAAACTGTACCCATATTAAATTTCACTCCTTAATAATTTCAAAACTTTTTTTAAATCAGGATGATAGTTTTCTTTATCTATCTCAAATTTCATTATCTCATTAGTTTTAGGATGTGTAAAGGACAAATAGTAAGACATTAAAACCTGTCCTTCCGTTTTTAAATTTTTAAAAATTCCTATCTTATAACCGTTTGAGCCGTACAATTCATCTCCTATTAAAGGATGGTTGATTGAGGAGAGGTGAACTCTTATCTGGTGAGTTCTTCCCGTTTTGAGTTCAAGTTCTACAAAGGTTGAATTTTTAAATTTTTCTATGACTCTGTATTTTGTAAGGGCATATAGCCCTTCATTTGAAACTTTCATTTTAACGGTATCTTTAATATAGTGAACAAGGGGTTTTTCAATTATCCCTTCATTTTCTTCTAAAATTCCATGGCAAATTCCAAGGTATTTTCGAACAGTTTTTTTATTTTGAATATCCTTTTTTAAGAAAGTATGGGATTGATTATTTTTTGCAACGAGCATTAGGCCTGATGTATTAACATCAAGTCTGTGGACTATTCCTTGCCTTTCTTTTCCTTCAATATCGGAAAGTTTATCCGTATGATATAAAAGGGCATTTACAAGGGTATCTTCTCTGTTATATGCACTCGGATGGCAAATTAAACCTTTTTGTTTATTTAAAACAATTAAATCGTCATCTTCAAAAACAATATCAAGCGGGATATTCTTAGGTTTTAGGGGTATATCTTCTTCTTTTTTTATTTCAAAATCAACAACATCTCCCTTTTTTAATTTATAGGAAGGTTTGGTTGTTTTTTGATTGAGTTTTATTTGTCCCCTTTCAATTAGTGTTTGAACTTTTGAGCGGGAGAGGTTTAGAGATGTTATTGATAAATAATCTTCAAAAAAAGACTCTAAAATAAATAAATCGAGCCTTTTATTAATATTTTCACTATCAACCGTTATCTTCAAGATTTTTTCCTTTTATTTGCTTCGTTTTTTAAAAGTTTCAATTATAAACAAGATAACAGAAATGCAAATCAAAACATCAAAAAGGTTAAAAATGGGAAAATCAAAAAGGTTAATTTTAAGATAATCCGATACATAACCGTATTGAAGCCGCTCTATTGTATTTCCCAGAATTCCCGAAGTAAAAATTGAAGTGTAGAGGATTTTTGTTTTATCTTCAAATTTTAATTTTTTATACACGAAAAAAACCGTAACGATTAAAACAATAACTCCCAAAATGCCGAGCATATAAGGATTATCGTTTAATATTCCAAAAGCAGCCCCTTTGTTTGTTGTCATTGAAATTGATATAATATCACCTTTTGATTGGTTTATAAAGTAAGGGCTTTTTAAAATTTTAGAAACGCTTACACACAATTGCCAGAGTACGAGCGAAATTAAAACGTATATAACAAAGCCTTTTTTGTCTTTACAGTTCATTTTTTTCTTCTTTAGCCGTATTAATTCTTTTTATATAAATCCCCATGCCTGAAATTGAAGCTTCTTTGGATTTTTTGGTGAACGGCGCAAAGAAAACAAAAGATGAGTTTGCATATTCATTTTTCCCTTTTGAATTTGCTATCATAACTCTTTCTAATACACCCGTTGAGTTTATGGCTCTAAAGGGGTCAGGAACTTTATTGGGAGGATATTCAATGTTGTCATGCCCTATTGAACCGACCACAAACCTGTTAAAGGGCATATCAATTGACATTTTAACCGTATATTCTTCATTAGGCTTAATGTTCTTCGGGGTTTCAAGCTCAAGGTTGGTTTCAAGCGCTTCGCCGTATTTAATTGAGGTGGTTTCATCATATATTTCATCTCCCACAACTTTGAAGCCTTCTTCATCTTTTTTATAGATTATGCAGTAATCGGCATAAGATTCCATTAGACCTTTTATTTTATTGTTGATGGCATACATTGCATCCTGTCCTTTTGCATCAAGCTTTGTTTTGGAATTTTCCATCATATATACTTTAATCAAATCGCCGTCATTTTCTATTTTTTTAATTGTTTCTTTTGTTTTTGATTCGGGATAAAGTTTTGATGCCATAAGAAAAATTTCTGCCATCTCGTTTTTATTGTATCCGTCAAAACTTTTATAGTCATTAGAATAAAATTTCATAAGCTCGTCTATTTTATTTTTATCAGAGAGCCTGCGCATTTTTTTTGTTATTTTAATAATATTGTCATAGTCTTTGTTTTCGCTTGAATAAGCGCACATATCGGCACTTATAAAAATCGTAAAAACTATTAAAAACACACTAAACAGTTTTTTCATTTGTTCTCTTTATCTTCTTCCTGTTTGAAAATTAAATAATATTTACCTGTACCATAATAGAGTATAACCTGAAAAAATTCACCGTCTATATCGTTTATTTCCATATAAGTTTTTGGGATGGGTTTTCTTTGGGTTTGTTTGGGAAACATAGCGCCAACTGTATCTGAAACTTTAACTTTGAATTTTTTCCATTTGGTTTGTTTGGGTTTTGGAATGTATTCATCATAGAATTCTTCCGTTGTAATGTCGACATTATAGGTTGGAACCATATATTTAACCCTGCCTTGTTCTTTAAATAGGACGTAGGTTCTTCCTTCATGCTTTCTTGGGGTTAAAAGATAATATCCGGGGGGAATTTTTGTTCCTTTAAAAATAAAAGTGACTCCCGTTCTTAAAAGAGGGTAAGGAGAAAACATATACTGAGTGTATTCTTCCGCCTGATAGGGGTCAATTCCGAATATATATTCAAAATCTGCTTCTTCAAGGTTGTCATATATCTTTTGAAAATCTTCCCCGAATGAGGGCAAAATTAACGAATATAAAAATGTAAAAGATAAAATTAAGATTTTAATTAGTTTATTTTTCATAATTTGTCATTTAATGTTTTTTTAGCTGATGTAAAGTTTTTCTTCGCCGAAGAATTTTTTAATATCCAAAAA
Source organism: Candidatus Gastranaerophilales bacterium (assembly GCA_947630535.1). Taxonomy (GTDB): domain Bacteria; phylum Cyanobacteriota; class Vampirovibrionia; order Gastranaerophilales; family Gastranaerophilaceae; genus Galligastranaerophilus_A. The sequence continues at coordinate 27,503 of CANRHZ010000018.1, read as the reverse complement.
CAGATGCATACTGTCGTTTATAACATGTTCCGTAAGGCAGGAAGAATTTTCCTGTTTTTGATTTAATATGGTTTCATCTATATCAATGGTTTCCCCTATTGAATCCGCAAGAATTCCTATTTCATAGTCCTCGTATTCAAGGACGATTATGTTTGTATCTTTTGTTATATTGGTGTTTTTATTTTCGGTGTATTTTAAAAGGTCTATAACGGTTATATATCTTCCTTTAATGCTTACTACACCCACTATAAAATCAGGAGTACAGGGAATTTTTGTGATTTTCATGTTTATAAGTTTGTAAAAGCCCGCAATGTGAGTAATTTTAACGCAACATGTATCCTTATCCAAAAGAAAAGTTATATAGGCATCTTTGCTTTTTATTATTTCATAAGTTCCCTGTTTAGCTTTTTTTAAGTAATGAAGTTTTCTTCTGTGCAGAATTTCTTTTGAATTGAGGTCGCTTGGAAGAAACAAAGAGGCGGATTTATTGCTTTTTATATCCTCGTTTTCTTTAGAGTTTATTTTTGCTTCAATGTTTTCTATGTTTACGATTGTGGCGGAATAAGAACCGTCGGTATAAATTGCCTCCAGATAAGATTTCTCCCTGTCATAGGGGGGAGGATTAAACGAGATGGAATTTATTCTTCTTATGTCTTTAATTTCATCTATAATAACTCCAAAAGTTTCATTTTTTGCTTTTAGGATAATTATTTTAGAATTTATACTGTAATTTTCGGGTTCAATTTTTAGGATATGCCTTAAATCTATTATTTTTATTATTGAATTATTATATTCAAAAAGCCCCGCAATATAATCAGGCATTGATTCGGGGTATTCTAATTCCGTTAACTGCGTTATTGCAAGAACGTATCTGGCATTAAACGCATAGTTGAATGTCCCTACCGAAAAAAATATGTAGCTATATTCTTTGTATTCTGTAAGAGCGTTATTCATTAAACATCCATAGTTACTTTATTTTTGCCGCCGTGTTTTGATTTGTAAAGTGCAGCATCAGCCTTTTCAATGAGCTCGTTTGCGTCTCTCATCTCTTTTCCGAAGGTGGCGGCACCTATACTTACCGTTACATTTATTTTGTTTCCTTCAAAAAGAAAGTTCTTGTTTTCAATAGTTTTTCTTAATCTTTCTAAGGGTATAAATGCTTTTTCAACAAGCGTTTCAGGCATTAATATACATATTTCTTCCCCGCCGTAACGGTATATAAAATCGGTTTTTCTTAAAGTTTTTATAAATATTTTTGAAACCTCTTTTAAAACGTAATCACCCGCCATATGTCCGTATATGTCATTTATTTTCTTAAAATCGTCAATATCAACCATAGCAATTGTAACAATGGTACCGTACCTTTTGGCACGTTCAAATTCTTGTGCAAGAACGGATTTTAGATGGCGTCTTGTATAAAGCTGGGTTAATTCATCAGTTATTGAAAGGTAGCAAGTTTTTGTATAAAGGTATCTTAGTCTTAAAAATAAATCCAATTCGGATTTGACTGTCTGCATAAAGCGCATTTTGTTCCAGCGAAGATTTTCTCTTGAGTAAAGAGAAAGCTTTCCTATAAGAGTATTTTCGTAATAAAAATCAAACTCTTTTTTGGAGAGGAAATCGTCAATTGAACTTATGCTCTCAAGGTTTTTTTCTTTTGCAAAGTTAATTTTTTCTTCCGTATAGTCATTAATTGAATCGGGAAGCATCTGTCGCCAAATTTCTTTTGTTATTTCTTCGTTAATCAAAACTTTTTGTTCATGGAATATTATTCTTTTTGGGATTGAACTGTCGGGAGAATTAAAATAAATGCAGGCAATATCGTAGTCGGTTATAGCGGATAAAATTTTAAATATGCTCTCTGCAATTATTTTGTCATCTTTTGTATAACTTGTAATTTCCCTGAATTTATTTGTAATTGTTGTTTTCATTAATTCTTCATCAAGAATTTTATTTATCTGGGCAAGTATTTCTTCTTCTTCGATTTCATATTCCGCCAATTCTTCTTTAACGGAATCACAAACGGGCATTTTTTCGATTATTTGTTTTGCGGAATTTACAATTTCCGACATTTCATAATCTTTTCTTAAAAATATGTCCGCTCCCGATTGGCTTGCCCAAAATTTATCCAAATTTTTGTCAAGAACTGTTAACATTATAAAGGGAATGTTTTGAGTTTCTTTATTGCTTTTTAGCAGTCTGCAAAGCTGAAACCCGCCCAGATGCGGCATTAATACATCAGAAATTATAACGTCGGGTGTATTTTTATAAACTTTTATAAACCCTTCTACCCCGTTTTTTGCGGTGTCAACTTCAAAGCCTTCACGTTTAAAAAAGATTTTCAGGCTGGACAATTGTGTAACTGAATCATCAATTATTAATACTTTTTTTGCCATTAATCGAGATATCTAATATAATAATACCAAAACCATTATACATTATTATTTTAAAAAGGTGAAATTATGTTAAAAGAGTACAAAAAAACTACTGTAAATAAACTATCCAATATCCAACAGGCATTGGATACTTTAATTATTTTTGTAGGAATACTTTTTGCATGGGTATTCGGCAAATACTCAAATGAGCTTGATTTGCTCTCTATTCTTGCATTTGCGCTGGTATTATTGGTGCTTTTATATTATGCCTTTTCAAGCACAAAAAAGCTATATAAAAAAGAACTTGATAAAATCATTTTTGATTCTCTAAACCAAACTGACGATACTACAAGGGAATTAGAGGATATTACAAAGGAACACAAAGAAACAATAAAAGACTCTTTTGGCAAACTGAAAAATGCGGAAGAAAATGTTTTAGCTCTTAAAGAAAACCTTGAAACCCTTGAAAAAATTATTCAGGAAACAAAAACAAAGACATCCGATACACTGGATAAGGCAAATGATGAGTATTCCGCCGTTAAATTAAACATAGATAAAATGTTTGCAATAAGGCATAAAATTCAAACCATAGCCGAATTAATCCTTGAGTTGTCGGAATTTATTCAATCAATTTCATCTACCATAGGGACGGTTGAAGATATAGCGGAACAGACAAATCTCCTTGCGCTGAATGCTGCCGTTGAGGCTGCAAGAGCGGGTGAACACGGTAAAGGTTTTGCCGTTGTTGCGGGTGAAATCAGAAAACTTGCGGATGAATCGAAACAGGCAACAAACAAAATTACATCTTTAATTACGGATATTCAACAAACAACAAATTCTACAGTTATTGCAACCGAAGAAGGCACAAAAGAAATTGAATCCGGTATAGATTTTGCACACAATATAAGCGGCAATGTTGAAAAGCTTATTGAAATAATTACTCAAATTTCAACAAGCATGACCGATATTGATTACATTTCAAGAAAAATAGGTAAAGGCGCTGATGAAGCGGATGATTTTGTTAAAGATTTAAACATAAATCTTAAAACACAGGATAAAACCGTAGATTTCGGATATGAAAAACTTGAAAACATCAATTCTATAAATAAAGGGTTTAAAAATTCGGTAGTAAGCGAGTAGAGTAAAAATCTAATATGGAATTTCTTCAGGAAGAATTAGATGAAATTTTAAATATATTTTCTCAAGAGAGCACCGAGATTCTCCAGTCCATGGATAAAAACCTCTTGCTTCTTGAAAAAAAACCAAATAGCGTCGATATCGCAATGCATTTATTCAGAGATGCCCACAGTCTTAAGGGCTCTGCAAGAATGCTCGGATTTGACGATATACAAAATATTGCCCATAAAATTGAAGATGTCTTAGGGCTTATAAGAGAAGAAAAAATCAAAGTTGATTCAAATATTACGGATACAATATCTTCCGCTCTCGGGCTTATCGGTGTTTTAATTAAAAAGACTATTGAACAAAAAAGCGAATATAAGTCAAAAGAAACAATAGCTCATATAGAAAAATTGAATGCTATATGCAAACAGGAAGGCAATGAAAAAAACAAAAACGACGAGGCCTTTTATAAAAGGCAGGCTTTGGAAAAAAATTTTGAAAAAATCGGCGACTATATAACAAGTATAATTTTAATATATTCTAAGTCGGTAACTGACAATAACTTTGAACAGTTTCAGGATTTAATTTCCATAACCGCTTCTCTTTCAAGCCTTATAGAAGAATGCGGCTACGGTGAATTAATTGACATATCAATTGCATTAAATGACTTAGCTTCTCAATATGTAAACGAAGAAAACAGAAATGATGACACCCTTTTTAAATTTAATGTTAAAATTAATGAATTTATACAAAGCTTTAACCTTCTTGCGCAAAAGAACAATATTAAAATTAAAGATTACTATGAAAATGCCTATAAGATTACACAGGATAGCAGACTTGAGATAAATGACAGCCCGAATGATGAAGGAAAATTAAAGAATGTAGAACTTATAGAGCTTGTAAATAAAGTAAATGAAACAATAAGCGAAATTAATAAAAATAAGCACTCTCTTGCCGAAGTAAAAAGCCTTTTAAATGAAATAATAGCAAGACTTGATGATGATAGCTTCAAAAAAATATATGAAATAATTTTATCGGTTATTTTGAATTTTGAGCAGAGTAATTCAAAACTGGAAGATGACTCTCTTGGCGCATTAAAAGAAATTTTGATTTCATGTGAGGGTATAGCGGAAGCGAAGTCTAATGCCTTAAAAACGTATTCTGATTTCGGAGAAGAAATCGACCTTTTAAATCAAAAGGCGCTTGTTGTTTCACAAATGATTAACTATGAACTAAAAAGCCCGAGCGCAGGATATGAAAGGGCGCAAAGAACCATAAAACCCGTAGATTGGGCAGAAAGCTTTGATACAACTTCAATAAAAACCTTAAGAGTAAATTCGGACAAACTGGATAAGCTTGTTAATCAAATCGGTAACTTAATTGTTACAAGAATAAAATCTCAAGAAAACATAAGCCTTGTAAAAGTTTTGCAGGATAACCTCATTGACTTGCAGAAATATTACCACAAAATCGGCTACTATATGAAATTTTATGAAAAAAAATATATTCAGGAAACCAAAAACGAAGTAGATTTTCTCCAAAAAAAAGACGCTTTTCTTTCATACAATAAGCAGCTTATTTCATTCCACAGTGCAAATATGGAAAAAATGAACGAGATTTTAAACAATCTGAATTTTTTAATGAAAGAGTTGCAGGAAAACAATATTAAATTAAACACGACCACCCAGGATATGGAAAACATGGTTAAATCAATGAGAATTTTGCCTCTTTCCGCCGCTTTTAACCTTTTTCCGAGGATGGTTCACAATATTTCAAAAGACAAAGAAAAAGAAATTGAGCTTACAATCGAAGGGGCAGATGTCAGTGCGGACAAAAAAATCATTGAAGATATAAAAATCCCCATTATGCACATTATAAGAAATTCAATTGACCATGGTATTGAAATACCTAAAGAAAGAGAGCGCATTGGCAAAAAAAGAACGGGGAGCATAATTTTGAAGGCAACCCAAAAAGAAAATAAAATATTAATAAGCATAAAAGATGACGGCAGAGGAATAAACATAGAAAAAATCAAGCAAAAAGCCATAGAAAAAGGGTTTGTAACAAAAGATGCCGCACAAAATATGTCAAAAGAGCAGCTTGCAAACTTTATATTCTATCCGGGGTTTTCAACAGGTGAAGTTGTAACGGAATTATCCGGAAGGGGCCTTGGGCTTGATATTGTTCATACAAAAATCTCACAGTTGAACGGAAGAATTGATGTATATTCGGAAGAAAACAAAGGAACGGTCGTTACATTAGAATTGCCAACCACAATGGCAACAATGAAAGCCTTCATTCTAAAAGAAAAAAACCAGCTCTTTGCAGTACCTACGGGGAATATTCATAATGTTTTAAGAATTTCCCCCGATGAAATCAACGAAAGAGAGGGAAGGCACTATTTTATATACGATAACGAGGCAATTCCTATTTGCAGGCTTTCATCAATTTTAAATTATAAAATTGATGAAAATGAAGAAATTGATAAATATACCATAATGGTACTAAAATCGGAAAGCATCACTTTAGGGCTCATAATTGAAAAATTAATAGGGGATGAAGAAATTCTTCATAAAAAACTCCCCGAGCCTATGCTAAGGGTTAAAAATATATCGGGAATTACAACTCTTGCAAACGGCGAAATGTGCCTTTTGTTAAATATTTCAGATATTTTAAATTACGACAAAGTTAACCCTTACGAATTGAATACAACAAAAACCCTCACGCTTAAAGATAATTCAAAGTATAAAATTCTTGTTGTGGACGATTCAATTACAACAAGAAGATTGATGAAAAATGTTTTATCTTCTCAAGGATATAATCCCGATATTGAAATAAGCCCGAAAGATGCACTAAAACTCCTTGAAACCAAAAAATACGATTTAATAATTTCCGATTATGAAATGGGCGATATGAACGGAATTGAGTTTGTTAAAATTCTAAAAGCCCATCAGAACACAAAAGATATTCCGATTATTGTTGTAACATCCATTGAAAAAACGGGGCTAAAAGAGGAGTTTTTAAGGCTCGGAATTCAGGAATTTATTAAAAAAGAATACTTTGAACAACAGTCATTTATTAAAACGGTAAATAAATATCTCAACCTTCAATTGAATGAAGGGCAATAACAATGAAAGTTGAAGAAATTTTAAAAAAATACGACAAAGATATAAGCCACTCAAAAAATGTTTCAAGGCTTTCTTTGCTTCTTTTTCATAAATTAAAACACGATTTTGTTTTTCTTCAAAACTATGACAATAAAAACGATTTAGCCCTTCTTGAAATTGGCGCTATGCTCCATGATATAGGCATTTATTTTGAAGATTACTATTCTCTTTCTCACCATAAGGCAAGCGCAAAGTTTATTCTTGAACATAATATTGACGGAACGGATGAAAAAGATAAACCTGTTTTAGCTTGTCTTGCAAGGTACCACAGAAAAAGCCTTCCCGATGAAAATAAGCACAGGCTCTATAAAAGCTTAAATCAAAAAGACAAAGCAAAAGTTTTGTATTTAGGCTCTATTATTAGGCTTTCGGATGCAATGGATTGTCTGCATATAAATCTTGTTGAAAATTTCAACCTTGAATACGACAAACAACTTTACGTTTTGACATTAACTCTGGACAAAAATATAATGTTGAACGATGAGGTTTTTAAAACACTAGAAAAGAAAAAAGACTTTTTCGAGTTTGCCTATAAAACAAAACTTAATATAAAGGGCTGAAATGAAAAAAAAGACTTTCTTAATCGGGTTGATTTTGATTTTGATGAACCTTCAAGCCATTGCAAGCCAAAGGTTTGAGGGGGGAATTTCATACGATTTTGAAATAAAGGAAGATAAAACCCTCTATAATGTAAAAGAAAATTTAGCCAAACTGAACGGGAACTTTATAGATTTATACTATACAATTAATTTTAAACCCTTAAATATGTTGGGCGAAAAAGAATATATACAAAAAAACCCTTATGGCAAAATAAAAAAAATAAACCAAAAACCCTGCTTAGAAAACTATGAAATATCTTTTCAAACCGGAAAAGTCAGCTATGGAAGTTCTGATTTTGAAAAATTGTATGAAATTTATCAAAAAAATCCTAACAATATAGAGGTTATATTCGCCTGCGCTATTCAACTTAAAAACGATAACAATCTTGATTTGGCGCTTTCTTTTGCAAATGAGGCAATAGAAATTGACCCCGATAATGCACTTTCGCACTTTTTAAAAGGCGATATCTTAAGAAAAAAGGAAATGTTTAAAGAAGCGGCAGATGAATACATTTATACAACTCAAATTAACCCTTATTGCGCCGATGCATATTATAATATCGCAAAAATTCTTGAACTCCTTGATGACAGGGAGCTTGCGCTTGATTACTATAAAACCGCATATCAGGTAAACCCGCAGGATGAAGAATTAAAGAATATTCTTATGGACTATATTGAATTATAGTGCTTAATTAAATCTTCAAGCTTCTTTTTAAATTTTTTTCTGTCCGATTCGGGATAAATTATCTCGCAATACTTTCCATACCTTATAAGCCTGTCAAAAAGCTCATCTTTTTCTTCATATACGTTTGTTATTATCACTTCATCATCAAGGTATTTTGCAACCTCGCCCGATTTTAATATGTAATTCTTTTTTAATCTGCCCGTAATTTTAAATACTGTTTTATTGTAGGGATTTACAAGATTTTCATTGATAACTTTAACAAAGATAACATTTTTTATTAAATCAACCCTTAAGGTTTTATTTTTTCTTTCTTTTATATCGTAACAACTTAAAAACGTGCCGTTAGTTTTATAATTTAATTTAAGCGGGATAACTTTATAGTAGTGTCCTAAAAAGTTTATTTTTAAAAGTACAAAGTCCCACTTTGCAAGGTTTTCTTCCAAAAGATAAAGCGTTTTATCCGAAATTGAAGGGTCAATTTTAACATCTTCTTTTTTGATTTTATTTGTTATAAGATTTTCAATTCTTTTTTCAAAAAGCTCGCTTTTTTGTTTCATATTCCCGTCAAAAAGAGAGTTTATGGCTTCTAAAAGGTAATAATATCCTTTTTCTTCATTTTTATTTAATGTGATTTTAAAAGGAGTTTTTAGAATTTTAAATGTTTCATTGGTATCAATCTCAAAACCCGATTGCCTTAAGGTTCTTATGTATTTTGAAATCGTATTTTTATCCGTCTTAATTCCTTTTTTTTCAAGAAGCATTGTTGCATCTTCTCTTGTTTTCGGGTTAGACAAAAGAACTTCAATTACATCAAATATTTTTGCGCCTGAACTTATAACAGATGACATTATTTATAAGCCTCCAAAGTTTCTTTTAAAATGTCCGTAATTTTGTTTTTTATTTTACTGTCGCTTATTTTTGTACAATTTTTACCTAAAGTTAAAAGCCTTTGCACAAGAAAAAAGTCATGCTTTTCTAAAGTTTCAATTTCATATACTAGAGCCGTTTTTTTAAGCACCTTTTCCGAGTTTTCCATAGGGTTATTTTCAAAATATGATTTTTTAACATTGTACTTAACACTTTTTTTGATTTTTTTAATTTCCAAAGACGCATCAATATCCGTTATTTTGGCGGATTTTATGTTGTCAAACCTCAGTGTAAAAACTTCTTTTGAGTCGTCTTTAATGTAGTCCATATAGAGCTTATGATTTCTTATAATTATTTGTATCGGGATAACGAGGGCTTCTTTTATTCCGTTGTTATATGAATTGTATAAAATGTAACAGTATAATTTCTTATTTATTCCTTCTTCGATTTTATCCACAAGCCCCATATTGACGCTATCAAAAAAATCAAAATCCCCGATAAATAAGTCCCTTTTATCTTGAGCAAATTCAAATATTCTTTTATAAAACTCTTTTAAGAAAAGAATTTTTTTCCATTCAAGAAAGTCAAAAGAAGCGTTTTTAATTGAATCCAATATAAAAGTTTCTTCTTTTGTAAGCTTGAACATCTTTACTTTATTTGAAAGACAGTAATGTGTTTGCTTGTCTATATGTTTCCTTTTAATTTCAAAACCTGAATTTATAAGGGTGTTAATATCAAGCTTAAGGGTTTCGTCCGAGACCTCTTTATTTAAAATATTTTTAAGATATTCTTTTATTTCAGACTTTTTTGCATCTTTTTTGTTTAGCAACTCAAGGATTTTAAGAAGCCTGAAACCCGTTATTAATATCCAATCTTCGTTTAAAGTTGTTTTCATTTTTTCACATCAATCACCTTTTTATATCATAAGGATAGCATGTTTCAATACAAAATGTTAATTTTTCTTTTTAAAAAGATATACAAATGTGTAAAGAAATGTTATTATAAATAGTATAATATCTTTAAATCTCATGGGAGCGTTTGTTAAATATGGTGTTTCAAAATATTACGGATGAACAGTACGAGGAATTACTAAAAAATTATCAGTACAGTTTCAAAAAAGGCGATTTAGTTAAAGGCACAATAGCAGGATACGATTCTGAAGGCGCAATTGTCGATATTGGCGCAAAGTCTAATGCAATTTGCCCCGAACGTGAAGCAAAACTCAACAAAGAAGATAATCTTCAAGATATTCTTAAATTAAATACAGAGTACGAGTTTTTAATCATAAAAGAAGAAGATGACGAGGGGCGCCTTACAATATCCTATAAGAAAGTGGCTTCCGCATACAACTGGAAACAACTTGAAGAAATTAAAGCACAGGATAAAATTATTGAAGGTACGGTAGTTCAAGTTGTTAAAGGCGGTATTCTCGTCGAAGTTTTGGGTATAAGAGGGTTTGTGCCATCTTCCCATTTAAGAACAAAAGAAACTGAATCCATAGTCGGTTCTAAAATAGAACTTAAGATTTTATCTATGGACGCTATGCAAAATAACTTCATTCTCTCAAACAGAAAGGTATATTCAGACACGATAGAAGAAGTTAAAAAAGACGTATTCACCCAGCTTGAAGTCGGACAAATTGTTAAAGGCGAAGTTGTGAGGATTGCCGACTTTGGCGCATTTGTTGATATCGGCGGGGTAGACGGACTTTTACCGTTATCTCAAATCAGCTGGAGATGGGTTGACCATCCTGCGGATATTCTTAAAATCGGTGATAAAATTGATGTTGAAATTATCGGCATTGATACCGATAAACAAAGAGTATCTTTGAGTTTGAAGAACTTAGAGGCCGACCCTTGGGTTGAAGCAAAAGGAAAAATTCAAGAAGGCGCAATTGTTAAAGGAAAAATAACAAGAATTAAACACTTTGGCGCATTTGTAGAAGTTTATCCTTGTGTGGAAGCGCTTCTTCCGCAGGCTGAAGTTATTCAATATCAAAATGAGCACAACACAATTCTTGATGTCGGCGAGGTTATAGACACCGTTATTTTGAAGTTCAATCCTGATGATAAGAGAATTTCTTTAAGTGTGAATTTAGATAAAAAATAATTTTAATTTGCCCTGATTGTTCTATCAATCGGGGCTTTTTTATATTTGATTTTTTTTAAAAATTGTATAAAATAGGTTAAAATAATATTAAAGGAGATTAATATGCCGCAGATTTTAGCCCTCGTTGTTATTTTATTAATAGTTTTAGTTTTTATTGCGGGCATTTACAATTCTTTAGTTGCCCTAAAGAATGAAACAAAAAATGCATGGGCACAAATAGATACCCAATTAAAAAGAAGATATGACCTTATTCCGAATTTAATTGAAACGGCAAAGGCATATATGGAATATGAAAAAAGTACCCTTGAAACCGTTATAAAAGCAAGAAATTCCGCAATGTCCGTTAAAAATGACCCCAAGGTTCAATCCAATCTTGAAGGAGAATTAACGGGCGCTCTAAAAAATTTGTTTGCCCTGAGTGAAAATTATCCCGAATTAAAAGCAAATCAAAACTTTCTTGCCCTTCAAGAGGAGTTAACTTCAACCGAAAACAAAATTTCATACGCAAGGGTTGCATACAATGATGCCGTTATGCACTATACAAATAAAAAAGAAATGTTTCCGACAAATATGGTTGCATCAATCTTTAATTTTCAAAATTTTGATTATTTTCAGGTTGATGAAAACGAAAAAGAAGTTGTTAAGGTTAAATTCAACTAATGTGGTTTATTATAGAATCTAACAAAAGAAAAACTTGGTTTTTGCTTTTTTCTCTTGTATCTCTCTTGGTTATATTCGGGGCCCTAATAGGGCTTTATATTGACCCTGAAAGCTTTGACGGGCTTATAGCGGGGATTATAATAAGTACATTTTTTGCAATAGTCATTATTTTTTGGACAAGAATAGAATCATCCAAAATTTTTTTGAACCAATTAAACGCTTATCCTCTTGAAGATGATTCAATTCCCGTTGTTAAAAATGTTGTTGAAGAAATGGCAATATCTGCAAATTTGGGGTTTGTTCCAAAAATTTATATAGTCCCATCCAAGGTTCCAAACGCATTTGCAGTTGGTATAAACTCTAAAAATTCCGCAATAGCGCTTAGTGTCGGACTTTTATCTTTATTGAACAGAGATGAACTTCAAGGGGTTGTTGCCCATGAGATATCCCATATTAAAAATAAAGATACGCTCTACCTTATGTATGCGGGGATTATCTTTGGCGCAATTGTAATGCTTTCTGAAATTATAATAAGAGGCGGTTTAAACAGAAGAATGAACAATTCTTCAAAAAACGGGGCGGGAATAGTTGCACTTTTAATTATTATTGTTTTATCAATACTTGCGCCCATACTTTCAAAAATACTCTATTTTACAATTTCAAGAAAAAGAGAATACCTTGCCGATGCTTGTTCTGCTCAATTTACAAGGTATCCTTTGTCTTTGGCTTCCGCCCTAAAAAAAATAAGCTCATACGACACAGAAAAAATCGAAAAAGACGAAATAACAAAAGATAAAGTAATTTCAACTATGTACATTCATAACTACCTTATGAACGATAAAGAAAATTTTCTTGACGGTTTATTTTCAACCCACCCGCCCATAGAAAAAAGAATAGAAATACTTGAAAAAATGGCAGGGTCCGATATTAAAGATTATTCTAAAACCTATAATGACGTATTTAAAGGTAAAGTTTTAATTCCAAAAGAAAAATTGGATAAAATAAAATTTTAAAATAAAAAAGCTTCCTTGTTTTAGGAAGCTTAATAAATTGTTTTGATCCTCTTAAGTTTTGGTGGTTTAGTTTAGGTTTTCTCTCTTTTTTTTCTCTCTTTTTTATGTGGTTTTTTTATTCTCTCTTAATCTCTCTTTGTACTTATATAAAGTTTTATATTAAAAAAATATTGCTTTTTTATATACTTTTTATTTAACATTTCTTTACAATTATTAAAATCTTTTTATTTGTTAATAAAATTTTATAAATAAAACAGTGTGCAAACACTGTGTTTTAAGCCAAGATAGGGGCATACATCCTTTAATTTATGTTGAAGAACTGTAAAAAATAAGTTATACTAAAATCAAGCTATAAATTGTAAATTAAGACTTTTTGGATAGTACAAGATGAAAGAAATAAATAATAAAAGTAATAAAGCTTACTTGGGGTTTTCTCTGGTTGAAGTTTTAATGTCTATTTTGATTGTATCTCTTTTAATGATTGCAATGGCGCCTATTTTAACAAAAAGCATTTTTCCGCCCAAATTAGAAGGGGTCATTTATACATACAAAGCAGATAACATCACAAACAACGATAACAGATGTTATCTTACCGATATTAATTACAGTAACTACGCTGAAACATTCAATCCTACCAAAGAATGTTCACAATATACATTTACCGTTCCAAACGGAGTTAATAGAGTTAATATTACTCTTGTTGCAGGAGGCGGCGGCGGAGGCGGTGCCGGAGGCGAAAGGTATATTGAGCGAAGAATTTCAAATACAACTTCAACTCAAACAACCGAAACGTTTAACCTTGATATGCTAAAATCAATTAAAATAAATCTGCTATCGGCGCAAGGAAAAAAAGGAAGTGCGGTTAATACAACAACAAGAGTCGCAGGCAACGGCGGAAATTCTTCCCCGCTTATATACGACTTTTTGCTTCCTGTCGAATATATTAAATATAACTACATAAATCCGATTTTTCAACAAAATTCCGAAAGCAAAGACGGAAAAATCACAATATTAGGCGGCCAAAATCCTTCTATTTCAATAGGAGACAACATAAAATATTCCATACAAAATACAAGCAGTGCATACACTGTTTCATGTACAATCGGTACAAACCAATACACCTTAGGTACTAATATCAATAATTTTATTGATAACTGTAGATTGCAGGATAAAAACTTTATAAATTCAATTCAAGGACAAACCGCAAGCGCAGTGGCTTCAACTTCAATTCTTCCCATAAGTTCTGTTATAAAAGGGGGTGAAGGCGGCAAACTTCCTTACGGTGTGTATGGTAACGGCGGAAGCGGCGGGGATTTACAACTTATAAAATGTAATGATTCAAGTAAAAATAACCTCTCTTGTGCAGCATCTAACGGTACATATATAGAATATTCCGCACCTAAAGCAGGCACAAATGGTATAGCGGATGTTACTTATACTACGGTAACTACTCCCCATGTAGGGGGTGGCGGTGCCGGCGGGGCTGCAATTAAAATAATTGCAATGAATGTTAAAGCGGGCCATACTTATACAATTTATGTAGGAAAAGGCGGTAAAGGCGGAAATTCAGGGGCACCGTCCGCCCATGCAATTGGGGCCGGCACAAACGGTGATAGCGGGGTTTCAAGCGCAATATATGATGATGAAAACAACCTTGTTTATATGGTAACAGGGGGCGCAGGCGGTCAGGGTGCCGCAACAACCGCTAAAGGCAAATCCGGAAGAAATATCCCAAAAGTAATTTACTTAACTGAAGTATTTGGGAATTCTATCCCATACGACAGAGAAAAATTAACCTTGGGAGATGATTCAACAATAACGATGAATGGCCAAAGCGTCCATGCCAGAGCCTTAAACTATACATTTTTTAATAATGAACCCTATAGAACATTAAATATGAACGGTAACAACACTGTTGATAACAGAACAGGCGGATTTGATTATTTTGATATTGCCGACTATACAATTCCAACCGGTTTTTATAATAGAACGCTTGTTAACAATTTCCCTTCGTATGTGGGCGGTCTTGGCGGCTTTTCGGGGCTTGGTTCTAAAGGGGGCTGCGGCGGATACTTTATGGGAAATTTTGACGGAAGAACGACAGTAAACACTCCGAGTAATACAGAAATAGAACTTCCCATGATAAATAAATTCAAAATTAATAATGTTCCATACAACGTTACTGATTATTACGAAGGTTGTTCTAACAATACACCGAACGGACACAGTCCAAAACTTGTAATACCTGCCATAGGTACAAATATTGAACCGCAAGCAGGCTCAGGCGGCGGCGGCGGCGGATATAATATCTTATACGGTTCCGGTTCAGGCGGAAACGGTCAGGACGGATACGTTATGATTGAATGGAGACGATAATGCTAAAAAATAAATCGGCTTTTTCATTAATAGAAGTTATGATAACCGTATTAATTTTATCGGTTGCCCTGATTGTGCTTGCACCTATTGTAACAAATAAAACAGTCGGCAAACAAAATGACGGTGTTGTATTTACATATAACGACAGTAACAGAGTTCAAACAAATAACCTTTGTTTTTTTGTAAGCAACGGCACCAACACTTCAAGTCGTGATTGTTCACAATACAACTTCACGGTCCCAAGGGGTGTTAATAAAGTTAATATTACTCTTGTTGCAGGAGGCGGCGGCGGCGGCGGTGCAGGCGGCGGACGCCAATTTGTGCAAGCGGCAAGTTCAACTCAAATTAACCTTGACTTATTAAAAAAGGTAAAAATTAACCTCTTAACGGCAAAAGGAACTGACGGTACCAAATTTACATCAACTTCGGCAACTCCCCAGCCACAAAAAGGCGGAAAATCTTCTCCTGCAATAGTTGACTTTGATATTCCTTTTGATTTATTAAGGGGTACGGCATATACTAACGCTCTTAGTGCAGCAGCTACTTCGGGCTATGTACTTGCAAATAGCACGGATGCTTCTCTTAAAATTGGTCAGGGTAATAATACATCATCATTAACACAACTCTACGGAATAGCTATCTCAAGCACCTATGCTCTATCCTGCACGGGCGGTTCAACCGTAGATGCCTGTCGTCTTACCGAAGGGAAAAACTACTTCCCTTCAAAAGAAGGTAAGGATGGTGCAAAGGCTATTGAAAGCGGAAAAGTTTATAGTAATATGGTTCTAGCGGGCGGTGCAGGCGGAAAAACCGACGGAGTAATGGGTAGCTATGGTTCAGGCGGTATGGGAGCATCCGTAAAATATACTTGTACTAGTGGTACCACTTGCAATTATAGTGCTTCAACCAGAACTTCTGCAAATAATTCTATCACAGGCGGCAGCGCATTTGTTAGTGCTACCGTTATACAAGAAACCCCAGGGCGTGCAGGCTTTGGCGGTGCGGGCGGAAGTGCGATAAGAATAACGGGTTTTCCCGTTATAAGCGGACATACATATAGAATTGTTGTAGGTAAAGGCGGCAGAGGCGGAAAAGGCGGTATATCATCTTCAAGCCCCTCAGGCGGTATCGGAGGTGCGGGTGGTGTATCAAGTGCTATATATGATGGTGATAACCTTATTTATATGGTAAACGGCGGAATTGGCGGACAAGGCGGAACTGCTGGCAACACTTCTACCAACACTCCTTATTTAAACGGAGTTGTAACCGATAATTCAAGATATTTTCCTACACTAACTTCAGGCGACAGTAATTTTCTTAACGGCAAATTTTTTGATGACAACAAAACAGATATTGTATCAGACACAAATGCCACACCTACTTTGCAAAATGCACAGACACAGGCAAGAAGGATAGCATACAGTTTTATTTCGAATGAACCGTTTACGACTTTTATTAATGGTAAAAATAGAACAACGGATAACAAATTGGGGGGATTTAACGGTTTTGATAATGGTACCAATACAGGCTATCAAAATGCAACAATTGATGATGATACAACTTTAAATAATGCTTATGACGGTTTTTACTATAAAACTTTAATTGATCAAAACTTATCAGCATACGTTGGCGGTCTTGGCGGCTTTTCGGGGCTTGGAACAAAGGCAGGTTGCGGCGGATATTTTATGGGAAATCTCAAAGGCTTGTTTAATAGCGGCTCATCAAGTTCCGATTCGTTAAAGAATAAATTTATAATCAATTCAAAATTGTACAGAGTTTCTGATTATTACGATAACTGTACTATAGATAACCCGAACGGTCAAAGTGCGACATTTGTTGTGCCCAATCCAAAGACCTCATCTTTGGGCCAAGCAGGCTCAGGCGGCGGCGGCGGCGGATATAGTCTTAAAGACGGTGCAGGAAACGGCGGTGACGGCCAGAACGGATACGTTATGATTCAATGGAAAATATAATAAGACGACGGAAAGGTAAAAAATGTTATATAAAAACAGTATAAAAAAAGGGTTTTCGCTGGCCGAAGTTTTAATATCCGTCCTTATAGTTTCCCTTATATTAATTATGACAATACCCCTTGTGACAAAAAAGGCGGCAGACAATAACCGCCATAAACAAGTGGGAGCTTCTCAGGTATTTTATTTTAATTCACAAAAAGCCGTACAGGATGGCGGTTTTCCCTGTTATCTTACAGAAATTAACGGAAGCCAAACCATTGTCACAAACGATAACGGCAAATGCGAAGAATACGAATTTGTTGTTCCTGACGGGGTTCATAAAATTGATATAACTCTTGTTGCAGGCGGCGGCGGCGGCGGAGGTGCCGCAGGAAGCACTGTTTTAGAAAAAGAAGTGGCTCAAAAAACAGATGGCAGATCAGCTGAAAGTAATAATTTTTCAAGTCTTACCTCACTTAGTAACATTGCACTTGAGAGAATAAAGAATATAAAAATTAACTATTTAACAGGCTCAGGGCAAAAAGGCGCAACCTTTCCCACTTCAACTGCCACTTATCCTTCAGGAAGCGGAGGTAAATCGGGTGTAGCCATAATTGATTTTAATATTTCAGACGACCTGATTCATACACAAGATTATGTTCCATCCATTTTAAACGAAGGTGCTTCAAGGCTTAATATAAGCTATATAGGAAAAAGCGGGCTTGATTCGGTTAAATCATCTAATTCTCTATCGCTTACAACATATAACGGGCTTGGGCTTCAGCTTTTAAAAACATTTCCTGACAGTGTTAACGATTATACCATCTATTTTACGGCTGACGGGGCATCAACATCAACCCCAAGTAATAATTTAACTTGCCTTCTATATAATTCAAAAAATAAAAGTTCAACTCAAGCAACATATTCAACCACAGGCAATAATAATGCCTTAATAAATAATTGCCATCTTCCAATAGCCAATATAGAAACCTCACAAAATGGCCAAAGTGCAGTCAGCTTAAATTCAAAACAAATAAGTACAGGCTACCTTGCCTATGGTAAGGAAGGCGGAAAACATCTTCAAATTGAAGGAGAATATGGTTCAGGCGGCAGAGGGTACAGTTCATATATACTCTGTACTAATAGTAACACAACATGTACGCTAAGCACTTCCTATGCAATTGATTCAGGTTCGAACCAAGGTTCCATAAGAATTAAATCTCTCGGTGAAACCTTTAAATTAAATGCGGGGGGTAAAACTACCGTTTCAATTGAAAACCCGGGAGGAGTTGGCTCGGGCGGTGCGGGCGGTTCTGCCGTTAGAGTTACCGATTTTCCCGTAATCCCCGGTGAAAGATATGTAATATCGGTAGGCTCCGGAGGAAAAGGCGGGAATAGCGGCACATCAGGCACTATAAATTCAAACGGTTCATATATAAAAACTCCGACAACAGGCGGCGAGGGTCTAAGCGGTTCTTCAAGCGCAATATATGATTCAAACGGCAATCTCATTTTGCTTGTTGCAGGCGGTGTGGGCGGTAACGGCGGAAGAATTAATACTGCTGCAACTTCAAGTATTCCAACAAATAATGCATCTTCATACCTTCCATATCCTAATCCGCCTCAATCATCAAGGTATACACCTGTTATTTTAAGCTCTTTAGACCCCGATACTTCTTTCAATTTTGATGAGACAATTTCAACCAGAGTAAATACTAATGTCAATACTACGGCCCCAAACAACAGTATAAATACAAGACGACTCGTTTACTCATACATGACAAATAATAATGCACCACTCTTTGAATTAAATTCGGGAAATAACGGTGTAAAAACGGGCGCCAAAGTCAATAAATCAAACGTATCAACATTCGATAAAACAGGCGGTCATTCAGATTATAGCATTAATAATAACATAATTTTTGGTAATATATCGGTTGTTCCCGCAAATACCAATTATAACGGATTCAATATAAACGGGCAAAGAGTTTATAACGGCTTACATTTCAGATACCCTATAGGTAATTCTTTAGCGTACGCAGGCGGTCTTGGCGGCTTTTCGGGGCTTGGCTCCAAGGGAGGCTGCGGAGGACTTTTTGTCGGAAACAAAGACGGATTATATTCTTCAGACGGCACAAATATTTTACAAGATTCCAGACTACAAAATACGATTACCATAAATACAAACGGTACAATCAAAATATATAACATAGATGAATTTTATTCAGGTTGTTCCGTTAATACATCAGACGGTGCAAGCGCCAAATTTATTCCTCCTCAAATTTCACAAGGAACAGGAACCTTCGGTCAAGCAGGCTCAGGCGGCGGCGGCGGCGGATGGAGCGCTAAATACGGAGCGGGAAAAGGCGGCGACGGACAAAACGGTTACGTTTTAATAAATTGGAAAAAATAACAAAAATTAAGGAAGCTAAAAAATAGGCTTCCTTAATTATTCTATAATTATGTATGAACCTAAAATCTTTTGATAGGTTGATTTTTCCTTGATTTCAGCCAGAGCATCTTTTATGTCGTCTTTTGGTTTATCCACTTCCATATAGAAAATGTATTCTCCGAAAACTTTTTTTGAGGGCCTTGATTCAAGATATACCATATTGAGGTTATATTTTTTTAATATTTCTAACACCGACAATAGCGCCCCCGGCTTGTTTTCGGTTGTAAAAGCAATCAGGGTTCTTTTTTTATTTTCATATAAAAAGGCTTTTTTTGATACCAGAATAAAATTTGTTTTGTTGTCGTTTGTGTCATTTATGCCTTTATCCAAAACGTTTAGTCCGTAAAGTTTGGCACAGTATTCGGATGCTATTGCGGCATAAGAATTATCTTTATTTTTTACATATTCCGCAGCGCCTGAGGTTGATGTGTATAAAAGGATTTGAATATTTGAATTAAAATTTTTAGTTATATAGTTTTTACACTGACTTACGGCTTGATTAATGGAAACAATGGTTTTAATTTCTTCTTTTTTGCCTTTTGAAATAAGACAGTGACATATAGGAATTTGCATTTCAGCCTGTATAAAAAGGTCTGATTTTACACATACAAGGTTATCTATGGTTTCCCTGACTATTCCTTCTATTGAATTTTCAATAGGCAAGATGGCGGCCGTTGTATCCGTATCGTTATCCAACATCTCAATTACCTTTGTAATGGTTGAAACCCCCGTCATGTTAGTGTTTAGCCCGAGTTTTTGGCACATTAATCGGGCGGCAAACTGAGAATTTGAACCGTCAGGTCCTAAATATAATATTTTTTTAATATAATTATTCATATAAGTTATTTTAAATTAAACAGGAAAAAAAATGAATAAAATTAAATTTGGTACGGACGGATACAGAGGAATTATAGGAAAAGATTTTAATGACGATGTTGTAAGGAAAATTGTTCTTGGAATAGGAGAATATTTAAAAACGGGAACGGTTATAATCGGCTATGACCCGAGAAGAAAAGCCGACTACTATGCAAAAATGTCAGCCGAGATATTATCATCTTTCGGGTTTGATGTGCTTTTATCAAACAGAGTAGTTCCAACGCCCGTTATTGCTTATGCATCAAAAACCATAAAAAATTCTTCAGGTGCAATAATGTTCACCGCATCCCATAACCCAAGCGCATACCTTGGAATTAAATTTATACCAAACTATGGCGGCCCCGCAACAACCGATATTACAACGGAGATAGAAAATATAATCGAAAATAAAACATTTACTTTGGAAAAAAAGGAAGGAACAATCTTAAAAAAAGATTTTTCTTTTGATTATTTTCTTCATATAAATAAAATTATAGATTTTGAAGTTATTAAAAATAACCCCAAAAAAATAATCTATGACGGGCTTTTCAGTTCTTCTGTCAGATATTTTGATACTTTGTTAAAATCAAAAGGAATAGAGTTTGAAATTTATAATAACAAATACGACCCCGATTTTGGCGGATTTTTGCCCGAGCCCAAAAAAGAATTTATGAAAAATACAAAAGAAGGGTATATTACTCTTGCAAATGACGGAGATGCAGACAGATACGGCGTTATAGATGAATCAGGAAATTACGTGTCCCCAAATTTAGTTTTAGCCATGCTCTTAAAATATTTAAAAGAAAAGGGCAGGGAAGGTGTTGTGGTTAAAACGGTCGGAGTTAGCGAAATTGTAGACATTGTTGCAAAAAAACTCAACATAGAAATTATACAAACCCCTGTCGGCTTTAAGTGGATAGGGCAAGCAATGCGCATGAATAAGACTATTATCGGGGGCGAAGATTCGGGCGGACTATCCACAGGCGAACATATAAGCGAAAAAGACGGAATTTATGCAAACCTTTTGATTATGGAAATGCTATCTTCCACAAATAAAACTCTTGTTGAATTGCAAAAAGAGATAATTGAATTTGCGGGGGTTGAATTCTTTCAAGATAGAGTAGATATTGAACTAAATTCAAAAGAAAAAATGGATGAAATAATAGATAGAATTGATAGAGAAGAATCCTTTATAAATCAAAAAATAACAAATAAAGTAAAAATAGACGGGATAAAACTTTACCTTGAGGACGGATACTCTAAAATTTTAATCAGAAAATCGGGAACGGAGCCCCTTTTAAGGTTTTATATTGAATCAAATTCAAAGTCTGAAATTCAAAGTATAAAAGATTTTATAGAGGGGTATGTATATATTCTTAAATAAATTTAGCGCAAATTACCCTTTTTATTTTGGATAAGTCCTCTATACCTTCAATTTCAACAAAACCGTTATCAACAAAAAGGTTGAAAACCTTATCAAACTGTCCTTCCATAAGTTCAAAAAGGAGATACCCCCCTTTATTTAAATATTTTTTTGCATCTTTTATTATTTTTTGATAAAAGTAAATTCCGTCTTTATCCTCGGTATAAAGCGCTATATCGGGTTCAAACAAAACTTCTTTTTGAATACTTTCTTTATAAGATTTTGGAATATAGGGAGGGTTTGAAACTATGATATCGAACTTTTCATTTTCTTTTATGTTTGAAAAAACGTCGGATTTTCTAAACATAACAGTTCCTTGAAGGTTAAACCGTTTCATATTATCTATTGATATTTCAAGCGCATAAAGAGAAATATCGGTTCCAAGAATTTGAACATTTATCCCGTTATTGTTGGCATACTTTCCTATCATACAGGAAATTATTCCGGAGCCTGCCCCTATATCAAGGACTTTTGCCCCATCAAATAAAAGGGTTTGAGCTTTTTTTACAACAAGTTCCGTTTCATCCCTTGGAATTAAAACATTTTCATCTATTTTAAATTTTTCTCCCATAAAGGGGGCAAATTTTAGGATATATTGAATTGGGCGCCCGGTTTCAACTCTTTCTTTCAGGATGGGTAAAATTTTTTTTTCATCAAAATCGTTTGTAAAAATAAGTTCTTCTTTTGTTTTTAAAAAAGTGTATTCAAGAATAAGGTCGCATTCCGCCTTTGCTTCGTTTGGCTCAATTCCGCCAAGGATAAGATAATCCGTAATATTTTTTTTATTCATCTTCGTTTTTATCTTCTATTAACTCCATAATCCAATTTCTTAAATCAAGCCTTGTAGCATCTTTTGTATCGTGCATTTTTACATTGTGGGCTTTTGAGATTTTTTCATAGTAATAAAGCTGCTTTTTTGTGGGTTTTAATTTGCTTAATTTATAGTCCCTTATTCTTTTTCTTTTTTCTTTTTCCATCTGTTTTTGTTTTTCAATCAGGGGCGCTAATTTTTCTTTCTCTTTGATTTCAAAAAGCAGATACTCTGTATATTTGTCTATATCCCTTAAAAATTCATCATTTTCAAAGGCTTCAATTAAAAATTCAAAGTGGGGGTTATTGATTTCAAAATAGTAAGTTTCATCTTCTATAAATTTGTTTTTAATTTCTTCTTTTGTAAGGTTTGAATGTTTTTTTACAAAAGATTTTAAATAGCTAAAAAGCGCACTTTTTTGCCTTGGGGTGAGAGATTGAAAAATGACGTTTTTTATCTGAAACACTTTTTATAATAAATCCTTCGGGCTTATTTTACCTTTTATTTGTCTGAATAATTGAAATTTATCCTGAATGGAATTTGTCACGGGGGCATTTTCTATTTTTTTAGAAAATTTATTTTCCATATCCCGTATAAATTTTTTTTCGTTTATATCAATTACTTTTTTCATTCTTCATACCCCAGCATTTTTAGCGCACTTTTATCCTTTTGCCAGTTCTTTTTAACTTTTACAAAAAGTTCCAAATAAACCTTTGTTTCCGTCATATCTTCAATTTCGGCTCTTGCTTCGGTTCCGATTTTTTTTAGCATGGAACCTGATTTACCTATTATAATACCTTTTTGGCTTTCTTGCGATACAAAAATTGTTGCCTTTATTTTATCAATATTTCCTTCACTTTTGTACTCATCAATCAAAACTGCAACCGAATGGGGGATTTCATCTTTTGTGTTTAAAATTATCTTTTCTCTTATAATTTCAGATGATATCATTCTCATATTTTGGTCGGTAACGGTATCACTGTCATACAGGGGGTGGCCTTCGGGGATAAATTCTTTTATTTTTTGAATTAATTTATCAATATTTTTCCCCGTCTTAGCTGAAACTTTAACTGTGGGCAAATTCTTTTCAAAAGATGTCTTATAACTTAAAAGATTTAATTCGGCTTTATTTTTATCTTTTATTGTATCAATTTTATTTAAAACAATAATTATCGGGCATTTAGCCTTAGATAAAAGGTTTTGTACAATCCACAAATCCCCTTTTCCCATAGAGGAATTAATATCTGCCAAAAAAAGAATTAAATCAACGTCATCAATGGCATCTTTTGATTGACTTTCTAAGTATTCGCCAAGCTTATTTTTAGGTTTATGGACACCCGGAGTATCAATAAAGACAATTTGCGCTTCACTATCCGTATAAATTCCCTTTATTTGTTTTCTTGTGGTTTGGGCAGTATTTGTTGTGATGGCAATTTTTTGCCCCGTTATTTTATTTACAAGCGTTGATTTTCCGACATTTGGCCTTGCAATGACGGTAACTAATCCTGTTTTATAACTTGTTACATTATTTACATCCGTGATTTTTTGTTTATTCATAGTATAATTGTACTATGAAATCCAAATTTTTTGGGGAATAAAAAAGAGGTAATTTTAAGGATGAATAAATTCTTTGCGGTATTTCTCGCATTTTTTGTGTTTTTATTCGGAACACAAAGCCTGAATGCGGCAGACAGTGATTATAAAAACAGTCTTTTAAAGCTTGAGGTAAATGAGCTTAGCGATAATAGCTATGATATCGAGCTTTATACAAAAAAAATATACAATGAACCCGTTAAAATAATTAAAAAATCGGATACGATTTATTATTTTCTTTTGCCTGAAACCAACCATTCAATAACCTCTGTGCCCCCAAAAGGCGCAATTAAAAACATACTTGTTAAATCGTACCCTTATGCGGGGCAAGACTTGCAAAACGGGTATACAAAGGTTGCAATTATAACGGATAGACCCGTAAATTTATCAACCTCTCTAAAAACACTTGATACTTCAATTTCACCCCGTCTTGACCCTTTAAGGCTTGCAAGACTTGATAATGCGTTTGAAAGATATGCTCAAAGGCTTGCGGATAATGATATCCCAACTCCTCTTGCACAATTCAGAAAACAAACCGCAATTGCTTCAAATACGAAAAATCAGGCTAAACCTACAGTACAGAAAAAACAAGAAGTTATAGCGCAAAAACCAAAAACCCCTATAACAAATACAAAATCTTTTGAAGAATATACAAATAAACAAAATCAGGCACAGGCACAAGCTAAAAAGCAGACTAAAACAACGACGCAGCCAAAGGCTAAAACTAATGTCATTGCTTCATCCGATACAAAATCAAAGTCACAAATAAAAGTTACACCTTCTCTAAATAAAAATCAAAATCAAAGTGTAAAAACGACTTCTAAAACCGTTCAACCAAATGTGACAAAACAGGCCAAACAAACTAAACCGCTTGTCGCATCAAAACCCGCTGCAACACAAAAACCTGTCATGGCACAAAAACCCACAGTAACTGCAAAACCCGTTGTAGCATCAAAACCTGTAGCGGTCACAAAACCCGTTCAACAAACTAAACCCGTCATAGCACAAAAGCCGACTGTAACTACAAAACCCGTTCAAAAGGTGCAACCTGCTAAGCAAATAAGGCATATAGAGCAATCTAAACCCCTTTTAGCTTCAAAACCTTTTCAACAAAATAAAACCGTAACAACAAACGGTATAAAAACTCAACCTAAAGAAATAAAAGAAGTTCAACCTCAAAAACAGGCACTAACCATAAAACAGAAAGAACAAAAACAAGCTATAGAGCCTAAAGTTGTTGAAACTAAAACATTTGAGTCAAAAGAAGTACAAAATGAAAATATAATAGCTAAAAGTGAGAAAAATTCCCCCGTAAAATCCGAAAGTTTGTCAAACCGTGAAAAGCAAAAACAGGAAGCAAAAAAATATGAAAAAGAACTTGTAACCGATAAGCCCGTTGAAGTAGAATTTGGAACAACTTCGACTATGGTTGATGAAAATAATGCGGATACAATAAATAAAAAACAGGAAGATACCAAACAACAAGAAGAAACAAAGCCTGCTACAGGCGGAAATTCAAGCGTTATTTACCTGTTAGGTTCGTTTATAGTTTTGCTTTCTCTCTACGTCGTTACAAAACGTGCGGGTGCTAAAAAGCTTGCAGAACAAGTTTTATCGGAAGGCAACCTGATGGGTCAAAATACGGATATTAAAGCTTACTTCAATAAAAAGGCAAAAGATAAATCGGATGAAATTGAAGCCGGTCTTGAAGAAAATCTTGCTCAAACGCAAACTGTTTCAAACCCTGTTTCTGACAATCCTTCTGTTCCTATGGAAGAAGAAGAGCCAATCACTCCTCAGGTTGTTGAAAAAATTCCTGAACTTACACCCGAAGAAGCGCAAAAAGTTCAAGCGTTTAATGCCTATATGGATAGCATTTCAGATTCAATATCTAACGAAAATGAAGTTGAAATTAACGAAAAAACTCCTGATGATGTTGTCATTAAAGAGCTTTATACTCCTATTCAACCTCAAAACTACTATAATTCCGAAAGCATTTATGTCGCATCATACGAAAATGCTCAAAACTCCTCATCAAATGCTCCTCTTGATGAAACTTTGGAGCAAAATGATGATGTTGCA
This sequence comes from Candidatus Gastranaerophilales bacterium, assembly GCA_947630535.1. Lineage (GTDB taxonomy): Bacteria > Cyanobacteriota > Vampirovibrionia > Gastranaerophilales > Gastranaerophilaceae > Galligastranaerophilus_A. The sequence goes on along the minus strand of CANRHZ010000018.1, from coordinate 1,362 downwards.
ACCATTGTTTCTTCTTCAAAATTAACCGAAACAAGGGGCTTATACCTTGCAAAATTCGAGGGTGAAACATCTCTTGTAGGGTATATTCAAGATGATATTTTCGTTTTGTATAATTTCGGGGATATGGATGTTAAAGAAACGGATATTGAATCTCAGCTTGCTCAGGAGAATGAAACCGATTCGCTCTATATTGTAAAAACCGCAGGGAAAAAATTAATGGTAAAATCTTCCCCTTACGATATGAGCCTTGAGATGGTAATGTAAAAATATAAAATAATTCCCTTGATTTTTATTTTCAAGGGAATTTTTAAAGTTAAAGTTTGTTATAAAAAAACACTTTTTTTTAAACAGATTATAAGATAAAAAATCTCGCAATTTAAAATAATAAATTGCGAGAATAGATAAGAGTTGAATTTACCTTTTTACGCATCTGACCGAGTATGCTTCCGAGCGAGGCCTCATATACCTGTGTCCGACGGCAAAATTTACATGCCATGTTTCTCCTGTTTCCCCGGGGGAAATAACGGAGCCTGACCAATAAAATTCAGAATATGGCCCTGTAATTAATTTATTTAAAAACATTGATGCAAGCTCGTCTTTATCGGGAATTCTTGCGTTATCGCCCTGTTTAATACAAGCTGAAGCGGCATCATTTCCATCATCACTGTATGATGAAAATTTTGATGTTGAAGCATCACTCGGGAATGGATTAGGTGCCACAACAACACTGTTTGTCCTGTAAAAAACAGTCATAAACCCAATATCTTTACCTGTTTCATTAGGCCCTTTTAATCCGTTTAAATCGTATACCATATTGGCACATGCATATCTTCCCGTGTATCGGTCAGTGGTATTGACATCGGATTCGCAAAAAGGGTTATAATAAACTGCTATAGATTCTCCGTTTACCGTTTCAAATGCTGCAACATCAGTATTTGGAACTTGGATATAATTATAATTATACATTGTAAAGAGCGTCTTTGGAAATTTTACGGCATTTCCTTGCATTGTTAATATTTCATCAGGTAGTCCGCATGCCGTGAGGTTATTTTTATTGCATACATTTTGTATTCTATAAACTTTTGATAACCCATCTATAATGAACGATTCAGCTGCACTTGATTTTAAAGTTGTATCGGTCATATCCGTTATCTCACCGTCATTTGTCCCGTACCCTGCAACACTATCCATCTCCCCTATTGCTTGGCTCATTCTTGCATATAGTGCCTTACGCTGAGCATTCCAAGCTTTGTCATTGACATTAACTAATAATGAAGGCAACGTAATCGCTGCAACGATACCTATTATCGTTAGTGTTATCAATACTTCAGCTAAAGTAAATCCGCCTAATCCCTTGGGGGG
>CANRHZ010000017.1 GCA_947630535.1 Candidatus Gastranaerophilales bacterium | reverse complement strand
GAAGTATTAATAACATTAACAATTATTGGTATTGTTGCAGCGATAACGCTACCTTCATTATTAGTTAATGTCAATGACAAAGCATGGAACGCACAAAGAAAAGCACTTTATGCAAGAATGAGCCAAGCAATCGGTGAGATGGATAGTGTTGCAGGATATGGCTCAAATGACGGTGAAATTGCAGACAGGAATGATGCCAATCTAAAAGCAACGGCATCAGAAGCCTTTATAATTGACGGTTTATCTAAAGTCTACCGCATTCAAAACGTATGCAACAAAAATAACCTGAGTGCATGCGGTATACCATCCTCGATAATTACTTTAAACGGAAATAATTTAACTTTCCCGACAAAAATGAGTGAATTAAATAATACGCAAACCGCCGACAAATACAAAGTTATGGATACGGACACGGCGGCCTTTGAAACGGTAAACGGCGAATCAATTGCTCTTTTTTATAACCCGACATGTGAATCCAAACATCAAAATGCAATTCACTATGCAGGTCAAATAATATGCGTAAATATGATATATGACCTAAATGGTTTAAAGGGGCCAAATGAGGTTGGGAAAGATATAGGTTTTATTACCGTTTTAAATAGAACAAACAGTGTCGTTGTAGCTCCAAATCCTTTTCCTGCCGATATTGCTAAATCCGTCAAGTCGTATAGTGACGACGGAAATGATGCTGCATCAGCCTGCGCAAAACAAGGGGATAATGCAAGGCTTCCTGATATAGATGAGTTTGCTTCTTTATTTATCAATTCCAAACTTATCGAAATGACCACCGGACACTACTGGACAAGTTCGGTTATTTCCCCCGGTGAAAGCGGTCTTGCATGGGGACAATACATGGGTGACGGATATCGAATCGGGCTCAAGCGCAATCTGACATATGATGTTCGTTGCGTAAAACGATAATACATTTATAAAAGACATTTTTTATAAATTTAACCCCCCTAATAAAAATTAGGGGGGTATTTTTATTTAAATATTGTTTGGTCCCTGTCTGCTCCTACAGATATAATCTTAATTTTTGTTTCAAGGTATTCTTCCACAAACGAAAGGTAGATTTTTGCATTTTGGGGTAAATCTTCGTACCTCTTTATCCCTGTTATATCTTGTTTCCAACCCTTAAAGGTTTCATAAACGGGCTCATAATCATAGTGTTTTGCAACATTTGTAGGATAAGATTTAATAATTTCGCCCGTAAGCTTATTTTTGTATGCTATACAGAATTTAATTTCATCAAAATCATCAAACACGTCTAACTTAGTAAGAGCAATGGATGAAATCCCCCCGACAAGCACACTGTATTTTGCAATAACCCCGTCAAACCATCCGCAGCGTCTTTTTCTTCCAGTTGTTACACCAAATTCGGCGCCAACGGTTTGGATTTTTTCTCCCGTTGCATCTTTTAATTCCGTAACAAAAGGACCTTCGCCAACTCTTGTCATATAAGCTTTAAAAACGCCCATGGCATCTTCAATTGCTAAGGGCCCAACTCCGGCGCCCACACCGGCGCCCCCTGCAACAGGGTTCGAGCTTGTAACAAAAGGATAAGTTCCGTAATCAATGTCCAGCAAGACCCCTTGCGCCCCCTCAAAAAGTATTGTTTTATTTTTCTTTGCATCCCTTAAAAGTTCTTGCCAATCAAAACAAACATAAGGTTCAAAAAGTGCCTTATATTCATCCAGCTTGGATAATATTTCTTCTTTAGAATAGGGTTTAAGGTGATAAACTTCAGAGAGTATTTTATTTTTTAGGGGGAGTATTATATCAAGTTTTTTTTCAAGCGCTTTTTTATCGAACAAATCTTCAACTCTTATCCCGACACGTGCATATTTATCAGAATAAGTAGGGCCAATCCCCTTTTTTGTTGTTCCGATTTTATTGCCCCCCAAATTGTCCTCGTTTGCTCCGTCTGAGTCAATATGATAAGGCATTGTAATATGCGCAAGAGGGCTTATTTTTAAATTTTTTTTAAAATGTTCTTCTTTTATGCCCTGATTTATAAGCTCATTTAATTCATTTTTAAAGCTTTCAGGGTAAATAACCACCCCTGCCCCAATAAAACAGGTTTTATTTTCATATAAAATTCCCGACGGGACAAGATGAAATTTGTATTTCTTCCCTTCATTTACAACGGTATGCCCCGCATTACAACCCCCCTGATACCTTATTATAAAATCAGCATTATATGCAAGAAGGTCTGTGATTTTTGCTTTGCCTTCATCTCCAAACTGCGCCCCGACTACTACCGTATTTTTCATATTCCGATAATCATCCTTAACAATAATTCAACCAATCTATTTTACTATGAAAAATTTTATAATAAAATGGATATATGCTAAAACTTTATAATACTTATTCAAACACGCTTGAAGAATTTAAACCCATAGAAGAAAACAAGGTAAAAATGTATGTTTGCGGCCCTACCGTATACGATAAGGCGCACTTGGGGCATGCCAGATGTTATATAACTTGGGATGTATTATACAGATACCTTAAGTTTTTAGGGTATGATGTAACCTATGCAAGAAATGTTACCGACATTGACGATAAAATATTAAAAAAAGCGGATTTAAAAGGGGTTAAGCCCGAAGAAATTGCAAAAAAATTTTATAATTCCTATATTAAATCAATGGAAGAATTAAACGTCTTAAGACCCGACATAGAGCCCTTTGCAACAAAAACCATATCCGAGATGATTAATATGGTGAAAGAGTTAATTGAAAAAGGTTATGCATACAGGGTTGGTGATGATGTTTATTTTGAAGTGTCAAAGTTTAAAGATTACGGAAAGCTTTCAAAACAACCTATAGATGACCTTATGGCGGGCGCAAGAGTGGAAAGCGACAACAAAAAACGCTCGTCTTTAGACTTTGCACTATGGAAAAAAGATGAAGTTCACGGGCTTAATTGTCCGTGGAATAAAGGACGCCCCGGATGGCATATTGAATGTTCCGCCATGATAAGAAAGCATCTCGGGAAAACAATAGATATCCATGCAGGCGGTGCAGACCTTCAATTCCCTCATCATGAAAACGAAATAGCCCAATCTGAGTGTGCTAACGGCCAAAAATTTGTTAACTACTGGCTCCATAACGGCTTTGTTACAATTAATAAAGAAAAAATGTCAAAATCTCTGAATAATTTTCTTACGATAGACGACCTTTTAAAAACCCATAACTCAAACACAATAAGATTTTTCATACTAACAAACCATTATAGAATGCCCGTTGAATTTAATGATGAGGCGCTTAATTCCGCTAAGGCGGGCGCAAGCCGTTTGATTAATTCCGTAAATAACGCTAAGTTCAATGACGCATTGGATGATGAAGCAATTGAAGAATTTAAAAAGTCAATGAATGACGACCTGAACACCTCAAAGGCGCTTGCGGTTTTATTTTCGCTTGTTGAAAAATATAAAAAGACAAATGAAATTAAATATGCAAATACAATTAAGCTTTTAGGGGAAGTTTTGGGATTTGATTTTTCAAAAACATCCGATAAATTGACCACAGAGGACTTAAAAAAGCTGATTTTGCCTTTGTATAAAGAATTTGAAATTGAAGATAGTATAGACCCGAAAACGGCACTCGATTTAATTCTTGAAAAAAGACAGGATGCAAGAAAAAATAAAGACTGGGCAAGGTCTGATTTAATAAGGGATAAGCTCTTAGAATATAAAATTTTAATAAAAGACACTAAAGAAAATTCAAGCTGGGAAATACAGTAAAATGACGGGGATTTTATACGTTGTATCAACCCCTATAGGAAACTTGGGAGATATTACCCTAAGGGCAATTGAAACCCTTAAAAGTGTTGATTTAATAGCATCTGAGGACACAAGGACAACTTCAATTCTTCTTGAAAAGTATTCCATAAAAACAAAAACCGAAAGTTATCATAAATTTTCGGAAAGCAAAAAAGCTTCAAAAATAATCGAACTACTAAAAGAAGGGCTTAATGTTGCGCTTGTATCTGATGCGGGAACACCCCTGATATCTGATCCGGGCGGTGTTTTGATAGGTGAAGCAAATAAAAACAACATTAAAGTTGTTCCGATTGGCGGAATATCGGCAGTTATCACTCTTTTATCTTCAATTCAAAAAGAAGGGGAAGATTTTAAATTTATCGGGTTCCTGCCAAGAATTAAAGCCCAAATTGAAGAAATAATAACAAAAAACCAAAATGAAAACCTTGTATTTTATGAAAGCCCGAAAAGAATACAAGAAACTCTTGAAATTATAAAAGAAAAAAGAACAAATTCCCTGATTTCAATCGGAAGGGAGCTTACAAAAAAATTTGAAGAAATTAAAACGCTTAAAATTGAAGATATGATTGAATTTTACAAATTAACCCCCAAAAAAGGAGAGATGGTTTGTATGATACATAAAGAAAAAACGGACCCTGATGAAACAATTTTAAAAGAAAAAATAAAAGCCCTTAAAGGTTGCGGGTTTAGCCAAAAAGATACGGTTAAAATTCTTGAAATTACCGATAATATCAATAAAAACAGGATTAAATCTTTGTACAATTCATAAAAATTTTAAAATAAATCGCCTTTTTTATGATACTATCTTCTTATGACCGTTATTAAAAACCTTGCTTTTGCAGATAAACAAAAATTAAAGGCCCTCGAATCATTTAAGGAGGCCGACCTTAATGTTTCCGATTTTCTGCCTTTTCCTATTGATTTATTGCACCATTTTCTTCCTTTCAGATTAAAATTTTTGGATGAGTCTTTTGTATCGGTTGATGAAAGAAAAATTACGGGGCTTTTAACCGTTCAAAGGGTGGGCTCAAAAAGAGCTAAAATTTCAAGGCTCTTATCTGAAGGTAATTCCCTTGAAACAGGAAAATTTCTTGTTGACTGTACCGTAAGCTTTCTTCTTTCAAAGGGGGCTGAATCATTCTATGTTGTTATAGACAAAAGAAACGATAAGCTCATAAATATGTTTATGGAAGGATGCGGCTTTAAAAACCTTGCAAGAGAAATTGTATATAAAATAAATTCTAATGATTTTATTTCGGATTTAAACGATATTAGTTTTTCACATATAAGAAAAATGACTACGATTGACATAAAAGAAGTTAAGACTCTTATAAACGATACAATGCACTCTTACCAGAGAGCAATTTTTTATAAAAACAGTTATGAATTTAAGTACAATTTTTTCAACAGGATAAAACAATACGTGCTAACGGGCGAAAAAAGCAAAGATATTATCGCATTTTTTGCCGTTTCTAAAATTAAAAAAGGGGAATACTTTGTTGATTTTGTAATTTCGCCCTCTTATGAAGGATATTTATCAGATATAATTCAATTTGTTAAAATAAGGCTTTCAAAAATCAAGGATTTTAAGGTTTTGTATGTTAAATTGAAAAGCTATTATTATAACTTTGAAGAACTTAATGAAATGCTAAAAATAGAATATAAAAATTCAAACGAAAATATTATTTTAACAAAAAATTTTCTAACCCTGAATAAAGAAACCGTAGGGTATGAAAAAATGATATTTAATGATGCCACACCCGCATTTTAGATTTTTTTTGGCTTGGTTTTAAGTATATAAATTTCACTGTCCTCATCCCTTTTATTTGTATCAGAGATTGAATACCCGAGCATATCTGTCGTATAGGGGCTTTCATCTTTAATTAAATCAAACCTCAATTTAAAAGCAGGGGTACAAAGCGCTTTATTATAGTATTCGCCATCAGCAATTTTAATAAAAGTTTCATAGGATTTATCAGCTTCTTCTTTTGTAATCTGAGCATCCAGAATAAGCATAAAGTCAGTTCCTATAACATCATTTGCGTTTTGTTTTTTTATAATTCTTATTGAATCTAAAACATTTTCCATAAAATCATCAAACCCCATATTCCACTCGCCTCTAATAAAAATTGAAGAACCGTATTTTTGGGAATTTAGGCTGGGACATTTTTGCATTATTAAACTTAAAAAATTAGCATAAGACCTTGAAATAGCATCCTGAATTGTGGTGTGCGCATTTTGAGCAAGCACTTCATTAACATAAAAGTTTTTAAATCTTACAAAACAGGAAAAGTATTTGTATTCTTCAATAGTGTTTGCGTATTCCATTTTTAATTCTTTATTGACAATTTCTTCATACTGTTTTTTTAATCTTATGTAGGCTAAATCGCTTCTTCTTTGAAGTTCAAGAATAATAAGCTCAATTCTTGAAAATATATAGGAAACAACGGCCATAATAACGGCCATTATAAAATAGCCCATCTCAATAACGGCACCGTTGAATGTATTTTGAGTTTCAATAGTCTGTTTTATCGGGGTTATAAAAAAGTCAAAAACAGGATATATTATATCCGTAAACGGAAGGTTAAAAAATCTGTAAAACCAAAAAACGGAATAAAGCGCCGCAATGACAATAGATGCAACCTTTAAAAAACTGAAAAAGTTGTATATCTTTGTATAATCTTTTTTGTTTTCGATTTTGTTATAAATATTTTTCTTGTTCATAGTTCCATATTATCTATTAATCTAACACTATTTTTCTTTGTTTTTGCCGCAATAAGCATAAGAGAGTTTTCTTTTACTTCGCTTATGGGGCAAAAATCTTCTTTTGAAACAATTTCAATATAGTCTGTATCAAAATCCTTAAGATAAGCATAAGATGCATCAATTAAGATATCGGGGGTTTTTATGCCACCTTCTTTTAGTTTTTTGGCACACATAAGAGCCTTATAAATGTTCGGTGCAATTTTTCTTTCTTCATAAGAAAGGTAAGAATTTCTGCTTGAAACCGCAAGACCATCATCCTCTCTTACAATGGGGCATGGCACAATTTCTATATCAAAGTTTAATTCTTTAACCATTTTTTGAACAATAAATAACTGTTGTGCATCTTTTTGTCCGAAGTAAGCTCTGTTGCATTTTGTTATATTGAAAAGTTTTGATACAACGGTACATACCCCGTCAAAGTGCCCCGGGCGGGATTTCCCGCAAAGCCTGTTAACGTATTTATAAGGGGGACAAACAAGGGTTGTTTCTTTTTCCTTAAAATATATATCCGTATACATCTCATCCACGCTTGGTGCAAAAACAATATCTGCTCCCGCTTCTTTTGCAAGTTCAACATCTTTTTCAAGGCATCTCGGGTATTTATCGTAATCCTCGTTCACCCCGAATTGCACAGGATTAACAAAAACAGAAACAACAACAAACTCATTTTGTTCGCTTGCTTTCTCTATGAGGCTTTTATGCCCCTTATGCAGTGCACCCATAGTGGGAACAAGCGCAATTTTTCCCAAATTATTATTAATTAAGGGCCTGATTTCATTTATTTTGTGTATAACTTTCAAATCTTTCATATTCATCTTCATCCAGAGTGAAACTTTCATTATCGGAAGGAAAGCTTCCGTTATCTATATCATCCATATATTTTCTTATCGACTCTTTAATTGCCGTTTTTGCATCATAATATTTTCTTGCAAATTTAGGACTAAAACCGTCAAATTTTCCTATTATATCATTTATGACAAGAATTTGCCCGTCCGTGTATTTGCCTGCGCCTATACCTATCGTGGGTATATCAAGGTTTTGTGTTATGTATTTTGCACAAACATCGGGCATCATCTCAAGAACAATTGAAAAAGCGCCCATTGATTGCATTTTTTTTGCATCCTCAAGAATTTTTAGCGTATTATCAAGGTTTTTGCCCTGAACAAAATTTCCGCCGATTGTATTTATATACTGGGGTGTAAACCCGAGATGAGCCATAACGGGGATACCCGAATTTGTTAAATGTTTTGTCAAATCAAGTATATAATCGTTTGCCCCTTCAATTTTAACCGCACCTGCACCCATTTTCATAAATTCGCCTGCATTTTTTGTGGCTTCGAATATGCCGGTATGATAACTAAGATAAGGCATATCAACAACCACAAGCGGATTTTTTGCTCCGTTTAAAACCGCACGGGAAAAAACTTTCATTTCATCCATAGTAACTTTTGTTGTGGAATCATAACCCATAACAACCTGTCCTACGGAATCCCCGACCAGAATGATGTCTATACCTTCTTCATCCGCAAATTTTGCGGTTGAATAATCGTAAGCGGTAATTGCCTTTATCTTTTTTTTATCGTATTTCATTTTTTGGATTTTTTTTGAAGTAAGCATTTTTATGCCCTTTTTCTGTACCAATAATAAATAGCTTTTGCAAGCTTTGAAGGAGAGTGCCTTACAAGACCGTCTTTATTATCTTGGATAAGTTTTGCTCTTACAATTTCAACCCCTAAATTCTTAATTGCGCCCGTATCTTCATCAACCGGGAGAGAATTTTTTTCTTCATATTTTTTTGCAAGGTTTAAAGGCATTGTATCGTTTACAAGCACCGCATCAAATAATTTTTTGTTTGCTCCCGACTTAACCGCATGGCGAAACAGTGCCCTTATATGGTCTGATACCGAATAATTATCCGTTTCTCCCGGTTGGGTCATAACATTACATACATATATTTTTGCCGCATTGGAATTTGCAACCGCTTCCGCTACACCTTTAACAAGAATATTAGGGATTATGGATGTATAAAGGCTCCCCGGACCAAGTATTATTAAGTCCGCAGAATTAATGGCATCTATAACTTCATTTTGGGGTTTACATTCGGAAGGTTCCGAGAATAAATCAACAATTCTCTTTCCGGCTTCAGGGATATTGCTTTCCCCCCTTACTATTGAACCGTCCTCCATTTTTGCTGCAAGACGCATATCGTCAGTTGTTGCGGGAAGCACCCTTCCTCTTATAAGTAAAACCTTTGAAGATTCTTTTATTGCGGAAACCATATCCCCTGATATAGCAGTCATTGCAGTAATAAAAAGGTTTCCGAAACTGTGTCCCTCAATTCCTTTACCTGATTTAAAGCGGTATTGAAAGAGTTTTGTAACAATATCATCATCATCAGCAAGAGCCGCAATACAGTTTCTTATATCACCGGGAGGTAAAATCCCCATTTCTTCTCTTAATATGCCTGATGAGCCTCCGTCATCTCCGACAGTTACAATTGCCGTTATGTTGTTGGTAAGCTTTTTTATCCCTCTTAAAAGCGTGGATAATCCTGTTCCTCCGCCTATTGCAACAATTTTGGGGCCATGGTTTAATTTCATTCTTCTGTAAAGTGCCTCCCCCATGGCTTTTCTGCTTCTTTGTCCTTTAACATCAAGCATTGAAAAGTTTGTTTCCTGCCATGCTTTTAAGAATATAACGGCACCCACCACAATTAATATTACCCCTGCAACTTCGGGGTGAACCGTATGGAAAAGCTTTTTTGCATATTTAATTAAAAAATAAACCGGCTCCAAATTAAATAATAGTGCAGCTCCGATTGCGGCAAGAACAGAACCCACTACAATCAGCGCAAACCATCTTTTTAATTTTAACCCCGGCACCAACCATAGCGTACCTGTAGGCATTTTAACTCTTGTTTTGAATATTTTCATTATTTTATACCTGATGGGCTACTCTGTTATAGTTTACGGGCGTTGGTTTTATGACGTCATACGCCCTTTTTACATTATTAATATCGGCAAAATGAACCGTTTCGGGAATTACATCCATTTCTCTCAGTTGTCTTATCGACATATTATCGCCAAATGTAACCTCAAAGGGACAGTTCAACTCTATTTCATCTTCCAATATATATTTTGTTTCAAGGCTATTTGTATACAAATTCAACCACGGGTTGACCTTTTTAACTGCTCTTGCAACCGTCTTTGCAAATTCTATATCGGTACCCAATTTTAAATTCATTGCTCCATGGCACCTTACATGCTCAATTTCAAGCCCCATTATTTTGGCATAAGCAGAGATTGCCCCCACCTGATAAAGAACAATGGCTTCAACTTCTTCATTGGATAATTCCATTGTGCGGCGACCAAACCCCGGTATATCGGGATAGCCGATGTGCGCACCTATTGCAAGATTGTGCTCTTTTGCAAATAAAAGCGCATTTTTGATGCTTATGGGGTCACCCGCATGGAAACCTGCGGATATGTTCACCGAACTTGTATATTTTGCAATTTCTAACGCTTCTTCGTTTCTGTATACTCCAAACTCTTGAGCTAAATCGGAATTAAAATCAAACACTTATTCAACCTTTTTATTTTTGTCAACGGAATAATTATACTATAAAAATATAAACAAAGACTATTTTAAGAACCCGCAAGCACAACGGTAAAATCTCTTGCCGCTTTATTTATTCCGATAATATCGTATACCGTTTGTTTATCCTTTAATATGCTTATTGTGCCTTTAAGCCTTGCTATGGCATCAGACGGGATATCAAAATTATGAATTGCGATATGGTCATGTCCTAAATATTTAACTTGTTTTGAATTAACGCTAACCCCTTGAGATTCAAGCTCTTTTTGAAGCTCCAATGCCGTTTGCTCCTCTGAAGGCACATATAAAATTCCAACCTCAAGGTTTCTGTCCATTTTTTTGGGTTTATCCCCGTATATCAATTTATCCACAAGTTCTTGAACACCCTCGGGATCCAATATCCAGTATGAAATAAATCCTCTCTGTGAAGGTTCACCCGGCAATGTTGCTACCTTAACTTTGCTCATATCCATACTTTTTACAAGGGCCGCATACTGCGCAAGCTCATATACGTTAAGGTCGGTTTGAACGTAATTTAGAACAGATTTTATAATTTCAGGCATTTTTATAATAACGGAAGGGTCTTTCATCTTTGTTCCGACCGCATTTAAAAACCATTGCTGCCTTCTTATTCTTCCGATATCTCCCAGAGCATCTTTTCTGTATCTTAAATATCCTTCGGATTCAACCCCGTTTAAGTGTTGAACACCTTTTTGTAAATTTATATGTAAATTTGCCGTATTGTCGTTATAGTGCATATCCTTTTCAACGTAAACGTCAACCCCGCCCAATTTATCAATAAAATCAATTAAGGCAGAATTGGAAACCACAAGGTAATGGTCAATTTTTATCCCGAGGGTATGTTCTATTGTTTTTTGGGATGTACTTATCCCGCCTATTGCAAAAGCATGGTTAATTTTATCGGGGCTTGATTTTGAATGTATGTAAACCTTGGAATCTCTTGGTATTGAAATAACATTAACGTCTTTTGCATATGGGGCGATACTTACTATATATATGGAATCAGACCTTGTATTATCAAAGGGTCTGTTCGGATTTTCCGAAACATCCACCCCCATAAGAAGAATATTTTGCCTTCTTGACATCAGCGGAAGTTTTAATTCCCACCTGTCTTTTGCATCATACCCATGATCACCCATTTTTTGAACTGATTTTAATATTTCGCCCCTATAACATACAATGGCAAAAACACTGACACAAATTAAACATATTAAAAAATGGGCAAAAAAATTGGGATTTAATCTTTTAACCCTTCTTCTGGGTTTTTGGTTCGGAATTTCCTTATTTGTTATATTGTTGTTTTCTTCTGTTTCCATAATAAAAATCTCTGTTATATGGTAATAATCAATAAAATAATTCTACTTTAAAAACAATTTCTTGCAAAATTCAATCAATAAATGGTACGATTTTATAAGGAGAGATTTTTAAATGAAAAAAATTTTATTAACCTTGATGCTTTTAATCGGAAGTATTTGCTTTGCATCCGAAATGGACGGAGATGAGATATTCGATATTAAACAAAACGCATTTGCTCTTTATAACACAAACCATATAAATGAAGCATATACACTTCTGGAAAAAATCCCGCTTGAAAAAAGGGACTATGAAACCCTTATAATCCTTGCAAACATTGAAGAAGATAATAACCAAATAAATAAAGCAATTAAAACTCTTAAATTTGCCGTTCAAAAAAATCCTGAAATGTATAAAGCATATTACAATCTGGGTTGTATATATATGAAAAGAAAAATTTATAGCTTTGCATCCGAAAACTTTGAGCTTGCAATAAAATATAACAAGAAAAACCCTTATCTTTTTTATAACCTTGGCTGCGCCGAACTTTCAATAGGGGATTTCAATAAAGCAAAGAAAAATTTTATAAAGGCAATTTATCTTAAAAATGATGAAAAGGATTTTTATTATAATCTTGCTTATGCTAACAAAAAGCTGAATAAAGAAAAAGAAGCAAAAAAAATAATAGATTTTTATAACAAAACTTTTGTAAAATAATATTTATTTAAGTATAATTGTTGTATGTTTGATTATATTAAAGGTGAATTGGTATTTAAGGGGGATAATTCAATATCCGTTGAAAATAACGGTATAGGATATTCTATCCTTACAAACCCGAGAACAATTTTGAGCCTTTGTGATATAGGATTGGAAGTTAAAATTTATACCAAACTAATCCACAAGGAAGATTCCATGACCCTTGTCGGGTTTAAGCAAAAAGAGGACAGAGTTATTTTTGATATTTTAACATCCGTATCGGGTATCGGAACAAAAGTTGCCCTTGTTTTGTTAGATGAATTCTCGGGTTCCGAGTTAATTGATTACGTTATAAATCAGGACTATAAATCAATTTCAAGAGCAAAAGGGGTGGGACTTAAGCTTGCCCAAAAGATTGTTCTTGAGCTAAAAGATAAACTAACAAACAAAAACACCTCAAGAGAAATAATTCAGGGCAAGTTTGAAAATAAAAATATATCATCAGAAATTATAGAGGATGTTCAAACCATATTAAAGTCGCTCGGGTACAACAATAATGAAATACAAAAGGGGATTGAATTTGCAATCACGAGCGCAAACTCAAAAACAAGCGAAGAAATTTTAAAAGAAGCGCTTTCAATGCTATCTAACGTATAAAAGGAGTTTTTATGTCAATAAAAGTTTTAATGGCATCAAGTGAAGTTGCACCATATTCAAAAGTCGGAGGGCTTGCGGATGTTGTCGGTGAACTCCCGCCCTTTTTGGAAAAGCAAGGGTGTGAAGTTGCCGTTTTTACTCCTTTATACGGGTGTGTTGATGAAAAAAAATGGAACATAAAAGAGGTTGAAAATTCCGAACTAAAAATCTCAATGGGCCATAGCGAGCACATCTTCAAATTAAAAGTTGCAAAACATCCAAAGTCAAAGAAGATAAACGTATTTTTTATAGACAACCCCAAATACTTTTCCTGTTTTAATGTTGTCTATCCTATGTGGGTGGATGAGATGTATGAGCAGCAAAGATACGTGTCATTTTCTCTTGCGGTATTAGAATATGCAAAGCTTTTAAATTTTAAGCCCGATATAATCCATGCAAACGATTGGCATACGGCAATGCTCCCCATTTATATAAAGACAAACTATAAGTACGACGAGTTTTATAAAAATACAAAAACAGTGTTTACAATTCATAACCTTGCATATCAGGGTTCTTGCGATAAAAGTATAATTGATTTTGCAAATATGAGATGGGATAACGTATGGTACGATAACTGTGTGGAGCATTACGGCAAAGTAAACTGGGTAAAAGGTGCAATATACTGTTCGGATATGATTACAACCGTTTCCCCGAGATACGCAAATGAAATTTTATCTTCCGATATGGGAGAAGGAATGGATTATACCTTAAGAGGACAAACAGAAAAAATAAGAGGAATTTTAAACGGCACATATTACGAGAGGAAGAATTTTGATTTAAACGAAAAAAAGGAATACAAACAAAAGGTTCAAAAACTCTTTTCGCTTCCCTCTAACCCTAATCGCCCCTTAATTTCAATGATTTCAAGGCTTGTATATCAAAAGGGTTTAAGTTTAATTGACTTTGCAAAATTTGATTTAATGAATTTGCCTTGCGACTTTGTGTTTTTGGGAACGGGGGAAGAAGGGTATCAAAATATGCTTATTTGGGCATCTAATAATTCTTCGAATATGAGAGCATGGATTGATTTTAAGCCCGAATTATCGGAAATCATATACAAAGGCTCCGATATGTTTTTAATGCCCTCTTTATTTGAACCATGCGGAATAAGCCAGATGATAGCCCTTAAATACGGCACTGTACCAATCGTTAGAGCAACGGGCGGTCTTGATGATACAATAATTTCTTATCCAAATAAAAAAGCGAACGGATTTAAGTTTTTATCATACGATGCAAAGAGCATGGTTGATGAAATCAAAAACGGAGTTTGGACATATTACGACAGAAAAGACGATTTTGAACTTTTGAAGAAAAATGCCATAAAGTCTAAATATACCTGGACAGAAAGCGCAAAAAAATATATGGATGTCTATTTGGAACTTACTAAATAAGAAAAAATCAGATATTTTTTTGTAAAAATACTTGTATATTTTTGTTTTTAAGTATAAAATAAGTTCAAATGTTTTTTATATCGGTAAATTATTTTTTATTTTTTTACCGATAAAAATAAGGCCACATTATTTATTTGATGGAACATAAGGCAAAAAGCCAAAAAGGAAATTTCTTAATATGTATACCAACAAGTGCATCAAGTGCGGGAAGGAATTTGAAACAAAAAACCCAAAAAGGGTAATTTGTCCCGATTGTTTGTATCCCGATAAATCTTCTAATTCTGATTTAACCGACAATCAAACCGCACAAACGGGAACCGAATACCCGAGAAGCTATAGCTTCGGCTCTGATAATCAGCCGCCAAGGCAAAATTACAACAAACGTCCCCATAACAACAGAGATATGGGACAAAGACGTCCGTATAATAATCAGGGCGGAAACTATCAAAGACAAAATCGCCCCTTTGGTCAAAACCGTCCGCAGGGCGGGTTTAACAGAAACCAAAATAAATTCAATAACAAAAAGCGTCCCCAAAGACCAAAAACACTTCTTGTAAATAAAGAACAACTGGCTCAAATTGAAGAACTTTATAAAAAAATGCTCCCCCTTCCAAACCCTGATGCCCATGAAGTTATAGCATCAGCAATAGGAATTGAACCCAAAAAAGTATTTTTTGGCATTAACCTTGTAAGACAGAAGCTTATGCTTCCTAAAATACAAATGCCAAAAAGAAAGCTTGCTCTAACTCCCGATCAGCTTATGGCAATTAAAAATTTATATGAGCCTCTGCTTCCTCTCCCTCCGATAGGATGCCACAAAATTCTTGCGGCGCAACTAAAAATGGATGAGTGGAGAGTGCATGTCGGAATAGGTCTGGTTAGAAAACAAATGGGCCTTGACAGATGGAATCAGGAAAGAGAAGATGCCCCCGAAGAATACAGAAAAAAATAACAAAAGAAAAGACCTTATAAAAAAATAAGGTCTTTTTTCTATTTTATTACCACATTGGCGCCATAATATAAAAAGGCGCCAAATAAATTTATTCTACTGTGTTTTTGACCGTATGATTTGAAAAATCAAAACACCCCATATATTCAATAGCACTTGGAGCAACTACAAGACAAAAATACATAACACCTGCAAAAACTACCAGACTGATTGCTTCAAACATTATAAATTGCCTCGCTTTCTATAATAAAATTGCCTTCCTTATATGAACTTATAACGGCACGTTTTATAAAAACTTTAGAAATTAAAATTAATTTGTTATATAAATTAATCCTTTTATTTTATACGTTGTTTGTATGAAATTTTTGACTTTTTGGCGGTTTTCATTAAACAAATTAAGTAAAAATCCCGTAAAATGTATTGGTATAGTATATTCAATCGGTGTTTTTCATGCCATTCAGATACAGACTTCAAAAGTTTCTTGAAATCCGAATAAAAGAAAAAGAAGAACAACTAAAAGTAGTCCAAATGGCACAAAAAGCACTGGCGGAAATAGAAAATGAAATTATTCAAAATAATAAAAATATCCAAGACACAAGAATAAATATGAGAAAATCAGACCCGAGGATGTACGATGGGTTTGATAAATTCCTAAAACACCTCTATGAAATAGGCGAACAACTTGAAACAAAAAAACAGGAAGCCATACAAAAACTAAATAAAGAAACGGAAATTCTAAAAGAAAAGGAACAAAAAGTTAACGTATTAGAAAAACACAAAGAACACAAGAAGGAAGAATACCTCTATGAAGAAAAAATGGCAGAAATGAAAGTTTTAAACGAAGTAGGTTCACAGAAACATTTCATGCGCCAAAGGGAACAAAAAGAAACGGAAGAAATCGAAGAAAATGAACATCAGTGAAAATAAAGATTTAAAAGGTCAAATAGCAATTCAAGACCAAAACAAGGGCTATATACCCCCTTATGAAACCGCCCAAACCTATAGCTTTCAGGATGAATTTGAAAAGCTAAAGGAAATTGTTGACCCTTCACAATTTTTAGTTCAAGCCCCACTAAGCCCGCTTTTGGAATTTAACATAAATGAAATTGAAGATATAGAGTATGAAGATTTTAATATAGACACAAAAGAAATCGAAAACAAAGATGCCATGTTCTTTTTGAACATTTCAAACAATTCTAATCAAAATAACCTAAGGCTTAAAGACGGTATTAATATAATTGATGCAAGCAACTATAAAACAATGGAAGTATCAAAAACATTATCCGACTTACTTATAAAATCGCAAGAAAATAATAAAGCCCTAAGGCTTGATTTTGATAATCAAGTTACGGTTGTTTTAAAGGTGTCCAAAGAAGGCAGAATTGATGCAACATTTTTCCCGAGAGATAAAGAGGTTGAAAACTATTTAAAGAACAATATTGACTACCTTAAAGTAAGGTTTGATGAACAAAATATAGCCTATTCAAACATAAGTTATAAGCCCTATAAACAAAACCAACAAAACAGACAACAACAAAATAAAGGAGATAAATAAATGAACGATTCATTTGTTAATGCCCTGAATACTCAAAAAGCAAGCATAAATTGGATGAATGCCATTACGGAAAATTTAACCAATATATACACCCCGGGCTACAGAGAAAACAGAACGACATTTAAAACATTTTTAGACAGTGTTTCTCCGGATGGGTTCTTAAAAAGTACGGATCAGGGAAAAGCAGTCCCCGGGACTTCAAATGAGAATGTCTTTTTGGAGGGACAGGGTTATTTTGTTGTAAGAAACGAAGAAGGGGCTCTTGCATATACAAGACTCGGAGAGTTTAAATTTGACGAAAACGGAGTTTACAAAGCCGCAGACGGCTCTACCGTTCAAGGGTATATTATGAACGAAAAGGGCGAAATTATGTCCGGTACAAAAACCCTAAACAGGGAAGAATACAATAAAATTTTATCCGAAGGAGGGTCAATAAATATCCCCACAACAGAAATCAAACTTTGGGTAGACCCTGATAACGGCAAGTTTTTAGGCAAATATGATGAATTTGAAATAAAAGGAGATGGCATATTATACGGCAAGGCAAATAACGGGCAGGAATCCTCTCCGTTATTTAAGCTTGCCATAATGAATTTCCATAATCCTCAGGAACTTTTTCAATATAAAGACGGAATGTTTGTTGAAACCGAAGCCTCAGGACGCCCCGTTATAGGCAGAGGAGAAGTAAGGTCAGGATTAATTGAATTATCAAATGTTGATTTTAAGGCAAATATTACCTACTATCAGGAAGCAAAGCTCCAGATGGATTTAGCAAAAAACTTAATTTCAAGCTATAAAGACCTTCTTGAAAATGCAATTTCTCTTATGCAATAACTTTACTTTTTTAAAAGCTATGTAATAATGTTCCATTGTAAAAAAGGAGAAGTTGTTGTGAAAAAGAGTAAATTGTTATTTTGGGTATTGTTTGGATTATCTTTAACGGTGGCGGGTTGCATGGCTGAAGAAACCGGTAATCCTTCTTCAAATGATGAAATTTATATTGATAATGCCACTTATAAAATGTACAAAAAAGTATCAAATGACGACAGAATAATAAAAGCCGTTGAATCAATGAAGGGCGGATTAAGCGACTATTCAAGAAGGGCAATTTTAGGAGAAAACCTTACCGGCAAACCCATAAAAATAGAATTCAGAAACCTTGCCCAATTTAATGAAGCATATAAAGATTTTGATGCTCTGGGGTGGAAACAAAAAGACAAACTCTATATTTTCATAAACCAAAAACACTATGATGCTCCAAAAGAAGCGCTTGCATCAATTTTATCTCATGAAGCAATCCATCAGGATGAATTAAATTCAATCAATGAAGAAACTTATTGCTGGACTTTAGAAGCTGCCGTATGGACAAGTTTTACCGAAAAAAAACCTGAACTTCAAAATATCTCTCATCCGCTTGTAGATAGAGAAAACACAATTAAAAGGCTTTTTGTTAAGGGCGGGTACACAAATAAATATATAAGAAAATCCGTTTTATCAAATGCAGGATATCAAACACTCCCATCAAGATCCCCGGGATTTGAAGATGAAAATTTGTAAGACATTTTTATGGTAAAATTTTTCTTATGAATTATGCTGTAATTTTAGCTTCAGGAACGGGCTCAAGGGCAAAAACCGATATACCGAAACAGTTTATCAAGGTTAAAGGCAAAACCCTGATTGAATACACAATTGAAAAATTTCAAAACAACAAAATGACAGACAAAATTATCCTTGTTGTTTTGGATGAATACCTCGAATTTTGCAAAAATTTAAAATACGATAAAATCCAAAAAGTTATAAAGGGGGGCAAAAAAAGACAAGATAGCTCAAGGCTCGGGGTTATGGAAATAAAAGAAGAAAATGCAAAAGTATTAATCCATGACGGGGCAAGACCATTTATAAAAGATAAAATAATAAATGACTGCTATTTGGCGCTTGATAAATATAATGCCATAAATACGGGGGTCGAAACCCAAGATACCATAATTGAAATTGATAAAGATAATTTTATCAAACGGACCCTTAAAAGAAATACTCTAAGAAGATGCCAAACCCCGCAAGGGTTTAAAGCTTCTCTTATTAAAAAGGCACACCTTCTGGCACAGGAAAAAAACCTTGATTTTACTGATGATTGCGGACTTATAACGGAATTAAACCTTGATAGGGTCTATGTAGTTGAGGGGGACATTGAAAACATTAAAATAACCTATGAAAATGAAATTAAAACTCTTAATGAAAAGCTCTAACTTTTTAAGTGGGCAAAAATACGCTCGGTTTTGAATTTCGCCTTAAGTAACTATCGGTTATGTTTTCTTTAAAATCGCTTACCCCGACTTTGTTTCCGTTTTCATCTTGCGCAACTATATAAACATGTCCGTACAGTCTCCCCGTTGTTGGAGTATCATAAGCGCTCCAACTTACAATCGCACCTTCAGGAAGTTGTTTCAAGTCCTCTACCGTTATGTCTTTATCCTGCCAAACCTGTTTCCAGTCGCTTCTTTGAGATAGAATATCATCATAATCGCAGCCGTTTCCTCTCGGTCTGTACCCAAATGCCTTATTTATTGCTTCTCCGACACCGGTAGCGCAATACCCGCCACCTCTTGTTGTATTACCATGCAATGATAATGCGGCTTGGGCAAGGTTATGACCCCTTTCTTCATTGTATTGCCCCCAGGCACTTAATTGATTTTCTTCTTTAATCTTTTCAGCTTCAAGAGCTTGAATTTGATTGTTTATATCGGATATCTTACTTTGTGAAGTTTGAATATCGGATTTTGCTTCGCTTACTTTATCGGACTTGGTTTTTTCAAAGGTTTCTCTTGCGCTTTGGTATTCTTCAAGCGCTTTTTTTGTAGTATCGCTGACAGTATCTTTTAATTTTTCTTCAAGTTCATCCCTTGCAGTTTCAAGTTCTTCTTTTTTATCCTTTAAATCTTCCAGATGATTTTTTTCGTTTTCTTCTTTTTCTTCCAGTTCTTTTAATTCTTCATTTTTTGCTTTTATCTCGCTTTCTTTTGCCGATATCTGATTTTGAACGTCCGCCTTCTTTTGGGCAAGTTCTTGCTTGTTAACGTCTGTTTCTTTGGTGGCATTTAGGCTGCTTAAAGCGCTATCTAGCGCACTTTTAGCACTTTCAAGCCCCTTAATTTCATCTTTTTTGCTTGAAATTGAATTTTGATATTCGTTTAAATTTTCTTCAGCTTTGAGCGTTTCTTCTTCGTTGGTTTTTAAATCCGATTCGTTTTCATCTATGTTTTCTTTTATTTCTTTAACTTTAGGGTCATTTTCTGCCTCATCTTCAAGAAGTTCTTTATAGTTACCTTCCGCTTCATCCATTTTATCTTTAAGCTCATCAAGCCCATCACCCTTACCGTTTAGAGCATCACTTAAAGTGGTATTCTTTTCTTTTAAGGTTTCTTCTTCCTGCGTTTTTTCTTTGTTTAAGTCATCTATTTGTTCCTCAATGGTTTCAATTTTTGACTTTGTTTGCTGAATTTCACCGGTATAAGAGCCGGATGAAACACTACCGCCGGACGAATAGTTAACGGGCGCATACGAACCTGTATCGTAAGATGATGTATCGTATCCCGTATCATAATATCCCTCTTGTGCCCCGTCAGCCATACCTAACGCATCATCTGAAACCGTTTCTTGCCCGTTTGTTTCAGGTAGTTTTCCCCTCAGGGCTTCTACAAGTTTATTAAAGTTTTCTTCGTCATCTTTTAGCTGCTTTAATTCATCCTGAACTTTTTTATCGGTATCATCAATTTTAATTCCGTTTTTTTCAATGAAAGATTTTATATCATTGACAGATAAAACACTTGTATTTGAATCAAGACCCGTTATCTTGCTTTTTTCATCTTCGTCAATAACTCCGTCACTATTTGAATCAAGAAGTTTAAAAAATTCATCATATCCGACTTTTTCAATAATTTCATTTATTACGGGATGCTTAATCAGAATATTTTTAAAAGTTTCTTTATCCAGATTTTCTATTTCATTTGAATTAATCTCGGATACATCACTTGAAACATCACCCTTATATTGATTATAAAGGGAAGTAAGCTCTGAATAAGATATGCCTGCTTTATCTAAAATTTCTTGAAAATCAGTCATTTCGGAACTGTCAATTTTACCGTTTGCATCTTTATCCATACTTGTATGGATATCTTTTAGTGCTCCTTCCATATCAGATAAACTGTATGTTTCTTCAAAATTTTCCGCAAGTTCAATTAGTTCATTTTCATCAACCCCGTTAGTTGATATTGAAGCCCCGTCTTTAGTTTTGTTTTCATCCGTTTTTTTTAAATACTCTTTTAGAAAAAGTATTTTATTTAAAATATTGGCATTTTTAATTTCAAATGGAGCCACGATTCTTCCCTACCTTATATACACCATGTTTTTCGGCAGATTTTTAAAAATATTTAACAAATATAAAAGGTTAAAAACTTTTCTTTACATTATTTAACAATATTTTTTCTTTTCTTGTAAAGAATAACAAAAAATACGACTATAATAAATGTTACAAGCAAAATAACAAGTTCAAGGTTACTTTTTATTTTTTCTCCAAATATCATAAGCACAATACTTACAATATAAAATCTCATCCCCCTGCCCAATATAGAGGCAATTAAAAAAGGTATAAAATTCATTTTCAAAATGCCTGATGCAATTGTAAAAACTTTGTATGGAATAGGGGTAAATGCAGCAAAAAATACTGCCCAGGCTCCAAATTTGTTATATAAAGTTTCAACCCTGTAAAAGTATTCTTTTGCCTTGTTGTTTCCTTTTTTTGCAAGAAGTGAAAAAATCCAATCAAATGCGGGTCTGCCCCCCCATCTTCCTATAATATATCCGACAATTCCCCCTATTGCCGATGCTATGGTACATATAGTAGCCAAATATATAGCGCTATTCGGATTTTTTAAATTGAGCATAATCAACAAAAAATCGGGGGGCGGAACCAGAAAAAAGCTTTCAATAAAAGAATTTAAAAAAAGCCCAAAGTCCCCGAGAGAACTAAAATACTGTCCTATATTACTCAAAAACTCCATTTTTATCTATCCTTGATTTAAAATTGTATCCAGATTTCTTATTATCTTATCATTTTTTATTCCGACACCTTTTACGTTAGCAACCGTATAAATTTGCCCTGAGTTTTTGTTTTGTACGGTTTGTTCAAAAATAATATGAATATTATTTTTTTCAATAACTTTTGTTCTTACAACTACATCATCAAGGAGTTTGGCGGAACTTTTATATTTTATATTAATTTCAACTACCGGTAAAATTATTCCTTCTTTTTCATCAAGCTCTTTTATATCCACCCCGTTTAAATAAAGCCAATCAACCCTTCCTGCTTCCATCCAGCGCATATAACTTCCATGCCATGCAACTTTATACGCATCCGTGTCATAGTATTGAACTTTAAATTCCAAATTACTTTCTTTCATTTTCTTTTAGATCCTTGTTGTATGTGACAAAAGAAGGCGGCTGAATTACCGTTCTTGAAATAAGCTTATTTTCTTTATCTTTTGCGCTTAAAACTATATTGGCCGCTTTATCGTCAGGGACTACAACAACGCAGCCCAAGCAATCTTCATTAACAGAGTATGCCTTATTTTTTTTATCTATCGGGTTTTTTACTTTTTTATTCATCTCATCCGCCAGATATAAAGCAATTTCACTCGGGGTTTTTTTATTGTTGTTGTCTGAAAATTCGGCAAGAATTTTGGATGTCATCATTTGAGAATTTGCCTGCATTCTTGCATATTGTTTTTGTTCTTGTTTAATCATTGCTTTTGGAACAATATAAAAACTAAAACCCAAAAAAACTATAAACAAAATAAATACTTCAATTTTTGTTATTTTTTTCATTTTATTTCCTTAATTTTCTATTACTATAAAACTTTTAACTTTTCTTCCTTCATCAACTCCTGATGAGTATACTTCAATTCCTTCATAATTGAGTGAGGTTGAAGCACCTCCGTCCATATTAAGAGCCTTTGTAAGGCCTAATTTTATACAATAATCTCTCACTTCATTCAGTGCCATTTTAGCATACTTGGTAAAAATTATTATATAAAAGTAATCTCCAAACAAACCTTCTTTTAGACCCACAACCGTTCTTTCACGTCTTTTTAGAACGTCTGCCGCAAGAGAGTATGATTTATTATCCTTAAATGCAATAAAGCTTTCTTCTTCCATTCTTAAATCGGGCAATATCATAGGCCCCCCTTGAATAGAATGTATCAGCTCATACCCTTCTTTTATTTTATCGGTATGCGGGGCAATATCAAAAACGAGTTTTTTTCCTTTTGATAAAATTCTAAGTTCGGATCTATCTAAAACTTTTTGTATTCTTTTGGTTTCATCTAAAGATTTAATAAGACTTGTATTGTCGTAAAGGTTTTGAACCTCTTTTTTGTTTATTACAACATTTGATACGGCTAAACCCGTTATTGTATCAAAGTATCCGCCGTTTATTACAAGTTTAAAATTTAAATCTTTATTGTTATATAAATCGCTTGAAGTTATAAGCTCATCCGATACATAAGGTTTAATTTTATCCTGATACTTATCAAGCGGAACTTTAATTATGTATATGCCGACCCCGTCTTTTATAACTTCAATGTCTGAAGCAAATGAGGGAGATATGAAAAACAAAATTAAACATAGAAGATAAAATATTTTTTTTATCATTAAACATCCTTATACTTTTTAATGTATACAATTGCAAGCAAAAACATCAGTATCGGTAAAAATGCCGATACAAAAGGAGGCAAAACCCCTTTTTGCGCAAGCAAATCAAAAAACGGCAAAGTTATATAGTATGCAAAAACTATGCCCACAGCAACCGTAAAACCTACAAGTCTTTGGGACCTTGGGGGTGAAAACCCCAACAGACACCCGATTATTGCAAACAAAATACAGGTTAGGGGGTGCAAAAATCTTTGATAGTATTTAGTCAGCATAAATCTGTATTCATCTAAATATCCGTAATCGGATAAAAGTTTCATATACCTTTTTAGTTCCGAATTGGTAAAAGTTCTGTCCCTTTTGGTTGTGTTTGTCATAAGTTCATATATCTCAGACGCCTCTTTTCCTTCCAGAATATTCATTGAACCGACGTCTTTTATATTTTCATATATGCCGCCGGATGATATTCTGTATTTTTTAACTCCGTAGAGTGTCCAGTTATCTTTTTTAACTTTTGCCCAATCCGCAAAGTATATATTTTCAAAAGTTATTGCATCATCATAGGTTTCTTTTGAAAAATCAACAATAAAAAGTTTTCTGACAAGCCCCGGTATATAATTTGAGATTATAATTCCTCTTTTTGGAATATTGTTTTCGTCCTTTTGAATGTATACAAAATTTGTCTGAAAAGATTTATTTTCTCCTTCCGCTTTAGAAGCATAAGGGATTAAAAAATCACCAACCATAAAACAAAGATAAGTTAAAACGGTCCCCAAAATAACCGCAGGCATCATTATTCTTGTAAATGAAAGTCCTATTCCTCTTAGGATACTTAATTCGGAATCTTTTGAAAGTTTATCAAAAGTAAAAATAGTTCCCAATAATATACCGACAGGAAGCGCTTTCGCC
Source organism: Candidatus Gastranaerophilales bacterium (assembly GCA_947630535.1). GTDB lineage: Bacteria > Cyanobacteriota > Vampirovibrionia > Gastranaerophilales > Gastranaerophilaceae > Galligastranaerophilus_A. The sequence continues at coordinate 14,419 of CANRHZ010000017.1, read as the reverse complement.
AAGACTTTGGGAAGTTCGTACGCTAAAAGTTTTATTGCATGCAGCAAAGTTATATGCAAGGTAAAAATCTTTTTAATTATTTTTACAAGGATTTCAGGCGCAATATAAACAACCACAAATAATAGCAAGCAAACAACCGTTGCAAGAAAGACCTGTTTAAATATGTATTTGTCAAAAACCGAAATTTTAAACATATTGTTTTGTATCCAAAAAATTAAAGTGTGAAATCCTTCCCCAGATAAAATTCTTTTGCAACAGGATCAACCGCAACGTCTTTACTTTTGCCCGATATTTTAATTTTTCCGTCAAAAATAACGTAAGCTCTATCCGTTATAGATAATGTGGCTTTAGGGTTGTGGTCGGTAATTAAAACACCCAGGCCTTTTTCTTTTGCCAATTTATAAATGTTTTCTTTGATTTCACCTATTGCAATAGGGTCAATACCCGTAAACGGTTCATCAAGAAGAATAAAATGAGGGGTAGCGGCAAGTGCACGTGCAATTTCAACACGCCTTCTTTCTCCGCCCGACAAACTAACGGCGCTATATTCTCTTAATTTTTTAATACCGAACTCATCCAATAAAGATTCAAGCATATCTCTTTTTTCCTGCTTGTCGAGTTTGTCGTTCATTTCTAAAACCAGCTTTATATTATCTTCAACATTTAATTTTCTGAAAATTGAAGCTTCCTGAGGAAGATAACCGATTCCAAGCTTTGCTCTTTCGTTCATGGGCTTTTTTGTGATATTTATGCTTTCTTTAGAGTTGTCCGTATCAAGGAAAACTTCCCCGCCATCTGATTTAACTAAACCTACTATCATATAGAATGTGGTTGTTTTACCTGCTCCGTTAGGGCCTAAAAGCCCGACAACCTCTCCTTTATTAACTTCAAAAGATATATCGTTCACAACGGAACGGTATCCGTATACTTTTATAAGATTGTTAGCGGTAATCTTCATAAATTTACACCCGAATATTTATAGATTAATTATATTATAAAATTTATAATTATGGCAAAAAGAAGTGCAAAAGTATTTTTTGCACTTCTTAACAATTTTATTTAGTTTTTTATGCACTGAAAGACATTAAAGCTTTAACCGAGCGGGCGGTGTCTATAACTTCTTTTTCTGCATCTGAATTAATTGCTTCATCCAACACAAGAGTTGCCGTTTGTTTATCTTTCAATGATAAAAGTTCGTTAATAGCAGACATTGCAACTCTTGCAGAAAGGTCATTTATTCCTTTTCCTTTGTTTTTAATAACAACTTCAAGGGATTCTTTTATGTTTTTTCTTACCAGCGCTCTTGAAGCAAGTTCCCTTACTTCATCAAGGTGAGAATTAGTTCCGATTTCATTTAAAACTCTTATTGAGTCTTTGTCCTCGTGTTTTCCTAATGCTTCAATTATATTGTTTAATTTCTTTGAAACCATCTTTTATACCTCCATGGCATTCAGTTCATTTCTGAACATTTCCTCTAATTCACTAACCGGTCTTTTTTGAAGTCTTGATGTTGTATTATTTAAAAAGTCAAAGTTAACTTCCGTTGTTGCAAGTTTGTTATAGGTGTTTACAACAGTATCTTTAACTTTACTTCCGAATGAAATTGCCCCCTGTTTTATCCTGTCAATTTTATTCATTGTTGCAACTCTTGCGCTTGCAACGAATTTGTTTACCTTATCAAGCCCGTTTTGAATAGGGTTTGTGGCATTTGACGTTTTATCTTTTGAAGATTCAAAAACGTCCATTTGAATAACCGTTCCTTTAAATGAAATTCCAAAAGGATTGGTGGAATTTGAATTTTCCATTTTTTGTGTTATGGCATTTTCTTTTTTTTGAAGTCTTTGAGCTTTAAAGCGATTAAAAGCATCCAGACCTGCTCTTAAGGGGGAAATTTTTTGCATTATTCTATTCCTTTATATTGTTGTAACTATATGTGGTATATGTAAGTTATCACAATATGTATGGCATTAAATCATATCAACGTATGAAAATTTATAAATCGAAGCGGGAAAATATAGTGTCTATGTTTTTGAGATAGCTGTTATAATCAAAGCAAGAAATTATTTCATCATCACTAAGATACTTTTTCATGCCCTCTTTAAAGTTCCCGTCATTATTAAAAGCGAATAGTGCCTCTTTTTGAACAATTTCATAGGCATCTTCCCTTGTCATTCCCTTTTTTGTAAGTGTTAAAAGGCACTTTTGCGAAAACATTATTCCCCCGTATTTATCAAGGTTTTTTAGCATATTGTTTTCTTTTATAACAAGGTTTTCTATTATGTTCTTAAGGCGAACCAGCATAAAATCAATCAAAATTGTAGAATCGGGAAAAGCAATTCTTTCAACCGAAGAATGACTGATATCCCTTTCATGCCAGAGAGTAATATCTTCCATAACCATGGTAAGATAACCCCTTATAACCCTTGATAATCCTGTAAGATTTTCCGATTTAACGGGATTTTTCTTATGGGGCATTGCAGATGAACCTTTTTGTCCTTTTGAAAATCCTTCTTCAACTTCTGCCACTTCCCACCTTTGCAAGTGTCTTATTTCAACTGCGAAATTTTCAATAACGGACGCTATAATAGCAAGAGAAGAAATGTAGTTTGCGTGAATATCTCTCGGGATAATTTGAGTAGATATTTTTGCAGGTTTTAAATTCAAACTTTTTAGCGCAATTTCTTCCACTTTCGGGTCTATATTCGAATATGTACCAACGGGCCCTGAAATTTGCCCTGTTGAAATTTCATCAAGCGCCAAAAGAAATCTTTTCTTTGCCCGCTCAAACATCCACAGGTGATTTAAAATCTTAAATCCGAAGGTTTCAACTTCTGCCCCTATGCCATGCGACCTTCCCGCACAAAGAGTATGTTTGGTTTTTTTTGCAAGTTGTTTTAGTTGTTCAATAACCATATCAAGGTCATTTATTATTATTTTTGAAGCGTCTGTAATTTGAAGCGCAAATGCCGTGTCTATAACATCAGAACTTGTAAGCCCCATATGAATTAAATTTGAATATTTTTCCCCGACACTTTCATTAACCGAAGTTAAAAAGGCAATAACATCATGTTGAACAACCTTTTCAATTTCATTAATTCTGTCTAAGTCAAATTTTGCAGTCTTTTTTATATGCGATAAAGCTTCATCGGATACAACATTAAGTTTGTTGTATGCTTCAAGCACCGCAAGCTCAACTTTAAGGTAGTATCCGAATTTGGAATTTAAATCCCAAATTTTTGACATTTCTTCTCTTGAATATCTTGAAATCATACGAAAATTATACTATAAAATTTGATTTTACGAGCTCAAAAGAGTATAATTAAAAATTAAAAATTATAGCAAAAAATCTTTTTCATAAGCGTTTAATGTTCAAAAAGGGAAAGTAATATGCAAGTTAGCTCTATTTCTTTTAATCCTGCTTTTGGCACAAGAAACGAATTAAAAGGTGTCATATATGTTAAACCTCTCAAAAACGGCAAAACACAGGAAGGGATAATTAATCATGCCCTAAAAGAGCTTGAAAGTGCAGAGTATGACAAAACCGATATTTTGTATATGAAATCCATGGGAATTAATCCGCCCTTTCAAAGCGGCAAAGAGGCGGTTGAATATTTAAAGAATAAAAATATTCCGATTAAATACGGAAAATTCTCTGATAGTAAGGTTCATGCCTGCCTTGCAAAAGACGAAACCGGAGAAAGAACCGTTATGATTAATGCAAAATATAAAGATTCAAAAAGCATGCCTGAAATTCTTGCAACGGCAGAAGCTATTGTCCATGAAACCGGACATGCCAAAGATGAAGACACTACAAACTCAATTCAAAGAGAGCTTGATAATTTAAGTTTAAATGTTCTGACTCATAGAAGCTTTGAAAAACAATACCCAAAAGTATTTGAAGGATGCAATTCGTTCTTTTTTAAAGAGGGAGTAAGTTTGTATCCAAAATTATTTTTTGAATACGGGATAGATAAAACAGGCTTAAAAGAAAGAGTAGCGGATAAATACGGACATATGCAAGCGGGAGATTATAAGCATCCGGCTTCAAAGCTTGCAAACGAAATTAAGGAATTGGGGACGGTATAAAGGCTTGTTATATAAAAATTTATTTTATTATTTGCCTGAAACAAAAAACCTGAAAGATAATAACAAATTAATCTTATTAATTGCAAAACATTTAATTTTTTTAAAAAATATTTTGCATCACAATTTCCCCTATAGTTTTTGTAAATATACAAAGCTAAAAAGGTTGTGTTAAAATATGAAACAAGGTGTTTAAGCTTGTAAATATTTGTAACAAATCTTACCTTAAAAGTGCAAACTTTTAGTTTCATATTTTTTAAATATTCAGACTGTGAGTGAAAGGGCTATATAGATTATGATTTCATTTGGTTCTGTTTTTAATACCGGAGGAAGTATTTATCCTAAAAATATGGGATTAAGCTCAAATAATTCAAAACCAAACATCAAACAACCTGTTGAAAAGTACAAAAGTTTTTCCGATTTGTGGAACAAAATACCAAACGAAAAGCGGGTAAAAATGAACGGGTCGGCCGTTAAACCATTAGAGTTGTCTTGCGAGGACGAAAAATTTATATCCCGATTGAATATGAGCAAATATGGCTTTCATAAAGATAGCGACCGTTTTTGGTTTCACACCACTCTTAAAAAAGCGGGTGCGCTGAATCAGAATATGACGGGTGACGGAAAAATTAAAGAGGGCTTATCCCGTCACGATTTTATAAACAACCTTATTGATAACAAAACCCGTGCATTCCAAATTGCAGGCACGGACAAATACGGTGAAAATAAATTAATCACAGTTGTTGATAACGACAATACGGGCAAATTAACAGTCTATACTTGCGATTCTAAGGGTTGCCGTCCTGAAGTTACGGAAAGTAATATAAGTGCCCAAAATTCCAAATCAACAATGCATGACTTTGCATCAAAATTGCTTGGTGATATTGAAGAAGTTCAAGGCGCAAGCGTTTGGAAAGGATAGATTATTAAATATAAATATCGGTAATTACAAATTTATACATCCTGATTTATTTATATTTTACATTCTATAGCCAATAATCCGGTATACATAAATCTGCATCCGCAAAGCATGCACCATTATTTGTTCTATAATATAAGTTAAATATCAAGAGTAAAACTTTATGGAATAATCTTTTGCTATCGCCCAAATTTATTATGGTTAAACGATAAAAAAATTTTAATCGGAACAAAGAGAGATTATATGAATATTTCAAAAATTTCAGCTTATGCTGCACCATCGTTTTCAGCTCAAACAAGAATAAGCGCACCTGAGAATTTACTTTCAAAAGATGATATTAATCGCTTTGTTGAGATGGGTAAAAAATATAAAACACCGCAAGATATAATAGAAATAAATATTAGCGACATACACCCGAGCGAAAATAACCCGAATGTTCAAGTTTATACTTGTACAAAAATTATGAAGGGAAAATCACCAAAGGGCGAATATTGCGATAAAAGCCAAATGGCTGTTCCATACATTAAAAACGGACAAAAAATCGAAAACAACTCTCCGAAAAATTACCTTTCAAAAGTATTTAGCCGCTTGATTTCAGGTTAATAAAAATACGCTATATAAATCTTAGATGAATTTATCATAAAGACTAAAAAGCTTTTAACTGTGCCTTTATGATAAAAATTGTGCCATGTTAATTTCTAGATTATGTTAAAAATTTGTAATAAAGTCTTTTTAAAAAAGCAATTATTGTTTTCAGCTGCCTTACATAATAATAAGTAATGTTTTAAGGCAATATTTATGAAAATTACAAATAATAATGCAATTTTATACACAGGTAAGAAATTTGATAAACAAATTAAACCGACAAATGCAAACGCAGATAATCTTAAGGCTGATACGTTTCAAAGAAGTAACAGTGTATCCGATAATTTATCTTTTCATGGATTTCAATTCCTGTTTAAAAAAAGTCAAAATCTTATTCCAAAAATAGAAGTTTTGCCAAAAGTACGTGATGATTATGCATCAAGAGTTACCAAACAAATAAATAATTTTTCACCTCAATGGCTTAAAAAATTTAAAGATGAAAATTATAAAATAATAATATCCCCGACGCTTTCTGAAGCTTATAAAAGCCAAAAAGTGTTTGACCCCATGGTTGAATTTTTTGAAAAAACAAACCCTAAAGGAACGCTCGGAGTTACATATTCGGAAGGAATATCCGGCAAAAATTTCTTTGTTTTTTGCGATAAAGCACCGTATTCAGATATGTATTTGCCATCAGTTGTAAACCACGAATTATCTCATGGAATAGTAAATATATCCGGAACTGATAAAAATCCTAAAACTTTTGAAATGATTAAAAAAGATATTGAATCAATACTAAACAACAAGAAATTGGATAAATTATCAAAAGAAGAAAAAAGGATGATTTCACATTACTTTTTTAACAAAAACGCATACTTGCCTATTGATGAAATAGCGGCCGACGTTATTGCTTGGAACAATGGCGGGGGCGCATACGGTTCGGGGCTGGTATTAGATATTATTAATCCAAATTTGATGAAAGAACTGTTTCCTAATTTATCAGAATATTTAAAGACCATTAAGCCTTAACTTTATTCGGTGCGTTTACATTATTCATTATCATTTGGAAAAATGTAATCATAGCTTGATTATTGTTTTTATATGCCCATGTTATAATTGGAGAAATTGTTTTTATGGTTTCTTTGGGATTAGCTTTGAATGATTTTAATATACCCTGTGCCAAATCTTTAATATCAACCACTTTGCTTGATGAAGTACCGCAAACCCTGTTTATGGCACGGCTTGTTTCAATTCTTTGCAAAGTTGCTTTCATTAAGTTGGAATTTCCCGCATCCGGTATAATATTTAATTCTTTCATAATTTCGTTTATTGTGCTTTGAGTATACTGAGTGCTTTTTAAATTAATTCCGGCTTTATAAAGTTTTTCGTCTAATTTTTCTGCAAACTGTTTAACCAAAGCTTCAGAATCAGCACCCGACGGGATGGTTGCACCGTCTAACATTGTGCGGGCAATACCTTCCGAGTTGCCGAACATCATATTTATGGAAAGTCCCAAATCTTGTAATGTTTGACTTTGCGTTCTTTTAACGGTGTTTCCCGTATCAATGTAGTTAATTATCGGTTTATTTGTTTTAGAATCAAAATCAATAAATACATTACCCGGATGCGGGTCAGCATGTATTGTTCTTTCCCCGTTTATCCCGACAAACATTGCCTGTTCATTTTGTGCTTTTTGGTACGCTTTGCCTAAATCCCCCATCCAGCTTTCAGGATTTTTCAGGGCGGGATTTGCTTCTATTTGGCTTGAATATTTTGAAAAATATTCAGCGGGATTTTCTTTATACAGTTGAATCATTTCAATTAAATTATCTAATCTGATGCCGTTTGCTTTTTCCATAACCAATGAAACATTTTGGCCATCTTTAGAACCGACTTCAAGAGTTTGTGCGACATTAAATCTTTTTGCCCCCTGAGCCATATCTTTTGCGCCCTGTGCTTCAAGACCAAAATTGAGTTCATTGTCCCAAGCATCAAACATACTGTTTATTAAATTTATTTTATATTCTTTTTCTGTAGGGTCTGTTACAAATTCAGAAATATATTTTGTAAATAACACTCTATCTTGACCGAATCTCTCGGGAGTTATACCGTCTTTTAACATTTTAATCACAACTTCCGTACCATCTGTTGTTTTTGCCAAATATGTTTCTCCGATTGTACCTGCACCAAATGATTTAAGAATTGTGTATTTGCCTGCACCATACAGTTCATCTGCAAATTGTTGAGCTTGTGATATATTTCTTGAAACGGTACAATTGCTTGTAAATTGTTTGAATATATCTGAAATTTCTTTTGGCAAACTGTCATCAGTTGAGAAAGTTTGTGCGAATTTTGACAATAATATATTTGAATTTTCTAAAAGAGCCTGTGCCTGTTCTTCTCTGGACATATTTTTAAATTCGGGAGAAGCCATTAACTTATTAAATCTGTCTTTTAAAACATCAATACTTTCGCTAATTCCTGAACGTGCCGCACTTGATTGCATATCGGTTATTTCTTTTTCAAGTTTTGCGCTAAAAGCATCAAGTTCATCATAATATTTTGTAAAATCTGATAAACCGTTTTCTATATCTCCGCTTAAAATTTTATTTTTTACGGAATCTGCCGCATCGTCTAGGGCTATAGCATCTGTTTTAAACGAATTGTATACTGCTTTTACTCTCTCGGGCAAATTCCCCAATTGTTTATATGCGCTTGTATCAGGAATTTTTTTTGCCTGTTCCAATGAATCTTGAATTATTTTACCTGAAGCACTTATCGTATCACTTACAAGTTGAATGCCATCACCTGTTTTTTTACTTAATGCGTCATTTGCAGCTATTATTTTGTTTATTTTGTCGTCCAATTCACTGCTCAATTTACCGATTTTATCATCAATTAAATCCGAAATATGTATGCCGCTTTTGGATAATTTTGCAATTTTGGATTCAACATTTTTACCTTTTGATAAATCTTCCAATATTTCAACAACCAGAGCTCTGTTTTCTCGAGAAAAATTACTGATATGCTGATTCATTAAATGTGTATTGTTTAAAATTCCGTCAATATTATCAGATATATCTTGGATGTTTAATTTGGCTGAATCCATAATGGAAGATGCTCTTTTTCCCGCATCATAAGCTATGCCCTTAGCTTGTTGTAGAATACCCCCAAATTCTTTGATAACTTCCATATCAGGGTTTTCAGACACAGGTATATTTATAAAAGCACTTTTTGCTTGAGCATAATTAACATCAATTTTGTCGCTTAATCTGCTTGTTAATTTTCCAAATCCGTTTCCTGCAAGTCGCATACCTCCACCGATAACAGGAGATAATATAAGACCGCCCACCGTTCCTTGGGCAACTTCTTTAGCAAACCCTTCAACCGATTTATTTTCATTATCCCCTGCAACATATCTAACGGCAGAATCAACACCGCCTGATACGGCGCCGTTAACCGCCATATCGGCACCAAGAGCCAAAGCCCTTGCCCCTGCGGTTCCGCCCGTATATTTTACATTGGTTGTTAATAAAGTTTTTGCAATGCTTCCTTTTAGTGTGCCTTCAAGTCCTTCTTTAACGGCTATTTCTCCGCCCTCTCTTATAGTTGTCACACCGACCTTGCCTGCAACAACTTTACCTGTGGCACCGCCAATTCCTGCGGTAATTGGGGCAAATACACCGTTAATTCCGCCTGTTGCTAAGTCATATCCTAACGTATCGTATTTTCTGCCGCCAATAGCCGAATCTATTCCTTTAATACCAACTTTAACCGCTGCTCCTGCGGCACCTGCTATACCAAAACCGGCAGCAACAAGTCCTATGGAAGCGCCGCCCGTAAAGGGTGCTGCTGCTATACCAAGCCCCGTTGCAAGCGAGAATGCTCCGAATGATGCAATACCTGAAGCGATATCAGCAACCATATCAACGCACTGTTTTTGTCCTTCTTGATAATCGTTTACGGCTTTTTCCATTTCTTCTTTTGTGATTTTGCCGTTTTTATAATCTTCAATTGATTTCTCGGCTTTTTTAGAGCCTGCACCAATTCCGGTTACATTTTTAAAGCCGTCCCAAAGTTTTCCTATAATACCCTGTTTTGACTTAGTTTCTTTTAAGCTTTCTTCTGTTGAATTTACGGAAACCGTATTTTTTTTATTTGTTTTGGTATCTTCAAAAATATGCTCAGAGGTTTGTTTATTTTCAAAGATTGAATGGTTCCCCCCCCCCCCCTTGATAATTGGTTGTACGAGCAGAATTAAGTGCGGATTTTGTGCCCTCATTTAAATATGGATTATATTTTACACCATTTATACTCAATTTTACTCTCGTTACTTTGCATCCTAAGTTAAATAAAATAATTTTTTAAGGCCTGATTTCAGCAATTTGGTATATTGTAACAAATCGCAATAATTTATTGAATCGGCTTTTTTATAAAATTTTAAGTGATTTTTATGATGGCGATTTTTTTCTGATTTTATTTTCCAAACTATATAGGGTTTTGTTAGCAAAAATTTAAAACTACCCTGAACCTCCCAATTCAACGTTTAAATTTTGACAACTTTTCTCTGATATAAAAAATATTATTAATACTCCCTCGAAAAAATGTAAAATTTTTAAAAAAGTCTATAGAAAAAATGTAAAATTTTTAAAAAAAGTCCCTCGAAAAAATGTAAAATATCGATTGTTTATAGGAGTTATAAACATCAATAAATGATAAGATTATTAAAGAGGAAGTTTATGCGAAGATATGCAATAAAAAAACTAATAGCTTGGAAAGAGAGCAAAACAAGAAAGCCTCTTATAATAAGGGGAGCAAGACAAGTCGGTAAAACTTGGCTTATGAAAGAGTTTGGCAAATCCCAATACAAAAAAACTATTTATATAAACTTTGAAAATAACGACTTAATGTGTGAGCATTTTTCAAAAGATTTAAATACAAATCGTATCATTAAAGGTTTAGAACTTGAGTATTCAAAAATTGATACAAATAATACACTGATTATTCTTGATGAAATTCAAGAATGTCCAAAAGCCCTAACAACTCTAAAATATTTTTATGAAAATAATCCGCAGTATCATATTGTGGCAGCAGGAAGTTTGCTTGGGGTTGCGCTGCATGAAAATATTTCATTTCCCGTTGGTAAAGTTGATTTCTTGGACTTATACCCGCTATCATTTCTAGAATTTTTAGAAGCAATAGGAGAAGAAAATTTTGTTCAATTATTAGAAAATCCAAATTCTGATAATATAAAAACATTTAAACCAAAATATATTGAATGGCTAAAAAAATATTATTATATCGGCGGCATGCCTGAGGCAGTTAATTTGTTTATCGAAACAAATGATTTTAAGAAAGTAAGAAAAGTTCAAGAAACCATTTTAGAAGCCTACCGTAACGATTTTTCAAAGCATATTTCTTCAACCGGTAAACTGAAAATAGATTTACTTTGGGAATCAATTCCAAACCAATTAACTAAAGAGAGTAAAAAATTTGTATATAAAAAAATTAAACAAGGTGCAAGGGCGGATGAATTTGAGGAAGCTTTATCCTGGCTTATAAATTGCGGTCTTGTATATAAAATTAACCGTATAACAAAACCTGCCTTGCCGATTAAGGCTTATGAAGATACAAAAGCATTTAAATTGTTTATTTTAGATGTCGGGCTTCTTTGCGCTTTGAGTAAACTCCCTGCAAGAACATTAATTGACGGGGATAAAATATTTAGCGAATTTAATGGTGCATTAGCCGAACAATATGTTCTTGAGCAGCTAAAAACACTTGAAGATATGGAAATTGCGTATTGGATAAGTAAATCAGGAAACGCCGAGATAGATTTTGTAATTCAAACAGATGGTTATGTAATCCCCCTTGAAGTAAAAGCGGCAACAAACTTGCAAGCAAAATCTCTTAAAGTATACAGGGAAAAATTTGAGCCTGAAATAAGCATAAGAGCAAGCCTTGCAGATTTTGAAATGAATAGCGGACTTTATAACATACCGCTATTTATGATTAGTAAGATTGATGATATTATAAAGGATTAGAGATAATATGACAAAAAAAGAAAACGGGTTTTTATTTTAAACTGTTTGATTTATTGAAAAAAGACCCAAAAACACTTTTCGACCCATAATTATTAAAAAACAAACATGTAAAAGAACACATGGTTTGATTATTTGTTCCACATGGTTTGATTTTTTTCGGCAACTTGTTCTTTAAATTTTCTACAGTCTATTTCTTGTTTTTAATCTAAGTTATGTCCGAGTGGGACCTCGCTTGTACCCTAGGGCATCCTGATATGTATGGCTCATAAACTCGCCAACATCTCAGGCTAGGAGTGGTACACACTCTGCCGAGTAAATATGCCTGTGGCATATTTACGAGAGGTAGCGAGGTCGCATAAATCATCAGGTTTACGACTCTGCCGAAGAAACAATTAAGTATTGTTTCTGAGAGGTAGACCCCATGTACTTTTCCTCCATTCAAAACTTGACATTTAGTCAACTTTTGAACGGAGTCCTTGGGCGCCCAGGTTATAATATGATAGTTGAACTTGTTTTATGCACCCGTTAAATAAGTTATCGGGGTCAGTTGACTATATGAAATATTCATTAGCCCTGCATTTTATCAAGCAGGGTTTTAATTTCCATAATTTTTTCTTTAGCGATTTCAGAATCAGAAAAAGACTTAGCAACACATTCTTCAAGATGTGTTTTCAATATATTGCTTTCAACATGTTTTATTGCTGAACGTACAGCCTTGAGCTGCACAATAATATCAGGACAATAACGTTGTTCTTCAATCATTTTTTTTATACCTTCTAACTGACCTATTGCCCTGTTTAAACGAGGTATCTCATGTTTATGATTCGGATTTTCTGATTTTTTGCTGTTCATATCTTTTTTAGAATCTTTTTTCATATTTTCATTATACATAAAAAAGGGACAGAAAAACTGCCCCTTAATCCTAAAATAATATTCTATTTTTTAGGAGGTTCGTTGCACTCTGGCGGACAATTACATTTGTCTTCGGTGCAAGTACAGTTGTCTCCGCATTTGCAGTTAACGCATTTGCAATGTGGATTTGAACATTTTGCCATATTAGCCTCCTTTTTGCTATACCCCGGTAGGGTATCTAACAACATGTATATAATACCCTATAGGGGTATATTTGTCAAGTGGTCTTTTTATGATAAATCGTGTATTAATCCATCTCACCCTTGTAGGCGCAGGGGATATTTTCTTCTTTTAAATAATTCATTCCCCACTTGTTTAACTCAATAATTGCAGGAATAAGTGTTTCACCTCTTTTAGTGAGAGAATATTCAGTTTTAGGCGGTACTACAGGATAAAGTTTTCGTTTGATTATTCCATCTGTTTCAAGTTCTTTTAACTGTTGTATAAGCATTTTGGGAGTTGCGTGTGAAATCAATTTTTGTAGTTCATTATATCTCAATGTTTTATTTATAAGGTGTCCGATTATAACTCCTTTGTATTTCCCTCCGATTATATCCATTGTTGCCTCAAGCGGACATTTATATTCATCTTTCTTATGCTTAGTCATAATTAAAGTCCCTAATTTACTTTTTGGTAAGTATTATACAAAAAAGTGCATTCTTGTCAAAATGATAATAAATGTATAAAATTGCTTTATTAAAGGAGGAAATCTAAATGAAAATTACACAGGTAAGAAGTGCAACAATTATAGTTGAATATAATAATACAAAATTTTTAGTTGACCCATGGCTTATGCCCAAAGATTATATGCCCGGGTTTGATGTTGCAATAAATTCCGATGTCAGACAGCCAAGAGTGGAGCTGCCTTTTGGAATTGAAAAAATTGTTGATGTTGATGCTGTTATTATCACTCATATCCACCCTGACCACTGGGATGAATTTGCTGAAAATGCTCTGGATAAAAATATAAAAGTATTTGTACAGTCAATTATTGATAAAGATTACGTCATTACAAAAGGATTTACAAATGTTGAAATTATACAAGAATCCGGAACGGAATATAATGGAATAACTCTATACAAGACAGGCACCCAGCATGGCAAAAGAGAAATAATTAAACCGTTATGCGATTCTATCGGCTTGCCTTATGATGCGATGGGTGTTGTTTTCAAATCAAATGATGAAAAGACCTTGTATATAGCAGGCGATACTATTTGGTGTGAAGAAGTTAAGGCAGCATTAGAAAAGTATTCTCCTGATGTTATCGTTGTAAATGCTTGTGCTGCAACGGTTTTAAACGGTGAAAGGCTAATTATGAATATTGATGATGTAAAAGAAGTTTTACAACATGCTCCAAACTCAACCGTAATTGCAAGCCACATGGATACAGTAAGCCATCTTTCGGTTACAAGAAATGATTTAAAAGGATTTAAAAATAAAAACAATATTGATAATTTGTTAATTCCTGAAGACGGAGAAATAATTGATTTTACATGTAATAATTGAACTTTTATATTGATAAAGTTACTCAAACTTAAGGATGGAAAAATTTTTACAACCTTGTTCTGAAATTTTACAAAATTTTTGCTTTTTTAAAAAAATGAGGAACTGGACTTTTCCGAAATAATCAAATTATCCGTACGACTCAAAAACGGTGCGTATCTCACTGAAATTCTGCAAATCTCAATCTATCCGTACAGTCCAGAAAAAGTCCAGTTTCCCAGTTTGATTTTTTTGGTAAACTTAATTTTTTCGACCCGGAAACTCCCACACAAAGCCAACTTTACCAAAATAATCTATTTCCATTTATCAGTTAAAGCGCGGGGACGAAACAAGGGACTTGCGCTTTGAGCCTTATGACCGTCTGCAAGCGGCT
>CANRHZ010000016.1 GCA_947630535.1 Candidatus Gastranaerophilales bacterium | reverse complement strand
GAAGTATTAATAACATTAACAATTATTGGTATTGTTGCAGCGATAACGCTACCTTCATTATTAGTTAATGTCAATGATAAAGCATGGAATGCTCAAAGAAAAGCTCTTTATGCAAGAATGAGCCAGGCAATAGGAGAGATGGATAGTGTATCAGGTTATGGCTCATCAAATAACGAAACAGAACAACAAATTAAAGATGGTGCGGCAGAAGCTTTTATAATTGACGGATTATCCAAAGTTTATAGGGTACAAAATATCTGTAACTCAAACAACCTCACTGCTTGCGGGATACCTTCAAGTATAATTACATTAAAAGGAAATTCTCTTGAATTTCCAAAAACAATTAGTAAATTAAACAGTATATTGGTTGATTCAAATAATGCAACTATGGACACTAAAGCTGCTGCATTTGAAACGGTAAACGGAGAATCAATAGCACTATTTTATAACCCCGTTTGTGAATCAGACCAATCCTATAAAAACCATTATGCAGGAAAAGTGTTTTGCGTGAATATGGTATATGACCTTAATGGTCTAAAAGGTCCGAATGAAGTCGGAAAAGATATTGGATTTATCACGGTACTTTACAGGTCAAATAGTGTTGTGGTTGCGCCTACTCTATACACAAGTAATATTTCTTCCGGTGTAACCGCACCATCTTATAGCGAGAACGGAAGTGATGCCGCAACAATGTGCTCTAAAATGGGAGATGATGCAAAGCTTCCCGATAGAGATGAACTTGTTTCACTGTTTGTAAATAAATCATTAACCGAAATGCCTGATTATGGTTACTTTTCAGGGTCAATTATTTCTCCCGGAAAGAGTGGCTCTACATGGGCCATTGGCATGTCTAACGGAATCAGGGACAAAATAAGAAGCACAGACGTACGTAGTCTTTGCTGCATTAAAAGATAAGTTGTATTTTAAAAACTACTCTCCCGCAAGATACTTATGCGGGAGAATTTTTATCTTTTTTGGCTTGATGTTTTCGATTTTTTTTTTATAATTTTTTATATAGGTGACTTTTAAGGAGAGTTTATAAATGGAAATAAATATGTTAGCGCTTCAAGACGGACTTGTTGTTTTATGTGTCGGGTTTTCCGTTGTTTTTGCGTTTCTTACCGTAATGATTTTTGCAATGCACATTATGAGTAAGGTTGTTTCATATTTGAATAAAATTTTTCCCGTTCAAACTCTTGCTCCTCAGGTTTCTAAATCTCAAGCGGGAAGCATGGATGATGAAATTGCGGTTGCAATTGCATGTGTATTTAAAAAAATGCATTAATTAAAATTGATTTTATTAAAAAACCTTCCCTAAAATTAGGGGAGGTTTTTGTTACAAAGTTTAATAATTTTCTTTTTTGTTGGCAATTTTTTAAAAAACGAAAAGTTTAGTTAAGTATAGGAAAATTGCGAAGGAAAAAATTAGCTAAATGTCATTTTTTGGATTGTATAATGGCGGATATCTAAATTTTAACCCATTTATGTATACAAGAGGTGTAGCTTTTGGTGCTAACCATCCTTCGTTTATTAATAACGGAAGCAATTTTGTGAACAATCCGTTAAGCAATAATTCAGGGGGCCCGATTAACTATTTTACGGGAAAGCCCGTATACGGTAGCGTTCAGCAGAACATAACCCCCCTAAACACAGTTAGCGGCATTCAAAATACCCAAATAAATCAACAAAGTGATACCTTTATTCCCCAAAATAATTCAATCAATAACGGGGAACTTGATACTCTTTTAACAAACGCTAAAAATAAACAGGGTATTATAGGCAAAACAATTGATAGTTTTAAATCATCAACAGGTCTTGGGCTAAGTTCAAAAAAATGCCAAAGGTATATTGATGATTATAAAAACGGCAAAATGACATATAGCGAAGTTTTAGAAAAAATTAATAAATATGATTATAAACAAACAAGTTCAACCAATTTAATCTCAAGTTTAATTTCAGGCTCGATTGGTATTCTTGCCGCATCTTTGGTTATTCCGACAGGCGGACTTTCTTTAGGTGCACTTGCTGCCGCAAGCGGGGCTTGTGCTCTGTCCAAAGTTTCAATCAAAACAATAGACAGAATGACAAATAATGTTCAAAAAGATGCTCTAAACCCGAAACAACTCGCAAAAGATACACTTCAAGGTGCGATTGACGGTTTTGCAACCGCTTCGGTTATGGGTATGGGAAAAAATGTTTTAGCGGGAGCATCCACTTTAAAAGAAACAATTAAGCTTGGCACTCTTAACGGCTTTAAGGCGGGCGCTATTTCAGGTGCAATTATGGGTGCAGGAAACTATACGGTTGAGTGTGCCACAGAAAAAGATGAAAAATTTGAAGGCGATAAATTAATCGTAAATACCGTAACATCTTCTCTTGCAGGCGGTATAACGGGCAGTCTTTTAGGCGGGATATTCTCTTTCTTGGGTTTCAAAAAACCTTCCGCAGGTAACTCTGTAAACGCACAACAAAATACAAATTCAAATACGACAAATACAAGTATGACAAACCCTGCAACGTCAAGCCGGAATACAACAAGCCAAACGTCAACAAATAATAGCACAGTAAATACATCAGGACAAAATAATACTGCAATAGAACCCCAAACATCAAAACAAGAACCGATAAATAATAGCACAATAAGCGCACCAACTGACAGTAAAGTTGTTAAACCAAATCCAAGCTCAAATGACGAAACATTATTACACAATTTGCCAAAACCAAAAGATAATACAATATTGCCAAAAGATGATGCAATATTGCCAAAACCAAAAGATAATACAAAATTGGCAAAAGATGATGCAGTATTAACAAAAGACGAAACAATATTGCCAAAGGATAGTGCAATATTGGCAAAAGAAACACCCGAACACCCAACACCAAAACAAGAACCGATAAATAATAAAATAAGCGCACCAACAGACAGTGAGGTTGTTAAACCAAATCCAAGCTCAAATGACGAAACATTATTACACAATTTGCCAAAACCAAAAGATAATACAAAATTGCCAAAAGATGATGCAATATTGCCAAAACCAAAAGATAATACAAAATTGTCTAAAGATGATGCAATATTAACAAAAGAAACACCCGAACCCCCAACACCAAAACAAGAACCGATAAATAATAGCACAGTAAATGCATCAGGACAAAATAATGCTTCAATGGAACCCCCAACACCAAAACAAGAACCGATAAATAACGATATTTGCAAATCAACACAAAATAAAAATACCGAAACAATATTACCGACGGAAACAAAAGACAATTACACCATGCCTGAAAATAGCGGTGCCGAACCTTCATACGATAAAGAACCCTTAATAATAAATGATGCGCTCACCCCCAATAAACCGGAAGCAGAAGCTAAAATGCCGACATATAGCTTAGAAAACGGCATGAGTAATTTAATATACGATGTTAAAAACCCCAAACTCACTAATGATGTTCAGGCAAAAACCTTAAAAAAGGGATTTTCAGGTTTTATTTCAAAGGTTTTTAACAAGTAAAAATAGTCTATTTCAAAAAGTCCTCAATGGTATTTATCAGGGTTTGGATATCGTATGGTTTTGGAAGATAAAAATCCGCCCCTTTTGACAAAATGGATTTTTTATCCAGTATGTCTGTTGAAAATATAACATAAGGCATTTTAAGATTATATTCATCATATATTTTCTTTGCATCTTCAAGTGCCTCTAAACCCTTATATTCATTATTTTTCCCATAATCAAGTATAATTAAATGGGGCTTAAAATCTTTAATACATTCAATAAAGTTTTCATAGCTTCTGCAATTTTTTGCCCTGTAACCGTTTATTTTACAACTTGTTTCAATTAAAAGCCCAAGAGCTTCGTCTGTTTCCATTATAAGAATTTTATTTTTTTCACTTTCGTAAAGCTTGGGTCTATCAACAATATAGCTTGATTTATCCGAATCTTTAAGAGGTTTTATCAAATTAAAAAGTGATTGAATAACATCTTCCGTGTTTTTATAATCCTCTCCTTTTGTTTCAATTACGGCTGCCGATAAGTTCATTAAATGTGCTCTTTTTTCTTCTTTGGAATTTGTTTTTGTCATTGTAAAGTTGCTTGAAAAATCGGAGTCATTATAAAATCTCTTAAGGACATTATCAAATGCAAAGGTCAAAAATTCCGCCAGCTTTTCTGATTTATATATGTTTGTAAAAATTAAAAACTCATTTTGCCCTATGTGCCCTATGGTGTCATCTTTTGTAAGTGCCGAAGATATAATCGCCCCCGTTGTTTGAAGCACTTTTTCCATTGCAATTTCACCATATATTTCTCTATAGTTTGTAATATTATTTATACAAACAAGAATAATGGATGTGTTTTCCCCCTTTTCAAGAACCTTGTCAAGAGTTTTTCTTGTTAACCTTTCTTCCAAAAACCCTGTAAGTGGGTTTGTAAGGCTTTCAACATGGCGCCTTATATGTGCATTTAATCTTGCCCTAAATTCTTTATTTGGCATAGCTTCCGATAAAAAATCATCCGCCCCCGCATCCAATAATTCCAGTTTGTCTGACAATTCGGCAGACTTTGATACCGCTATAATTGTCGGCCTAAAGTTATAGGTTAAAATTCTGACTTTTTTTATAAACCCCTTTATGTTTTCCTCAACGGTATCTGATACTATAATAAATTCAAACTTATTTTTTTTAATTTCTCCCATCCCGTCAGACAAATTATCCACAAGCACGGTATCCGCCAAAAGGAGTTTTAGTATTTTTTTATACTTAAAAGCAAGCTCCTGCCTTTTACTAATTATTAAAACGGAAGGGTTATACAACTTTTGCTCCTTTCGTAAAGTCCTCTATTGAAAATTTTGGAAAAGAAATTATAAATTCTGTATAAGGGTCTTTTTCTTCTGATTTAACTTCAATTTTACCGTTCATTTTCTCGGTCAGACTTTTTACTATATAAAGCCCAAGCCCGCTCCCTTGAGTTTTTGAGGTCAGATAAGAATCAATCCTGTAAAACTTTTCAAAAACCTTTTCTTTTTTGCTTTCGTCTATATAAGAACCGAAATTTTTAACGGAAATTTTATTTAATCCCATATAGGAACTTGTTTTGATTTCTACCGTATCAGAGTTATTTGAATATTTTGAGGCATTATCCAAAATGTTTACAAAAATTTGTTCAAGCTTGTCTTGATCAAGAGATGAAAAAAGGTCTTTTTCTAAATTTGTTTTGTAGTCAATATTTTTATAATTCATCTTTACGATATCAATTGATTTTTTTAATATTGAATTAATATTTGTTTTTTTAAAAATTAAATTATTGTAATCAACCTCACTGTCTGCAACGCTTAGGGCATTTTCCATCAAGTTTATTATTCTTTGAGATTGTTCGTATATGATTTTTATAAACTTCTTTTTTTGCTCATCATCCAAATTATCGTATGAATCAAGAATTGTTTTTGAAAACCCCTTAATGCTTGTAAGAGGGGTTCTTACTTCGTGAGATAGAGTTGATAAAAATTCTTTTGTTCTGTCCATAAGCTTATTATAATGCCTTTGATTTAATAATTTCAAATAACTCGTTTAGTCTTTTTTTATCGTTCAAATATAAAAACCCCACAAGAACCTCAAGGGCCGTTGCGTGTCTGTGAATACTCTGTTTATTCTTTTTATTAACGCTCAAAGGAAGGTTTTGTCCCCTTTTTAAAATTTCTTTTTCACTGCTTTTAAGTTCATCCGTAATTAAATCGTGAATTTTTGCCTGAAAGTCAGCATTGACATAACTTACAGTTAGTTCATGAAGCCCTTTTTGGGTGTTTGATTTTTCTATTGAATACAGTCTTATAAATATTTCCCAGACTGCATCCCCAATATGTGCATAGTGCTTTAAGTTATATTCTTTCATTTTATATTTTATTCTATCATAAATTTTTGTAATAAAACTTAATAATGTTCCTTAATGGTGTAAATAAACGGTAAAAAAATTACTTTATTTATTTGTATAGGATTTTTAAATTCGGAGTTTATTCATTTTATGAGTACTAACAACATATCATCAGTTTCGGATGCTCTAAAATACATAAACAATATTGAAGGGCAAACAGAAACATCCATATCAGAAGATGTTAAGGCTTCCGTCTTTAATCCTGTTACGGCTATTTTCGGCGGACTTGAATCTCATAGTGCAATTAAAGCGGTCGGCGGAAAAGAAGGTTTAAAAACCGTAGTTACCGATAAAAGCATATTTAATCAGCTTGCAAAAAGTGCCGACTATTACGTTGGAAAAGCCGAAAAAGATGCAATTGAAAAAGCAGGTAAAAAACTGGCTGAAAAAGGTGCACAAAAAGGAATTTTTCAATCCCTTAAGGGCGCATTATCAAGCGGAAAAAGTTTTATAGGCAAATTAATATCAAAAATCCCCGGAGCTTCATTTGTAAAAGGCGGAATGGAAAAACTTGGCGCAACTTCCTTCGGTAAGGTACTTAAAGGTACCGGAGCCGTAGGTATGGCAATATTTGATGAAGTTTTTGGCATAATGTTCGAAGTAGTGCCCGCATTTAAAGAAGGCGGATTTTTCTCCGGCATAAAACAGTTTGCCAAAACAACATTTAACTCCGTTGGCTCGGGGCTTGGTTGGGCAGGAGGTTCTGTTGCCGGTAAAGCAATAGGAGCAACTCTGGGCTCATTTTTAGGACCTGTAGGAACTGTTGTTGGAGGCGCCGTCGGGACATTCTTGGGCGGTATGGTAGGCTCCGCAATAGCCAGAGGTGTCTCAAAGAAAATTGCCGGAAAATCCGAAGTTGAAAAAATACAGGATAAACAGTTTGAACAAACTGCGGCTATGGTTATGCAGGATAGCAATGCAATGAACGAATTAAATAGCCTTGTAAAAGCAAAAGTTGAACAAGAAATTCAATCAGGAACGGCGGATGAGGAAACGGAAAAAATGGCAAAATATCTGAATGAAGGCGCCTTAAGTCCGAATACTTCAAATCTGACACCATCAAATAATACAAATTATCAACCTGAAAACTTGGTTGATACAACAAATACAACGGATGTAACAAATACAACGGATACGACAAATACAACAAATACAACAGATATAACAAACGCAACGGATACTCAATCTCAAACGGATACAGACAATTCTAATTACTGGGATGAAATGGCAAAAAGAATTTCGGAAGGTGATACAAGCATGTATGTGGTTTCAAATGACAGACTTGATTCTGTTTTTGCAAACCCCAAAACCGCTCCCGATAATTCAGACAATAAAACCATAGATACACCGGATGGTCTTGAATATAAAGAACCTGAAGAACAGGTAAATTACTTTGCTATGGCTTAATTATCCCATAATGCTTGATAGTGCCATTAAATTTTCATAAGGCACTCCCGCTTCGGATAATTCTTCTGCGGACAGTCCAAAAAGTGTGATTAAATCAGACACCGTGTTTGATTCTTTTATGATAGACTTATTTATAATATCGCAAACCTTATTTACGGCAGATTCCCTTGTCATATAAAGGTTTGAATTAGTCTTATGTAATATACGTTTTTTAGCCTTACCCATTTCAATTTAAAGTATTTATCAATGGGATATGTTTGTAAACCGATTATATCGGATTGTAAAAACTATTTTAATATATTGACATTATAGCTTTTATGCTTCATAGCCCATGCTTTTTATACTTTTCTAAATTGTAAAGAGGTGTAAAAATTGCTATAAAATGTTTGATAGCTCCTTTTGGAAGGGAGATATTTTTGCAAGTTTTTTAATTAAGGCAGGCATGGTATCTGTTACATACTTTATATCTTCTTCTTTTGTAAATCTGCTTAAAGAAAACCTAATGCTCCCATGCAAAGATGTAAACGGAGTTTTCATAGCTCTTAAAACATGGCTTGGCTCTAAGCTGCCTGATGTACAAGCAGAACCCGAACTTGCACAAATTCCAAGCTCATCCAGATGAAGAAGAATTAATTCTCCTTCTATATATTCAAAGCCTATATTTGTCGTGTTTGGAACTCTTAATTTGGTTCTTGAATTTAATCTGGCATTTTTTATATTTGATAAAATACCTTCTTCAAGCATATTTCTAAGCCTTTTAACTTCATTTCCTTCATAGTCAAGGTTATTTTGTGCAAGCTCAGCGGCACAACCCATACCAACTATATAAGGAACATTTTCCGTGCCTGCCCTTAAGGCTCTTTCTTGGTGTCCGCCCGTTATTATGGGGGATATCATTGTTCCGCTTTTAATATAGAGCGCACCTATACCTTTAGGAGCGTGAAATTTATGCCCCGATATTCCCATAAGGTCAACTTTTGTATTTTTAACATCAAGCTTGATTTTGCCCGCCGCCTGAACCGCATCCACAAAAACTTTTGTATCGGGGTTAATTTCTTTCACGATTTCAGCCGTCTTTTCATAAGGGTATATGGCGCCCGTTTCATTGTTTGCCGCCATAATTGATACAAGGGCGGTATCTTTTGAGACAAGATTTTTTAATTCGTCTAAATTAAGTTCTCCGTTATCATCAACCCCTATGTAATCAGTTTTATACCCCTTTTTTTCAAGTTCCTTATAAGTATTTAAAACACAAGGGTGTTCAACCTTTGTTGTTATAATGTGTTTTTTTGTTCCGCATAAATCAAGGGTCCCCCTTATTGCCATATTGGCAGATTCAGAACCGCAGGATGTAAATATGATTTCTTTTGAAGAATTAGCTCCAAAAAAATTCGCAACCTTTTCTCTTGCTTCACTAATTGCATCATGGGTAATGTGCGCCATTTCATATATGCTTGAAGGGTTTCCGTATTTTTCTTTAAAATAAGGAAGCATAGTTTCAACTACAATCGGATCAACCATTGTTGTAGCATTGTTATCAAGATAAACAGTTCTCATTCTTGTGCCTCAAATACATTGATATCATTATCTATCAATTCTTTTAATTTTTTTTCAACAAAACTTGTCAGGGTAGCTTTTGAATTGGGACAACCCTTACAGGTTCCTTTTAATTTAACATATATATTTTTGCCTTTTATATCGACAAGTTCAATCCCGCCTGAATCCTTTGCAAGCTCGGGCGCAATTTTTTCTTCCAAAGCGGAATTAATCTTAATTGCAAATTGAATAGGGGTTAATTCCTCTTTGGTTTCGTTATTATCAACCATAGAGTCAATTATTTTTTGAATGGAATCTTTGCATCTTCCGCAGGCACTTCCCGCATAAGTTGCTTCCATAACATCTTTTAAGGTTTTTGCGCCATGTTCGATTGCTTCTTTTATAACGGATTCCGTTACCGAGTAGCAGTTGCAAATTACTTTATCCGTTTTACTTTCGCCGACTTCATAACCGTAATAATTTTTAAGTGCATCTTCAAGAGCTTCTCTGCCCATAACGGAACAGTGTGTTTTTTCGGGCGGTAATCCGCCGAGTCGTTCAATAATATCTTTGTTGGTAATTTTCTTTACTTCTTCCAAGGGTTTTCCGATTATCATTTCGGTAAGCATTGAGGAGCTTGCAACGGCAGAACCGCACCCGAATGTTTGAAATTTCGCATCAACCACAATATCATTTTCAATTTTTAAATATAGCTTTAGTGCATCTCCGCAAGCAAGAGCGCCGGCTTCTCCTATGGCATCCGCATTTTCTATTGAGCCTACGTTTTTTGGATTTTTATAATGCTCTTTAACTGTTTCAGAATATTCCCACATAATTTTTCCTTTTTTTCAACAAAATTATAAATCAAAAATACAACTTGTATATGGTGTTAAAACTAATTAAATATTCAATAATTATTATATGATGGATAACTATGCAAAAAAATCCCTTTTAGGGCAATTAGAGCAAAGCGGTATTTTGTCTAACGGTCAAAATGCTCCCGAAGTATTGCCTTTTGGTATGTTAACCGGAAATATGACAGAGCCTTCTCCTTTTATTGAAAATCCGATTGAAAACAAAACAAAACAAAATACAAATATTGTTCAAAAAAGATTAAACGACCTTGATTTAAATATTTTTCAGGAAGGAAATTTTATAAATATTGCTGATGAAGAATTGACCTCAAATGAAAAAATCAAAAAAATTAAAAGTCTGATAAAAAAAACAGATAAAAAAATATATATGCTTGAAGATTCAGACGATAAAATACTAAAAGAAAAGTTGTTAAATGAAAAAGAAGCATTAACCGAGACTCTTAATCTTTTGGAAGAAGGCCTTCAAAACCCCAATTCAATAATATTCAGGGAAAATCAAAACCTAAGGGAACTTGCAAAAAAAATCAAAATTGAAGAAAAAATAAAAAAAATGGAAAACTTTATATTCAAGTTTTGCCCCATTTTATACAAAAGTTTTCTTGTTCGACATGCTCTAAATAAGCTTGTTATGCTTAACGAAAATACAAAAGAACTTATGCAGAAAAAAATCCCGTACGGAGAATCGGAGATCAGATATAACGATTTTATTGCTTATTTAAGCTGCGCAAACGTTATACATGCAAAACTGACCAAAAAAATGTAGGCAATTAGACAATTTTATGGAGCTTTTTACCGTCTTTTGAGTTTTTATCAATAAACTGTCTTAATGTTCTGGTGCCTGAAAATCTAACTCCGCCTTGGCGGGTAAGAGCCTGATTGTAAAGGTCGTTAATTCTGCTCTGGATGTAGGCAGGGGAATTATCCTGAGCCCTTCCTGTGCTCATAGCGCTATAATTTATGCTGACGCCTGATATGGGTTGAATCCCTGACATGGTATTCCTTCACTTTTTTTTAGTTACATGTGCCTTTTAGTGTCTTTTTCCATTTTATCTAAAAATTATGAAAAGTCAAAATTTACACTTATTTATTAAATTGTAACAAAAAATTTACAAATTTATATGCCTCGTTTATCTTATAAGAACTTTCATGTTTGTTTTATAATAACTGTATGAAAATTAAAGAATTTTTTGAAAAAACAGTCAAAGATGCTCTAACAGAAGCATCCAAAAAAAATAAAATAAACGGCATTAATGAAAATGAAATTAATTTTGTTTGCGAAATTCCAAAAAATACCAATTTTGGTGATTTTGCAGTTAATGTTTCCTGTGTTTCAAGATATGCAAAGATGTCTCCCCCTCAAATTGCAAACATTATAAAAGACGAAATTAATCCTGATGGATTTGAAATCAATGTTGCGGGCGGTTTTATTAACTTTAAATTGTTTGAAAAATTTCTGGTTGACATTTTGGATGAAATATTTGAAAAGAAAGAAAATTACGCAAAGTCAAACCTCGGTAACTCAAAAAAAGTAAATATAGAATACGTATCTGCGAATCCTACCGGCCCTTTTCATATAGGGCATGGCAGATGGGCCGCAATAGGTTCAAGCTTGGCCGAGATTTTAAAATACACAGGCTATGATGTTTTTCAGGAGTTTTATATAAACGATGCCGGAGCGCAAATAAAAAGGCTTGCAAAGTCGCTTGAATTAAGGGTGAGAGAATTAAAAGGCGAAACGGTCGAATGGGAAGATGATTTATATAAAGGCGAATATTTAATTCCCTGTGCAAAAAAATATATAGAAGATAATAATGGCCTATCTTATGCCGAATTTGCAAAACAGTATATGTTGAATTTGCAAAAAGAGCTCCTCAATAAATTCAGGACAAACTTTGATTTATTCTTTTCTGAAACTTCGCTTTACAATAATAACGAAGTTGAAAAATGCACTAAAATGCTCCAAAATGCGGGCAAATTATACGAGAAAGACGGCGCTATCTGGTTTAAATCAACCGATTATACCGATTCTCAAGACAGAGTCTTAAAAAAATCGGACGGCACAAACACTTATCTTACGGCAGATATTGCATACCATAAAAACAAGCTGGACAGAGGTTTTGACCTTCTTATAAATATCTGGGGAGCAGATCACCACGGTTACATCCCGAGAATGAAAGCCGCCATTGATGCTCTCGGATATGATAGCAATAAACTTGAAGTGCTTTTAGGGCAACTTGTTAATATTATTGAAAACGGCGAAGCCGTGAGAATGGGCAAACGAAAAAAGATGGTGACCCTTGATGAATTGGTGTGTGAAGTCGGTGTTGATGCCACAAGGTATTGGATGCTCATGCGCTCAATTGATACAACACTTGATTTTGATGTTGAACTTGCAAAAACAAAAAGTGACCAAAACCCTGTATTTTATGCTCAATATGCTTATGCAAGGTGTTCAAGCATTTTAAGAAAAGCAACCGAAAAACGCTTTGATGTAGAAACAAAAACCGAAATTCAGCCATTTATGAGTGAAGATGAATATCTGAAATTGATTGACGAACATAATGTTGAAAAGCTTTATTGCGCTGACGAAAAAGCGGATGAATCGACAAAAAGGCTTATTTTAAAATTGGAAGATTTTAAATCTCAGGTTGAAGCCGCTTCGAAATTCAGAGCGCCTTATTTAATCTGTAAATATCTCCAGGAATTGGCATTTGACCTGCACCATTTTTATAATTATGCACATGTTCTTGTTGATGATAAAAAACTCGGTAATTCAAGACTTTTAATTATTTATGCGGTAAGAATTGTATTAAAGAAGGCTTTCGACTTAATTAAAGTTGATGCGCCGGAAAAAATGTAAATCTTGATTTTAAATTTTGTCTATGGTAATTTATTTAACTGTCAGGTGAAATTCACTTGCAACAACGTAAGGGCTATTAGCTCAGGTGGCTAGAGCGCACCCCTGATAAGGGTGAGGTCCTTGGTTCGAGTCCAAGATGGCCCACCATTTAAAAAAGAGGCATATTGCCTCTTTTTTTAACTTTTGAGCATTGCAACAATTGTGCTTGATTTATTGTAGCAGCTGATTGAATAATCCGCCGACAGGCAAGGTGCGGCAAAAGAATTGAAAGATTTAATTTATAAAATTTAAAAAACTTTCTTAATAAACACAAAAGAGAGTAAAATCCATAAAAAGCAAGAGTAAAGCAAGTTTAAAAAGTGAACGTTTGAAGCCGAGGTCACTAAGAACAAAAAAAGCAAAACTTTTAAAAATAAAAAAAGCAATTTCAAAAGACAAAAGATTATAGGCACTTATATTTTGTTGTTATTTTTATTTACTTTCGTATTTTTCTTAAAAAAAATTTGAAACAAAAAGTCGTATAAAAAACAAATATAACCAAATGTAAATACAAAAGAGCCTGTTATCTAAAGTTTTTAATAATGTTTGACGATAGCAAAAATATAAGAACGAAAGGAAAAAACATGAAAGGATTATTTACATACGTTTTGCAAAAACTATCATCAAACCCCGATTTCCAACTAAAACTAAATAAAATAAATGAGCAAGCAAAAGCGGAAAGAGATAATTTATTTTCGGCTTTAAAAAATGAATCACCCAATGCCTCTGCAAAGTATCGACCGGTTAATGATTCTCCATTAATCACACTATGGAATGAATCTCAAAAAATTGAAGATTAAGACTAACTGTTTCCTTATAAAAAAGCCAAAAAAGGAAAAGTTATTAAGCTGAAAAAGTAAGCATAAAAGATGCAAAAAACTAATTTGCCTCGCAAATTAAGGTGCAATTTAATTAAAAGCCTTTAGAGGCGCATTTGTGATTTTGCTGATTGGCACCGTTATGAATTTATTAAATTCCGCATTATAAATAAAATGCAAAAAAACATTCAAAATTAACGGTCAGTTTACTTTTTTATGTGGTGTTGGTTTTTTGGGAGCGGGCTTGAGCTATCCTTGAATAATCATAAATACCGCAAAATTTTGAGTCGTCCTTAGTTTGTTTCAGTGCTTTGATTTTGTAAACTATCCGTTTATAAAATAGCTATAGTTAATTGAGTAGTTTGCTTTTTAGGGATAGTTTACTTTTTTAGGAGAGTTGGCTTCCTGTTTGGGTTTGAGCTATCCTTAAATACGCAAACTACCCGTTTACAAAACGGTCTTTTTGGGCTTTTGGTGATAAAGCGTTTAGTTTGCGCAATTATGGTGTTGTTGGTGCAGTTAATTTTAAATAGCTTGCATTTATGAAAAATCTGCACTAATTTTGCATGATTGATTATTATTGTAGCGAAAGAAAGAATTTTTTTGCCATTTAAAGTCTTTGTTGTGCTTTATATTTTTAAAAAATTGCCGTTAATTTTATTTTACTGTTGGAATTTCTTGACTGAATTATTCCGAAGGATATAAATTCGCCTAGATAGAGTTAATTACTGTCTTAATTTTAATAAAGTATTGAAAGTCCCGTAAAGAATTGTTAACAAAAAGAAAAAATTAAGCAAATTTATTGATTTTTATGTTAATTAAAAATATACGGGAGAAAAACATGTCTGACATTAAAATAAGCCAGATTGATAAAAAGTTGTTTTTTCGAAATAAAAAAAATAACAAAAGTGTCGATAAAAAACCAACCAAAACCAATAAAAAAGCCGATAATAAAAAAGCAATATGTACAATTGCGGCCGCTATTGGTGTTGCTGCACTTGCCGGAGTTATTGTTCATAAAGTAATAAAAGGGAAATCGGTGAAATCCGAAGTTGATAAAGCAGCCCAAGAAGTTAAAAGCGTTGCAAAAAAATTAACAAACCCCGATAACTCTAGTGAAATTAAGAATATAGCCAATAAAAAGGGTGTACAATTATCCGAAAATAAACCTTTTAGTGGTACACTCGAAGCTATAACAAAGTCAGGTAAAAAGACGAAAATTGTTTATGAAAACGGCTATATAACAAAATCATATATTAACGGCAAGCTTTTTAAAGAATATAAAGAAAATATGGTTTTTGACCATACGTTAGATAAATTCGTGCCCGTTTCAAGAGATAAGGGCGTAAAGATTTTTACATACAACGAAGAAGGTCAAAAAATATCAGAAAATGTACAAACTTTTTACGATAACGGAAGAATAAAACACCTCTGGAAAAGTGATAAAAAAGGAATTTGTGTAAAAGATTTTTTTGAGAATTTAGAAGGCAAAAGGGCTATTAAGGCAGAAGCAAAATATAAAAGCGACAAATTAATTGAAGATATTAAAGTTTACGATAAAAAAGGGAATTTAAAATTAGAAGGCAAAGATGTCGGCCCCAACTGGAAAGAAATCCATTATGACAACGGCAGAAAAATAAAAGAAAAAGCGGGAGAAAAACAACCCGTATTTGATTCAAAAAATCAAGACATAAGCAAATACAAACTAAAAGATTATAAATACATCAAATATTTTGATGAGAACGGAAAGGTGTGTAAAACATTCCAAAAGGAAAAATCGCCTTGTGTAAGCAAGCTGGACTATGTTATTGAGGGCAAAAACCATAAAAACTATTTTATAGAAAACCCGACAGTGGCCTATGCAAAAGAACTTTATGAAAATCCCGACCCGCATTCGCCTTTGTCTATCAGCTTACATACGGACGATTCTATCAGGTTTATTAATACAAAGCGTGACGGTCAGATTGAACAAATTCCTAAACACAAGGTAAGTCAATTTACAAAAGAAGAACTTAAAGAACTGGTTGTACGTCTTAGAGAAATGTCGGATATTGGAAGCAATGAAAATTTTCAGCTTAATTTTGATTATTTAACAAAGCAAATTAAAGCTATTGAGGAATATCTGCAAAAAACTTATCCTAACGCATAAATTTTCACCAATAAAACAATGACTGAGCATGGTTTTATGACTTTAGCTTTTAACCCGTTATATATAGCAAAAACACCTGAAAATGAGCAAAAACAACAAAACAATAAAACTTTTTTTAAACAAAATACGGGCTTTAAATCAACCTTACAAAATAAATTTATTTCAATGAATGAATTTCAGCAAATATGCTCTAAACAAAATTCATATAATTTGTGAGCAATTTTATAATGAGATTCTTTTGAAAAATGAAGCCCATCAAGCAAAGAAACTTCAACAATCTTATCCCAATCGAAAAATAAACAGTTATTCTCCTTGGCTATTTTTTTATAAATTTCTGAAAAATGGGTAGATTTTTCAATTGAAATATCATCAAACTGATTTTTGAAATAATCTGATTTTATTGAATTTGATAAACGACAAGGAGAAATTATAATAATTTTTGCATTCTTGCATATACTTTTTGTTATGTTAATCAGATTTTCAATTCCCTTTTTAATATCCTCTAAACTCGGGTTAAAGGACTTTTGGATGTCGTTTGTTCCAAGAGCCAGAATGACAACATCAAAAGTGTTATCCAAATACTTAGGTAAAATTTTATACCCTGTCTTATCAATGCCATCAGGATTATCAATAAAACAAGTCCTATTAGAGCAGCCTGCTTCAACTATTTCATAATTTTTTCCCAAAAGATTTTGTAATAAAGACGTCCATCTTGTATTTTTATCATACCTTGCGCCTGATTTTGGGATATATCCCCAGGTATTGCTATCCCCAAAACATAAAATCTTTTTCATAAATTGCCCCGTTTATTATTTCATTGTATTATAACTGAAAAATATTTGTCATAAAGGGGGCTAAACAGTGGCAAAATACAGTATTCAAACCACCGAATTAACCAAAAAATCGCTAACACAAAGTTTAGAAAAATATTTGCTTGCAATTTATGACATTTCAAAAAACAATTCAAATATTATTGTTAAAGATGTTTCAAACTATCTTTTTGTTGGCGGAGCAACAACTGCAACCTCGATAAAAACTTTGGCTAAATTAGGGTATATAAATTACGTGCCATACGGTAATATCACCCTAACTGAAGAAGGGATAAATCTTGTACAATTAAAATTATACCGCCATAATACAATCTCGAATTTCTTAAACAAAGTTTTAGGAATAGAAAAAACTTCTGCCGATAAAAATGCAAGCGCTATTGAATATTCAATGACCGAAGATGTTCTAATAAAATTCGTGCATTTTCTTGATTTTATGGAACAGTGTTCATGCAGGGAGCCTAAATGGTTAAATAGTTGTAAACAAACTCTTGGCAGCGGACAAATTTCACAAAAATGCAAAGATTGTGCTTCAGGTAAAGTCGGATGCAAAGGCTGCCATACAATAAAATAAGGCAAATTAACTACTCCGACAAGAGCACAGTTACCTAAACTTGCAAAGCGGATTTCTAAGACAAAAAATACTCCTTTTGAAAAAGAATTGGCAAGGTTGACCAAGGAAAAGGCATTTATTTCATTGGTTCCTTATGTATTCAGTTTGATTTTTATGGGGTTTACTCTATCCGCCATTACAAGATTATTTACCCAATACAGATATAATAAGATATCAAAGGATAAAGCCTCAAATTTTAATAAAAATATTTATACTAATTTACCTCCTATTTTTAAGGATTTTAACCGTATAAACAAAAATGCCGCTTGATTTATTAAAAAGCCAAAAGTTTATTTTTAAAACCTTTGGCTTTGTTATTAATTTTTTGATAATGTATCATAGACTTTTGAAACTATTTTCCAAGTTCCGTTAATTTTATTCATAATTAAAAAGTCGGTAAATTTATAACCATGCCAGTTATCTTCAATTACTCTGACTGTTGCTATAGTTTTTTCAAGCGATATAACATCAACTCTTGAAATATAGTTATCATCACAGGCGCCAAAAGTATCTATCGTTTTATAAAATTCTTCAATTGAGCCTGATTGATATGTTTGTTCGTTTAATTGACCAAAAAAGCAGGCTTTTTCATAAAAATATGGTTTAACAATTGCACTATCACCACATTTAACGGCTTCACAAAATTTTTTTGCAACATTTTCAACCGCATTAAATTCTTTAATATCTTCTCTCATAACAAGTTCTCCTTTCAAATTTTATGCTATATTTAAAGTATAATTTTTACAAGTACGGTAATAAAAGTAACTGTAATATGCAAGAAAAAGATTGTTTAAAAAGTGTTGAAAGTTTTGATAAAACAGGGTTTTATTATACAATGTCCCAAATAAAAGGCAAGTATAAATTAACCGTTTTATATGCAATATACAGACACAAAGTCATAAGATTTAACGAGCTTCAAAGATACTTAAATATGATTTCACATAAAACCTTAAGCAATACACTAAAAGAGCTTGAATGTGATAATCTTGTGAACAAAAATATATATCCTCAAATACCGCCAAAAGTTGAATACAGTTTATCCGATAAAGGAATATCTTTTATTCCCGTTTTGTACGCTATGTGTGATTGGGGTGAAAAATATACAAATTGAAAAGCTAAGAAAAATAAACAAATAAATACAACAGTAAAATTATGTCTTTAGTGCCTCTTGCGGAAGGTAAAAATAATTTTTCAACAATGAAATCTTAAAAACAATAGCTCAAAATATAATAAATCTAATGCTCAAATTGCTCTTAGGATTTTTATTACAACAAAATATTATAATTGTTTAAAATCAATGTACAAAGAAAGAATGATTGAAAATCTTAAAATTACAAACTTTGAAATGGCCGCTCAAGATATGGAAGAAATAAAAACTCTTGATAAAGGAAAAAGCCTTTTTAATTAGCGGTAATTGTTAAATTTGCAGTTTAATAAACCAAAAAAAGCTTATAGATAACCTGTCCATAATAATCATACTCCGACATTTTATAATGATAATACAACGGGGATGTTTTCTTTCGGTAAACACATGCTTATTCCGTAATTAATTCCCGGTATTTTTTCTAATCTTCCGGAATTAGTTGATAGCACTTCTTCTATTATTTTATTATTGGCTTCGGCTCCAAGGTAATCTTTTGGACATCTAAAACCTGATTTATAATGAAATCCTATTGCCCTCTGTAATGATTGAAATCCGACTCGTCCTTCCAAACCTAATTCTTGACTTCTTAATACATTAAGTTTGTGCAATTCGCTTCCAATACCTTTAATATTACCATTTGAAGTATTTTCCATCAAATCAACATGTAAATATGAATCTCCATCATACATTAAAGCCATTTCTTGGCCGTCGGCTATTTGATATTTACTATAGCCGACAACTTTGCCTTCGGGATTTAATATTTCAATTCGTTCAATGCCTTTTTCGGGTATAGTTTTAATTTTAACGGTGCATTCAACCGTATTTCCGTTTTTATCCGTGAAAGACACTTTTCTTCCGTCTACCTTAGGAGTATCTGCAACAGGTTTTGTTGACGATTCAGAATTAACGGAAACAGGTTTTGCACTTTCCGCTTCATGAGTGAATGTTTCAGATGTTTTTATATCGGGATTTATAGTTTTCTCGGAAGTAGCAACATTTTCAGTGCTTTTAACCGTTTGGGTATTGGTTTTGGCAGGGTTTAGAGTTTCTGAGTTTTTAACCGTTTGTATGCTTTTTGGTTCATTAGCAGGTGTTTCAGATGTTTTTATATCGGGATTTATAGTTTTCTCGGAAGTAGCAACATTTTCTGCACTTTCAGCCGTTTGTGCATTAGTTTCGGCTGAGGTTATATTTTCTGCACTTTCAGCCGTTTGTGCATGAGTTTCGGCAGGGTTTGTTGCTTCCGTTGTTTCAAAGGGATTTGTATCGGTTTTTTGAACCGGTTCTTCAACAGTTTTAGATGCAGCCCGGGTTTTTATATTTTTAAATGAATCAACAAGACCTTTAGCGCTTTGACAACCAATATATGCGCCTTCTGCCGCACTTATTACTCCGGCCGTTCCTGATTGTACGGCTGACATTGAAACATCATCCGTTGTTGCATTTTTAGCCGTCTGAATTGCTTGTGATGTCTGTTTTACTCCTTTATATATCATATAGCCCGCAGTTACAATTCCTGTCAGAGCTAAAACAGGAGCAGCAAATCCTGCTATCGTTGCGGCAGCTGCCGCACCAAACACCCCCGTCATAAGGCTTCCGGCAGCGCCTGCTATAAACGGAGCTGCAATAGTTCCTCCGACTATTGCTCCTATACTTAATGCTTTATCTTTTATTCCATTCCATACGCTCGTAATTATTTGTTTATTGTTTAATTTTCCGTCATTATATCCGTCGTAGTCTTTATTATTGGTTTGTTTATATGCATCATTTAATTTTTCGAGTATCTCTTTTTCTTCTTTGTCTGAAAAATCATTTTCGATATCTTTATATATCTCAGAGCCTGTAACTTCAGAATACCTGTCCATAATTTTTGCAAGAGTAAATGCATCAGATTGTTCAAGTATCTGACTTATAATCTTTTCATCAGTTCCTATTTTTCCTGCCGTTGCATTATGTATACTTATACAAAGTGTATCAATGTCATAATTATTAGTGTTTTGGCTTTGAGCCAAATTATAGGTATCATAACCGGTTTGGCTCATGTCGATATTGTTAGCTACCATTTTCTTTTCCTCTGTGTTTATTCCTCTATTAATAAAAAAAAAAAATAATTTGAGAAAAAAATTTACTTATTCTTTCAGATATATAAACTTATGTAAAGAAATCGTAAAAAAATACTATATGCGAAGTTATCATCAATCTCACTGACATCCGAAATATTTTATTACCATTAATGCCTATAAAACCCAATTTTCAAGTATTTTAAGTATTCTAAAAGCCGATTTTGAAAATAAATATCTTCATTAACTCTAATTAATTTGCTTGAAATCTTTTTAAATTCAATATTTTTTTAGCCTAAGTGCCTATATTTGAATAAAAGGCATCTTTTTATTATTTGAAATTTTTTAAATTGAATATTGATATAATGTCAATATAATGATATATTAATTTTGACATTGTGTCAATATATAGACAAAAGGAATTTAAAATATGCCGAAAGGCTCAATCGAACTTGTTAATTCAAGAAAAGAAGAAATATTAAATGCCGCTATAAAACTTTATCAAACAAAGAGTTTTAAAGATATTACTTTAAATGATATAGCAGAGCTTACAACATTTAAAAGAACTTCAATTTATAACTACTTTGAAACAAAGGAAGAAATCTTTTTAACCTTAAATAAAAGGCAATACGAGGTTTGGGTTAATGATTTAGAAAATATTATTCAAAATAACAATGTTTTATCAAAAGATGAAATCGCCCAAAATATCGCTTATAGTCTTGAAAAAAGAAAAGATTTATTAAGGCTTATGATGAACCATTTTGATATGGAAGAAAATAGCCGTCTTGAAATATTAACGGAATTTAAAATTGCATTTGGTAATTCTATGAAAACTCTAAACAGATTGCTTGAAAAATTCTGCCCCCAAATGCAAGAAAACGACAGGACAAATTTTATTTATTCCCTGTTTCCTTTTATATACGGGATTTATCCTTATACAACGGTATCTGATAAACAAAAAGAAGCAATGGATAAAGCCGATGTCGGATTTATTTACCACAGTATTTATGAAATAACTTATAATTCAGTCAAAATGCTTTTAAAATAAGGCTTATATCAGGGTAAAAACAATCTATTGGCTTTTCCAATAAACCTTAAAATCTTCAATCTGTTTAATCGTATTTTGATAATCTCCGCTAAATCTGTCTGCACTGTCATGCTGAACTGCGGATTTCCGTACGGACTAGGGCGAAGCCTAGTTTGGATAGCAAGAACATAGATGGGCTTGAACCATAGGTTCAACCGCGGAACTGTTCGAGCGTGGAGGAAATCCAAGACAGTTTCAGCATCTTACCAAGTGAATTAACAGGCATATAAACAAATAGAAGGGATGTAGAATTCTCAATCCCTCAGACCCTGAAACAAGTTCAGGGTGACAGTAAAAGTGTAATGTTTTAGTACATACTTCAAGGCTTTACAAGGCTCGTTTTTCGCCTGTTTGCTTTGCAAAGTTCAGGGTGACATAGTAGAGTGTAGTGTTTTAGTACATGTGGAAGGATTTATTATGGAGCTTACTATCACTACATTTATTTCCAATAAACCTTAAAATCTTCGATTTGTTTAATCGTATTTTGATAATCTCCGCTAAATTTAATTGCCCTATCGTCCAAATAGATATACGCAGGGATTTTGACATTAGTCACATTTTTAAAATATTTATCTATTTTATTTTCAATAAGCCACTTAGTAGCTTCAAGGCTATTTCTTGTAGTAAACAATATTAAATCATAATCTTTATTTAGTTTTTTAATAAATTCTTTAGCACCTTTTTTAACTTCGGGGATATAATTTTCACTGTAATTCCCGTCATAGGTATTTAATACCCCGTCTAAATCTATCAGTATTGTTTTTCTTTTTTGCATATTTGTTCCCTTATGACATCAGCGGATTTGAATAAAATATTGACTTTGTGGCTAATGGTTTTTGTTGTGTTATTTAATTTAATAAATAATATACATAATAACATATATTTTTTATAAATATAGATGTTTAAGCTATTAACTTTTGTTTTTTGTATCTATATTATAAAAAAATGAATGATGAAACCAAGAAAAAAATTTTAGGTAAAATCATACAAAATGAGCGAAAGAAACAGGGGATTACGCAAGATAAACTTTCTTCGTTAATTGATTTAGACCCTACCAATCTAAGCAGAATAGAAAGGGGTAAAAGCTTTCCTTCTTTTGAAACTTTTTGCAATATAGTAGAGGCGCTCAAGGTTGAACCCAACATTTTTCTTTCTTATATTTCTTATGACAAAAACAAAGCTAGTTTAATAGATATAGAGCTATTCCAAAACCTTGCTTTATTATCCGATAATACAAAAATTAAAATTAATGAACTTATAAAAACATTGAAATAATATATTGACTATGACTCAAGGCTTAAAGACAGTTTTATCAAAAAATGTTGAAAAATATAGAACCTTAAAAAATCTGACGAAAGAAGAATTGTCGCTAGCTTTAGGTTTTGAAAATTCATACATATCAAAGCTTGAAAAATGCAAAATGAATATTACTCTTAATCGCCTTGAAAAAATAGCGAAATATTTTGAAATTGAAGCATATAAATTGCTCAAATGATTTGGGCTATCTTTTTTTTGCAATTTTAAATAACTTTTAGGTTAACGGAAGCCGTGCAATACATTAATTTGTTGGTTAGGAAATTTGGTTTTGAAGGAAAAAATATTCAGGGGGAAATGCTTAATGGTGTTGCAATTGTCATGCTGAACTGCGGATTTCCGTACGGACTAGGGCGAAGCCAAGTCTGGATAGCGAGAACATGGAGCGGACTTGAACCATAGGTTCAACTGCGGAACTGTTCGAGCGTGGAGGAAATCCAAGACAGTTTCAGCATCTTATCATGTTGCAGGTATATCAATAAATCTTTGAAACCTTATTTCTACTATTCATCACATCTTAAGACCCTGAAACAAGTTCAGGGTGACAGTAAAAGTGTAATGTTTTAGTACATACTTCAAGGCTTTACAAGGCTCGTTTTTCGCCTGTTTGCTTTGCAAAGTTCAGGGTGACATAGTAGAGTGTAGTGTTTTAGTACATGTGGAAGGATTTATTATGGAGCTTACTATCACTACATTTATTTCCAATAAACCTTAAAATCTTCGATTTGTTTAATCGTATTTTGATAATCTCCGCTAAATTTAATTGCCCTATCGTCCAAATAAATATATGCAGGGATTTTAACATTAGTCACATTTTTAAAATATTTATCCATCTTGTTTTCAATAAGCCACTTTGTGGCTTTTAGATTGTTTCTTGTAGTAAACAATATTAAATCATAATCTTTATTTAATTCTTCAACAAACTCCCTTGCGCCAAGTCTTATCTTTGGCAATTTATTTTCATCATACTTCCCCTCATACGTATTTAATACCCTATCAAGGTCTATCATAATCGTTTTTCTTTTTTGCATATTTACTCCAAATGTCATTAGTTATCGCAAATAAAATATTGCCAATATAGCTAATAGCTTTGCTATCAAAACTTTTTCAATATTGTTGTAGGTTTTTTACATCACATTAAACATATCAATAAATATTATTGAAATATGCAACAAGACAAATTTAAAAAAGTTGTGGGAGAAATTTTTAAAGAGCTAAGGAGCAAAAAATATAGCTCGATTAGTAAATTTGCCTGCGAATACGATTTTGACAGAGGAAATTTAAGCAAAGTTGAAAGAGGAATAATAAATTGTCGATTAGCTACGGCTTGGAAATTTTGCGAAGCACTGGAAATTGATTTTTGTGATTTTGCAAAAATGTTAAAAGAAAGATTGGGCGACGACTTCACTTTTTTAGATGATTAATATATAAACGAAATCTTTTTATAAATTATTATAAACAAAGACTATTTACTGCTTTAGGAAAAAGAATTAAAAAGTTGAGGAAAGAAAAGCAAAGCAAAGCCAAAAACCACGTTTGGATTAAAAATGCAAAAGATATTAAATAATTCAAAAAACGTGTGTAAAAATTTGTAAAAATTTGTAAAAATTTGTAAATATATATAGCAATAATCAGTATTTATGTGTTTTAAAGAAAATACAAACAAGCATTAAAACAAAAAAAAGGGGGAACGGGTATGGAAAATAATACCATTAATGTAACAAGATCAGCAGCTATCGGAGGAGCAGTTGGAGCCGGTGTTGGTGCTCTTACAAATTTGCATTTACAAAAAACTATATTAAAAAATCCTGATGAATTTCTCACTCAAATTAAAGGACAAGTAGCAAAGCAAAGAAACTTTGCTAATGAATTTCACCAAGGGACAAAAGAAGCAGCTGATTTAGCAAATGCAAAACTGGATACATTCGTTAAAAACGCAGAAGAATATATTAAAGCAGGAAAAGTTAATGTTAAAGGAGTTGCAAAAAATGCGATAGCGGTTGGTGCAATCGGTGCAGCTTTGGTAGGAACTTTTGCTTTAATACATAATGCATGCAAAAAAGCAGTTAAAAATAATGCACAAACTGCTGCTGATGAATTCAAGAAAGCACAAGTAGGCGAAGAATAACCAAATCGGTTATTTAAACTTATAGCCCGTTTATAACATATAAATACATTTGGCAGATTTAAGAATTTCAATAACAAGCTTAAATCTGCCAATGTTTTTGCCAAATTTACCGTTAGTGTGAGGGTGCATTATTTAAATTCCCGCTTATTATTCTTACACTAATGCATTCTGTCGCAATATTTCTTCTTTAATCACCCAAAATTTAATTGTTTGCTTAATACCTTGTGGCTTAACCTCTTACTTATTTAATTTTCATTAACTTACAGATTTCACCCTATCTGTAAGAACTACTCCATATTTTTTCCAAGAGCATCTTATGGCTATATTAAATCGTAATTTTTACTTAACAATTGCGCATTTTTATTGTTTATTGTTTTATTTAATTTTTATAAGTGCTATTATTGTTTTGATATGCTAAATTCAAAAAAGACAATAAGTATAAATTTTGTTGATTTTTGGTCCGGTTGCAAATATGAAAATTTGCACTTTATAAAGCTCATAAAAGAAGATTATGACATTGTTTTGAGCGATAAACCGGATTATCTTTTTTGCTCATGTTTTGGATATGACCACTTTAAATATAACGATACAATTAAAATATTCTATTC
This sequence comes from Candidatus Gastranaerophilales bacterium, assembly GCA_947630535.1. GTDB lineage: Bacteria > Cyanobacteriota > Vampirovibrionia > Gastranaerophilales > Gastranaerophilaceae > Galligastranaerophilus_A. The sequence goes on along the minus strand of CANRHZ010000016.1, from coordinate 14,813 downwards.
CGGTGAAAACCTTGCCTGTGATTTTAATTTGTATGATTATGCCATGAGCTCTTATTATCTTACTTTAAATGACAGACATATAAGAGTCCCCGAGTGGCTCCCCAAAAATTTAAGCGAAGTAAGCAAAATGGAATTTGAAAAAGAAAAGTACCCTGATTTATCTAATAAAAAATTTTGCAACTTTCTATATTCCAATAAATATTGCGCACACCCCTTAAGACAAGATTTTTTTAATAAACTATCCAAATATAAAAAAGTGGATAGCGGGGGAAGTTTATTAAACAATCTGGGGTTTAAGGTTGAAAATAAGTCCGATTTTATAAAAGATTATAAATTTACAATTGCTATAGAAAACTCTTTTGTTGAAGGATACGTTACGGAAAAATTAAGAGACCCCATTTTATGCGGTTCAATGCCTTTATATTATGGTGACCCTCTTGTCGGAAAAGAATTTAATACCAATTCATTTGTTAATTTAAGGGATTTTAAATCTCTTGATGAAGCAATTGATTATATTGTTGAATTAGATAAAAATGACGATTTGTATTATGAAAAATATATGCTTCCCTGTTTTGTAAATCAGAATGTAGAAGATTTTTACAGAAACAGAATTAAAAATTTTTTCAAAAACATATTTAATCAAGATAAAAATATGGCAAAAAAAGTAACAAAATATGGTTTTAATAAGTTTTATTTATCCCAACATTGTTTACCCCCCCCCCCAACAAAGAGGAAAAACAGACTCTTTATATAAAAACAAAGAATTTAATAAAAAGAATTACGGATACAAACAAAGCTCCCTCCAAGGAAAAAATGTGGTGAAAAATTTGAGCATAAAGGTTTCCGTAATAATTCCCGTATATAATGCAGAGCAATATTTAGATAAGTCTTTAACAAGCGTTCTTAACCAGACTTTAGATGAAATCGAAATTATTACGGTAGACGATTTTTCACAAGATAAAAGTCTTGAAATTTTAAGACATTATGCAAAATCGGATAAAAGAATTAAACTTATAGAGCTAAAAGAAAATAAGGGCCAAGGATATGCAAGAAACCTTGCCATAAAACAGGCAAGCGGCGAATATATAATGTGCTTAGACCCTGACGATTGGTATGAAGAAAATGCTTGCGAGATTTTATATAACCATGCAAAAAAGTATGATAATGACGTAGTATTTTTCAATTATTACATTTATTCTGAAAAAGAAAACAAAAGGTTTATTGATAAAACCTGGGCAAAAACCTTAAAAGAAAAAGAAAACGGATATTCAATGAATATTATGAAGGATGATTTGCCCTACAGTTTTTTACACGTTGCAAGGATACACAAAAGAAAATTTTTAATCGATAACGATTGTAGATATACCGAAACAAGATGCGGAGAGGATAATATTTTTAATATTTCAACTACCGTTTTTGCTAAATCAATATCTTTCCTTAATATGCCTTTATATACATACAGAATAATAGACTCTAAAAATAAAGTAAGAAAAAGTGTTCTAAAAAAACGTGCACAAAAATTTTTTGAAGTTATCTCCAATTTGCACAACTCCTACGAATTTATAAAAGCAAACGTCAATGGTTCATATAAAAACACTTATTTAATTTTTCATATAAACCATGAAATTCGCTACTGTTTGTATTATACAAAAAAGAGTAAAAAGAATGCGCAAGAAATCTATGATTTAACAAGGCGTGACCTTCAGATTGTGGTATCGGAAAATGATATAGAAAAAATAAAACAAAATATAAAATATGTTGAATTGCAAAGAATTTTAAAATGCGATAAATATTGGAAATACTGTTTAAAGTATAAAATCCTATCACCGTTTTTTAATTAAAAATATCAACTTCTTAAGTATCCGTGTCCGCCATACTTTTTATTCGCTTTATCTCTTATTAAAATTTTTATATCATCCTTGTATTCTTCTATCTTCCAACCCTCGGGGTATAAATATTTGCAAGGCAAAATTTTGTATGCACGGTTGAGTATGTATTTATTTATATGACTTTCATCATGCCAAAGAGCTATAACATTTTTATCTAAATCGGTATGAATGCTTTTACTTAGCTCTTCGCACATCTTTAAATACTCATAACTTCTTCCTCCGTTAAAAGCGCCTTGTACATAGCTTACCCCCCCCCCCATAGGTATATAGGCAGTTGAGTTGGGGTTTCTGTCATAGGTGTATTCCAAATTTGTTTTATTATAAAACCCGGGGTGTTGCGTTACTAAAATTCCGCCATGGGCATATTTATCGGGAAGAATTTCTTCTCCTATTTCTTTTCTAAACAACAAATTTGCATTACAAAAAAACAGATAATCGTAATTTTTAAGTTCTTCTTTTTGACTTAAAAACATATCAAATCGCATTAAAGTATCAAAGGGCCAACCGAGCTTTTTTTGATAAATCCTTTTAACTTCTTTTTTATTATCGTACTCAATATGCTCACTATCAGTAAAAACAAAGTATGTTTTAGAATGATTTTTTAGAAAATATTTTTGACATGTCTTGTAAAAATCTTTCCAAAAAACGGTATATTTGCCTGTACAAATGTATAGAATTGCTATTTTTAGTTTTTTTGTCACTCAATCTTTCTCCATATATCAGGCAACATTGAGCTTGAACCTCTTACAAACGGCTTTGGTGCCAATATAATACGATTTTCAAAATTTCCGCCAAGCCATGCAGCCCACCAGCTAAAAGTTGAATTTGCTATAATAGCGTGTTTGCATTGACTCATCAAATACATATCTTTCCAATCTTCTTTATTTTCAAAGTTGTGGTTTCCGATAAATTCTGTAGGTGCATTTATTTCAAGTGTTTTATAAAATTCTTCACTTTCTATTCCAAAGACAAAAAATTCAGGGTTTTCCACATTGTTTAATATATAATTTATTGCTTTTTTATAATAATCAATGCTTAATTCCCATCCGAGATTTAGATAATCTCCCCTTCTTAAGTGAATAAATACGGAGTTTTTGGCAGATTTTATCTTATTTAAAATATTTAAATTGTATTTATCATAAATATCGGGGAAGGTAAAATCTTGTTTTATTGTGTTTTCTATCCCTGATAAATATTTTGGGTTTTGGAAATACCCTTCGAAATATGTTTTATTGGAATATAATAAACTCTCGTCATATTCAAAAGGGTCTTTTTCTATTGCAATCTTTAATATGTATTTTGGAATGTTAAACATTTTCCTTATAAATCCTCTATAGGGGGATTTTTTTAACTCTTTTGCTTCACTAATCGTTTCATCGTCTGCAAACCCGATTTTTGTTCTGAAAATATCAAGGCAATATTCTCTTTTTGAAAAACCACCGGGCAACAATTCATCGTTTTTATATTTTTTTATTTCCCGATACCAACCTATATCATATAAGACTTTTGAATGAGTCATTGTTTCAAGTTTTTTTCCAAAAGCATACTGAAACATCTGATTTCCAAGCCCGCCTGTCATTTTAACTATTTTTATTTTTTTTCTTTTTTTCCAAAACGTATATTTGTGTCCAAACAAGCATAGAACCTTTACTTTTTTCCCCTCTTTCTTAGCATTTTTTATGGAAAATATTGTTTCCAATTTGGAATATTTTGATGAGGGAAAAATCATTTCTTTTATTTTTTTCTTTTGCACTTCGTTATTCGTTAAAAAATCAATCATATCCTGCCTTATCAACATATCGCACTTTCTTGCAAGCGGGTTTGAGGAAAGGCTATTTTTGTGGGTTCTGTATTTTAGTAAAATTTGTTGAAGATTATAAAACTTTAAATGTCTTATTGCTCTTGACCAAAGTTCGTAATCTTCACATACAACATCCGTTTTATACCTTAAATTATATTTTTCAAAATCTTTTTTTCTCAACATAACGGAAGGATGTGCAATAAAACAACCTTTGATAAAATCAAAATATTTTGGGGTTTGCGGATAATACCATACCTCTTTTTTATCGCCAAAAAGCTCTATTGAGCATCCGACAATAGAATACTCGGGATTGTTATCCAAAAATTCAACCTGAATTTTAAATCTGTCCGGATGCGAAATATCATCAGCATCCATTCTTGCTATATATTCTCCCCTTGCTTCATCAAAACCTCTATTTAAGGTTTGAGCTATGCCTTTGTGGGGTAGTTTTATAAATTTTATTTTGTCCCCGTATTCTTTTTGAGTGTTGTATTCATTTATTATTTCTTCTATGTTATCTTTTGAACCGTCATCCAATATTAAAAGCTCAAAATCTTTATATGTTTGATTTAATATGCTTTCAATTGCTTCTTTAAGCCACTGTTTTTCAGGGTTATATACAGGCAAAACTACTGAAATCTTAGTCATTAAAAATGCTCCTTATTGGATAGTGCAATACATTTACCCCCCCCCCCAAGAAAAGCGGACTTATAGAGGACGTTTTTTGTTTTATTTCTTTTTTCTTTATTGTAACACCTAAAACCTTGTAATACTTATGGCTTTTGTTTTTTATTTTTTCCCGATAGATGTCTATTCCGCAAAATGAAATTTGCTTGTCATTTTTAAACCAGCGATATTTAATTATGCCAAAAATATTAAGCGAAAGATATTTTCTGTATGCTCCCGTTTTTAATATTTTTTTAATTAGTTTTTTGGATTTTTTTGAACCGTAATATTCTTTTATATGCTCAAATGCATCATATATAACGGTTTTAACCAGTTTTATTTTTTGGTTGCGGGCCTTTTTATCTTTTCTTTTGTGGTTTTTGCCAATTATCGAATCTTTTCTTATACGGTACATTACTCCCGTATCTTCTTGTATGTATGATATTAGAGGAAAATGCGAGTATACTTTTATAAAAAATCCTTCATCCTCATAAATTATGTTTTTATCTATAAAAAGTATATTATTTCGTTTTATAAAATCACTGTCATACAACCTTCCCCATGCAACATGCAACATATTGTCGGCAAAATAACTGAAATTTTGTTCGGTTATTTGAATTTGTTTTATGCAGGATTGGTTTTTGAATACTTTGTTATGTTCTTGAACTCTTTTTTTATTTTCTTCACATTCGCTATCATAAAATGCCTGTGCTCTTGATACCGCAATATCGGATTTGTCCGAAACAATTCTGTTGTAAAGTTTTTCAAGAGTATCAGGTTTCATATAATCATCTGAATCAAGGAAAAATATGTATTTTCCTTTTGCATTTTTTATCCCTGTGTTGCGGGAAACGGCAAGTCCCGAGTTATGTTCATGGCGGATGATTTTTATTCTGGAATCGTTTTTTTGCATATTTTCGACTATCTCTATTGAGCGGTCTTTTGTACAATCGTCAACGCATATTATCTCAAGGTTTTTAAATGTCTGATTTACAACACTGTTAAGGCACTCTCCCACATATTTTTCAACATTATATACAGGGATTATAACTGAAATTTCAGGACGCATATTACCCCCCCCCCCAAACAGTTCATAAAGTTTTCAGAATCTGTTTTTAATTTATTGAGCCCCGTTTCTAAATCTGTAAAGTCACTGTCAGCCAAATTAAAAAGTTCTTTTGCAAGCTTATTGGATAAGATACTTAATAAAATATCTCCTTCTTTCTTTGGCTTGTATTCAGGTGTCATGTCATAATCATAAATTCTGCTCATTGTGTTGAATAGCTCATTAAGCGTTATTCCTTTGTTTGTTGAAAAGTTAATAATTTGATTTTCAATATTGCTTTCAATTGATTTAACAAATATTTTTGCTATATCTTCAACATATATAAAATCTCTTTGCTGGCTGCCATCTCCATATATGGTTACTTTTTCTTTATTTTTCATGGCATTGGAAAACATTGAGATAACACCCGCCTCTTTATACGATTTTTGTCTTGGGCCGTATACGTTAGAAAATCTGAATATAATATATGGAACTTTGGAAAGTTTAATGTATTCTTCCATTGTATATTTTGATAAGCCGTATGGAGAGCATGGGTCAACAGGATGCTTTTCATCTATGGGTATATATTTGTTATCCCCGTATACGGCGGCAGTTGATGCAACAATTATTTTTTTTACCCCGTATGATTTGCAAAGTTCTATAAGTTTAATACAGGATAAAATATTCATTTGAGCATCAAAATACGGATTTTCAAACGAACTTGCAACACCAACCTGTGCTGCAAGATGAATAACATAATCGGGGTTTTCGGTTTCAAAAACATCTTCTAAATTATCTTGTATAATATCCCTGTTATAAAATTTGATATTATCTATATTGTTGATATTTTCATAACACCCGCTTGAAAGATTATCTGCAATAACCGTTTTATACCCTTTTATAGACAATTTTTGCGATATATGAGAACCGATAAAGCCTGCGCCGCCCGTTATAAGTATTTTGGGATTAAAGACCAATTACTCCCCCCAGACTATCAGGCTATAAATTATGCCAATAAGGGCAAAAATTATTGCAAATTGCCCCGCAACAACCCAAACCATATTATTAAAAAGCGACTTATATTTAACGGCCCTCTCAAAATTTTTTTTGGAGTCCGAGCCAAATATAAGGTTATAAAATTTATCGTTTTTCATATAACATGGCAAGTGGTGCTCTAAAATTAACAGTTCAATCTCTTTCATTTTGCAAAGGTATTTAGATGTCATGCGTTCTTCTTCGTTATAAATTCTGTAATGGTATAAAAATTCGTCTATACCCTTGAATTTGTATCCTTTTTCATAGAATGAAATCCAAAGTTCCCAATCTTCGCAACCAAGAGCATTCAGCCATTCTTTATACTGTCCTGCTTTATAAAAATCTTCTTTTCTATACATGGAACCATTTATGATATAGTTCTCAAAAATTAAATTTTCAGCTTTAACTTTGCATCTTTGCCTGTTTACAATGTCTTGAAAACGTGTAAAATTACAGTATACAACCCCTACATCAGGTTCATTGTCCAGTATTTTAGCCGCTTTTTCGGCATAGGTTTTATCAATTAAATCGTCAGCATCTAAGGGAAGAATATATTCTCCGCTTGAAGCCGAAATCGCTTTATTTCTTGCAAGACAAAGACCAATATTTTTATCTTCATTAATATAGATAATATTTTTATGGTCTTTTATAAAATCCTCTATTATAGCTTTACTGTTATCCGTTGAGCCATCATTAATAATAACAATTTCGAGATTTTTATATGTTTGATTAACGGCTGATTTTAGCGATTCTTTTACGTATTTTTCTTTATTATAAACAGGTATAATTATAGAAACCTTTTTCATAAAACCATCTTATCAAAAAAATTTAAAATAATGAAATTGTAAAAAATAATATCAAAAGACCGTCCTTAAATTTTTTCATGTCGTGAGGTTTTGTCTGGTTTTATTCAAAAGAAAGATTGGATTTAATGTTTTTATTAAAATGTTTTTCAGTGTTTAAAATAATAAATGCAGGCAATTTTATCTTTTTTATTGTTTTTTAAATTAATATATAGCAAAAAGGATAAATATTAATGAATTATCTTGAACAATATATGAAAAATTCGCCTTTACAATTCGTTAAACGGACTACTCCGCCTAAAGAAAATAAAACAAGTAAAGCAGATAATACACCCAAAAATCCCTTTAATACCAAAGAAGGCAATATATCGCCGCTTGCTTTTGCCGGTATAGACGCTTTATGTAGGGCAAGCATACGGCTTAATTCCAAAAAAAGTAATAAAACTCCGGAAAACGGAGCAAAAAATGCAACAGTACCATCCGACAAAACGGTTAAAGAAGCAAAAGAAGTATCAGCCGAGGAAGTGTTAGCTCGTTCTAAAAACTTATCTAAAGAAGCGGAAGTTATATATGATAGGTCAGATAAAGTGAAAGAAGAAGCCTATACTGTTTTATCAGATGCACAAGATTTAGTTAAAACTACAATTGCAAAAATAGAATCAGATCCAAAAAATTTGACTCAAAGTTATTCTATTTATACAGAAACACAAGGCGATAAAACTATAAAAACCTTTTATGACGTAAAAAATGGTAAAGCCTTTATTGAAAGTATTGAAATAGATAAAGCAAACGGATTAAAAGATAGAATTTATTTTGATACGGATTATAATATACAAACTATAGGCCGTAATATTAGAATATCAGATGACAAAAGTGAAGAAATTGGCGAAGAATATTGGTTCTATAAGGGTGAATTATCAATTTTTAATAGCGGAATCCATTTAATCTATTCAAACGGTATAAAACGTAAAATCGGTGAAGCGTTTAACTATTTTGATGGAAAATTATTCAGCTATAATATTAACCATGAAATCTTGCCTGACGAAACACACAAGTATGGCAAAAGATTTGATTATGATTCTTCGAATGGCAAATTAAGAACATATAATGCCAATAGGCAAATACTACCTTTTAATAGACATAAAGTTGATGAAACGTTTGAATATTGGGACGGTTCACTGGAAAAATATACCGCAGACAAAAAATTGTTGCCGGAAATAGAAGATGGTGCCGATTTGGAATTTAGATTTAAGGGCGATAAATTAATCGATAATTCAAAACCTTAAGATTTCTATCACTATTATTGCAGGAGAATTTAACCTGCCGTTATAAAACCTTATGGGCTTTCTTTTGTTAAAGTTAGCGTTAATATGGGTTATGAGATTTAAAGTTCTTGCTTGATTTTTTGAATGAATCTTCTGTGACAATATATCCCTTTTCTTTATCTAAATTCTTTTTAATTTCGTCACTTTCATATCGGGCAAAATAGTTTTCTAAAAGTTTTTCCGCCCTTAAATAAGGTGTTTTATCCATTCCATCAGGACTTATAAGAGTTTTTTCATAAAGCAGTTTAAGTTCCCATGCAAGTGCTCTTACAACGGGTCTTACCCCGCCAAACACGTTATATTCATCATGCATATTAAAATATACGTAACTGTTTTTTGCTTTAGGGTTTTCTAAATTTTTGCTTTGTTCGTCATAAAATCTGTTTCCAAGCTCGTATATATCGCATGCTTTTTCAGGCGTAAATACCACCCGTTCGTTTTATAAAGAAAGCATTTTTAATCTTTATAGAACTACTTTATTAAATTATTGTCGTCCGATAAAAATTTTTCTTGGGCATTATCCAAATCATAGCAATCATAGATTGCTTGATATATTTTGCTTGCCATTTTAATATTTTTATCTAAACCATAAGGCAGCATTCTTTTTTGACCATCATTGGTTATAATGCCGTTAGCATCTTTTATGGTTATATTGTCCGATTTTTCACTTAAAATATCGGATAAAACTATTGATGCGGAGTATTCTCCAAGGTTAATCTTTCCGTCTTTGTTTAAATCCATGGCTTCAGCAGTGAAATTTTCTCCAAGCCCCTCTTTTAAGTTGTCAGAAAGCTCTCTAACCGTAACTTCTTGCCTTTGCCCCAATTCTTCGTATGCCGCCCCGACAACAGAGAGTTTATCCAACCCGTTTTTATTTTGAGCATATCTTAATTCAAAATCAAGCGGGGGAAGATTATTTATCGTGTCGTCAAGCCTGTTTAAAGATTCTTCCAATTCAACCATTTTTTTATTGAATTCGTCTTTGGGTAACGTGTGCAAATCTTTAAGATTGGGCAAATCAACCTTGCCGGGTACATAACTGTTTAAGTATCCGATATGGTTATTAATTGCATTTCTTCCGTATCTGACGGAACTATTTTTGATTTTTCCGTCATAAATACCCGAGTTTCCGTCTATTTTTGCAATTGAACCGACAACATTATATGTCATAATACATTCCTTACAACATTGTAATACTATAATAAAAACAAAAATTTAAAATAATTGCCAAATAAAATATCGACATTAAAATTATCTGTATTTAAAATATCTTTGTTGACAATGAAATTAAAAATATTATCGCTGCAAAAGTTAATTAATATAAAATTGAAAGATGGTTTGGCAAAAGAAAAACTCCTCCTTACGTATATATTTACAACCTCAAACTCTTGCATGCATTGAAACAAAAATGTCCTTTATATATAGGTTTAATTTCCATCTTTATTACCAATTTGTTTTTTTACCCCATTTAAATCCATAAAGGAAAACAGTTTTTTTAAACCGCTTTAAATAATATTCTTAAATTTATCCCTCACGCTTAAACACGCAAAGACTGTTGGGAGCAAGATTAATTTCAATATCGCCCCTTTGAATTTTTTTATCGTTTGTTATCCCATCTCCTCCATATTTTTTATTGTCGGTGTTTAATACTTCGCTCCAAATACCGTCAGGAAAGCCTTTTATATCATTTATTGTTTTTTTGGTGTCTGAAAAATTTCCTATTGCAAAAATATCCGAGCCTGAATTATCCCATCTGTGAATAAAAATAGTTTCATTATCAATGGGGTACGATATAACGTTATTAAAATCACCTTTTTTTAGTGCGCCGTTTTCGCAAATTAGCTTTGTAAAATCTTTTGATAGCATGGTTACGGTTTTTGATAAATTTTTATCTTCGATTTTATTATAAATCTTGCTTGATTTTTTGAACGAATCTTCTCCGACACTGTATCCTTTTTCTTTATCTACATTCTTTTTAATTTCGTCACTTTCATATCGGGCAAAATATCTAAACGGTGTTAATTCTCCCGTTTCATCTCCCATTGAAAAACCTTTATTTGCAGGGTGCATAAACGTCAATGAGAGCATAAGGCGGTTTTTTCTTTGTGCATTTTTGTATGCTTTTTCAAACTCTTTTATATTAATTTCATTATCGGAATAATTCCCCAATAAATAGTTTTCTAAAAGTTTTTCCGCCCTTAAATAAGGTGCTTTATCCATTCCATCAGGACTTATAAGAGTTTTTTCATAAGGAAGTTTAAGTTCCCATGCAAGTGCTCTTACAACGGGTCTTACCCCGCCAAACACGTTATATTCATCATGCATATTAAAATATACGTAACTGTTTTTTGCTTTAGGGTTTTCTAAATTTTTGCTTTGTTCGTCATAAAATCTGTTTCCAAGCTCGTATTCTTTTGCCAAATCATCAATTGAAGGGGGGCAATCATAAATATTCATGTTCAAAGTAAGCGCCATAAGAGTATTTTTAAAGTCGTAGGTATATTGAATGTCATATCCTAACCTGTCTGCCGCCAAATTTTCATCTGATGCCCTTTTGTATGTTTCAATAGGGTCTTTGATTTCATCTTCATATAAGGGCTGAGCAAGTTTTCTTGTTTTTTCAAGGTGCTCCGATAATAAAATTGAGTTTTTGGTTTCATTGTGGCCTCTTATTTCGGATGCAAAATATTTTAAGGCAGGGTCATAATCAAGTTTTTCCGTCGCATCAATCCTGAGCCCGTCAAAATGATAGTTAACAAGCCAATTTATCATCATATCCGACATATATTTTCTCATATATTCGCCGTCTTTATCTTTAAATTTTAATGCCGCTCCCCAGCCTGTATTTTTTGTTTCATCCTGTGCATCCGCAAACTGTCCGACAGATGAACCTATAAACCCGAAATGGTTTGGAACAACGTCTAATATAACATTTATCCCCTTTTGGTGTGCGTAATCAACAAGGCTTTTTAGTTCATCCGGTGTTCCGTATGAACTTTCGGGAGCAAATTTATCCACCTCATCGTAACCTATATTGTATTCGCCGAAAAATTCGCCCACGGGAAGAAAATAGACGGTATTGCATATTCCTTCTTTTGAAATTTTATCTATTTCCTTTTTTGCATTTTCATATCCGCCTAATGTTCCTATGTGTTTTTCGGATATTACCATATTTGACTCTACACCCCAATCGTTAATGTCTTTGGTTCGTTTAATTTTTCTTTCATCAAGCCCATCTTGCCATTTTTTGTCATGCCAGACATAAGAGTTTTGATTGTAAACCCCGCTCCATCCCATTGCATCATGGGGCTGATAGTAGGTTCTGGGGTCTTTTGCATAAGATACGTTTCCGTCTTTATCCGTTATTTTATACCTGTATAACATGCCCTCTTTTATAATTTTCTCGGGTCTGATTTCAAAAACCCTGCCTTCTTTTTTCATAAGGTATGTTTCAAGCCCGATTTCATTTTCTTCCTCTTTCGATAAATTTTCCCAATACTTTTTGTAGTGGTCTTTGTTTGCAATTTGAAGTTCAATTTTATCTTTTGTTGAATAAACTCTAAAAGTTGTTTTTTTGGTTACAGGGTCAACATTTGCACCAAAATAATCAAGGTGACTGTTTTTTGCACCTTTTAATTTGTATCCGAAAGAAATGCTTCCAAGTTTTGAATAAAGATTTTTAGAATTGTATATGCTTGAATTGTATTTATGGAAAACATCCGCTTTTTTGTTGCTTTTATTTATCCTGTTATTTATGCAGGAATTTTGTATGCTTATTTTATTAATCTTCAAATTTAACGACACCGATTATCTTATGGTGTGATTAAAACCTGTGAAAAAGAAAAATTGACAAAAATTGCCATAATTTGTAAACAATATATTTTTATGATAGGGTGAATATGACAATAAAAGCTTATATTGATTATTGAGTTTATATGGGTAAGATAGTTGAAATTAAAAAGCTTGGGAAGCATACTTTAATAACTTTATTTTCTTTTATAAAAATAAAATATATCCCAAAAAAGAAACAAAACCGCCCCGTTCTTTTGATAATCGGGCCTGTCGGTATAGGGGATTATATGTTTTTCAGGCCGTTTTTTAAATATATAAAGCAGTCTTTAAAATTTAAAGATTATTACACTGTTTATTTAGGCAGAGAAACCTACATTGACTTTATACAAAATTTTGACGGACAGTACTTTGATGAAATTATTACCTTTAATCAAAAAACTCTGCTTAAAACTTTTATATCCAAGTGGCTTATTATAAACAGGATAAACTCTCTAAAACCTGATGTATTATATAATACAACCCCTCTGTATTACGGCAGGCCATCATCCGTTGATGCCTTAAGGACGTTTTTTGCAAAACACATAAAAGCAAAAACAAAGTTTATTTCTTCAATCGGAAAACTAAGTAATAATACGGAAGGTTCAAAAATATATAACCGCATCCGAGTTTCTGAAAACAAAGAGTTTGAAATGGACAGAGTAAAAAAAGAATTTGAAACTTTGCTTGATATGAAAATTCCCGATATTGATAATGAATTAAATACGCTGCTTGAAATAAATGATAAATATATTGCAGTTTCGGTTGCTGCAACAAGTTCAAACAGGCTTTTAAAAAATCATAAATGGGTAAAGTTAATAAACTATATTCTTGATAACACAAACAGTGATGTAAAAATTGTATTTCTGGGCGCAAAAAATGACATGCCCCTAATAAAAAATGTAATGGATTATATTAAAACCCCCGAAAGGTGTATCAATGCCGCAGGAAAAATGATAATATCTTTTGTTCCGATGTTTTTAAAAAAATGTCTTTTTTCAATAAGTGTTGAATCGGGGAATGTGCATATAGCGCATGCCGTGGGTTGTAAAACCCTTTGTCTTGCGGGGGACTTTTTCTATCCCAGATTTCATCCCTATAAAGACGATATTGTTAAATATCTTTATCCTGATGAATTTATAGAAAAGATGGACACATTACCAAACAAATATATTCAATCGCAATTACCCCCCCCCCCCGAAATAAACGTGAATTTGATAAAAGACGATACTATTATAAAAAATGTGGATGATTTACTTGTTTGGGCAAAAGTTAAAAATACAAACAATTCGGTCTTGTAATTTTTTATGATAGAATTTGGCTTAAAGATAAATAATGGTTAAAGTTAATATGTGTAAAGTATCAGTTGTTGTTCCCGTATATAATGTTGAAAAATATTTGGCTCAATGTTTAAACAGTATAGTTAATCAAACCCTAAAAGACATTGAAATTATTGTTGTGGATGATGGTTCAACGGATTTGAGCCCTTCAATTTGTGATGAATTTTCAAAAAAAGATTCAAGAATAAAAGTAATCCATAAGCAAAATGAAGGTTACGGAAGGGCTTGCAACATTGGTATTGAAAATGCAAGCGGTGAATATATAGGAATTGTTGAATCGGATGATTATGCAGAAAATAATATGTTTGAAAATTTATACAATATTGCATCTTCAAACAATTTAGATGTTGTTAAATCAAACTGGTATTTTTATACTTCTTCCCCTGAAACTAATAAAAAAATGACGGATTTTTTATTTAAAACAGATGCAATTTTAAATGCAAAGGATAATCCCTCCATATTAAACATAATGCCTTCAGTTTGGTCTTGTTTGTATAAAAAATCTTTTCTTGATAAATATGATATAAGGTTTCTTGAAACAAAAGGCGCTTGTTATCAGGATATTGCTTTTGCGCATAAGACAATTGCGCTTTCCGGCAAATATTATTTTACAAAAGAAGCTTACATTCACTACAGACAAGATAACGAACACTCGTCGGTTAAATCAAAAAGCAATGTTTTTTCAATATGCAATGAGTATGAAGAAGTATACAAGTTCCTCGATAAATATCCCGATTTAAAAAATAGAGTTATAGAAAATATCTGCCTCAATCAATATATTTCATGCAGATGGAACTTGGCAAGAATTGCAGACGACAGTCAGGAAGAATTCATTGATGTTTTTTGTGATACGTTTAAAAAACTGCGTGAAAAAAATGCTCTTGGTAAGTTTTTTTATAGCCACATAAGAAAAAAAGAAGTTGATTTATTAATAAATGATAAAGAAAAGTTTTTAGTCAAGTTTAGAAAAAAACAGTTAAAAAGAAGCCAAAATAAAGAAAAGAGGAAAATCTTCTCTCTTAGAATTAAATTAGGATATATAAGACTAAACCTTTTTAATAAGAGTTATTGCGCAAGATGG
>CANRHZ010000015.1 GCA_947630535.1 Candidatus Gastranaerophilales bacterium | reverse complement strand
TAAGCTCCAAACAATTTAACCATAAATTAAACTCCCATCTATATTTTAGTACAATTTCATTTTATCAAATTGTTTTTTCTTTTTCAAGGCTATAATTCTTATATGAAGGATATATAACTAAAAGGTATCTAAATTACACTATATCGGGGCATGAAAAAAAGCTTTTTTTAGAAAAAGAAAAAAAAGGGGGGGGGGAAGTAAAAAAATACAAAACGACTAAAATTTTAAAAGCATAAAAAATCCCGCAAATAAAATTGCGGGAGATAAAATTTAAATTAAAAGACCTCAAAATAATGTACAGTCTTTTAATTGGGTTATACTTCTTTATTTGCAAGCTTTTCTCTTACTTTTTGTTCTATTTCTTTTAGCATATCAGGGTTTTCAGCTAAAAATTCTTTGGATTTATCCCTTCCTTGCCCGAGTTTTTCATCATTATAGCTAAACCAAGCGCCTGCTTTTTTAATTATATCCATATTAACGGCAACATCTAAAATATTACCCAGAGCGGAAATTCCCTTACCGTATACTATGTCAAATTCGGCCGTTCTAAACGGGGGCGCAACTTTATTCTTTGCGACTTTAACTCTTACTCTGTTTCCTATGTCCTCGCCTTCTTTATTTTTAACACCATCTATTCTTCTTATGTCAAGACGGACGGATGCATAGTATTTAAGAGCATTACCGCCTGTTGTTGTTTCGGGGTTTCCATACATTACCCCGATTTTTTGTCTTAGTTGGTTAATAAATATTACCGTAGTATTTGTTTTTCCCACGATTGCGGTCAACTTTCTTAAGGCTTTTGACATTAATCTTGCCTGCAAGCCCATTTGTTGTTCGTCCATGGCTTTTTCAATTTCTGCCTTCGGAACAAGAGCCGCAACCGAATCAACCACTATAACGTCAATAGCGCCCGAGCGAACAAGTTCTTCCGCTATTTCTAAGGCCTGTTCTCCTGTGTCAGGTTGAGATATAAGTAATTCATCAACATTAACACCCAAATTTTTAGCATATTCAGGGTCAAGCGCATGTTCAGCGTCTATAAATGCGGCAATTCCGCCCCTTTTTTGTGCTTCTGCGGCGATATGCTGGGCAAGAGTGGTTTTCCCCGAAGATTCGGGGCCGTAAATTTCAATTATTCTTCCTCTCGGAACTCCGCCGACACCAAGTGCAATATCAAGGGCAAGCGCCCCTGTCGGAATACAGTCAACCTGAACGGAAGGACGGTCGCCCAGTTTCATTATTGAGCCCTTTCCAAAATCTTTTTCAATTTTGTCAAGAGCCATCTTTAAAGCTTTATCTTTTCCCGCCTTGATTTCATCAGCGGGGCTTGTTTTTGTTTCAACTGCCATTTATTTTTCCCCTATACACAAACTTAAAAACATTATATAATAAAACTTATGAAAACAATAATGCTTAACAATTTTGAAATAGGCGGGGACAAACTCACAATCATGGCGGGTCCTTGCGCAATTGAAACAAAGGAAATTTGTGAAATTGTATGTGAAAAATTAAAAGAAATTACAAATAAACTTGACATTAACTACATCTTCAAAGCCTCTTTTGACAAGGCAAACCGCTCCTCTTTAAATTCATACAGAGGGCTTGGGATTGAAAAGGGATTAGAAATTTTATCTTCAATTAAAAAGACATACAATGTGCCCATTGTAACCGATATCCATGAATCTTATCAGGCAAAAATTGCGGCCGAAGTTGCAGACATTTTGCAAATCCCCGCATTTTTGTGCCGCCAAACGGATTTACTTGTTAATGCGGCAAAGACGGGAAAAATTATTAATAGTAAAAAGGGCCAGTTTTTATCTCCCTACCAGATGAAGTCTATAGCAAAAAAAGTTGAAGATTCAAACAACAACAAAATATTAATAACCGACAGGGGTTCAAGTTTCGGATATAACAATCTTGTTTCCGATATGAGGGGCATAAAAATAATACAGGATATGGGATATCCCGTTATTTTTGATGCTACTCATTCCGTTCAAATTCCCGGAGGAAACGGCGATTCTTCAAGCGGAGAAAGAGAGTTTGTGCCGGTACTTGCAAGGGCGGCTGTTGCATCGGGAGCAAAAGGTTTATTTTTTGAAATTCATCCGCACCCCGAATGTGCCCTTTGTGACGGGGAAAATATGCTTCCTCTTGATGAAGTGGAAGAACTGTTCGTTACGTTAAATGAAATTTTTAAAGTGGTAAATAAAAAATGTTAGATTTAAATGCTGAATATGAAGTTATATCTTATGCGGTAGGCGATACAAAAGCCGGAACCAAAATGGGTAAATTGCAATTAAAAAATAAAACAACCGATTCAATTCTGAACTGTATTTTGTGGGAAGAAGCACTCAACAGAATTGATTCAAAACTTTTTAAAACGGGAAATCTCCTAAAAATAACAAATGCCAGCTATAATGAAAGGTTTAATAACTGCCTTATTAACAATTTGGAGCTTTTATATGAGGCAAAGGCCGGTATTGAAAAGCAAGAAGCTAAAGAACTGTATGATTTTGTAATTCAAACAATAGATGAATTTAAAGACGAAAACTTAAAGGGTTTTGTTAAAAATACAATAGAAACAAACAAAGAAAAGCTTATGGAAGCCCCCGCCGCAAAAGTTATGCATCATAATTATCTTGGAGGACTTCTTGTTCATATAACGGAATGTATTAAATTCGCAAAAAGCATACATCCTGTTTGTTTTAAGCCTATTGATAAAGACATACTACTTGCGGCATGCATTTTACATGACATAGGAAAAATTTTTGAATATACAATTGACAGGGAAACGGGCTTTATTGAATACAATACGGACTTTCAAAAGGATTGGATTTCCCATTCTCAATATGGTTTTTCGCTTTGTATGGCAAATAACCAGCCAATGATTGCAAAAATGATTGCTTCTCACCATGGAAGGATTGATTGGGGCGCTATGATTGATCTTGGCGAAAAAGATTTAGACAACTATTATTATATAGTACATCATATTGATGATATGTCTGCAAAGTTCGGAAGAACGAGCGTAAATGACTTGTAAAGAGGAGAAATTAATGAAAAAAATTTTAACGGTTTTAGGCGCCATTTTGTGCATATTTTTATTCAATATGAAAGCTGAAGCTTATCAGGTGAGCGCAAATGTTAAAACAAAAAGAATCCCTATCGGCACAAAATTAGAGCTTGAAATGGCAAATCCGATTTTATCCCAAAATATAGCTCAGGGAGATATGTTTACAACTTACCTCACAAGGGATGTAAGGACGACATCTGCCATAATCCTTCCTAAAGGAACCCCGATAAGAGGAACAATAGGCACGCTTATTGAACCTAAAATGCTTCGTCGCCCCGCTACGGTATATTTAAACTTTGACCATGTTGTTGCGCCTAACGGTCAGCAAATTCCCATATCAGCAGGCTTATGCGAAGATTTTAATCTTGATAGCAAAGGCGGAATAGTTGGTTTAGGAAACTATAAAACATACGTTAAAGGCAATTGGACAAAATCCGGAGATATAATCAAAAAAACAACCAAATGGGGAATAACATCAGGAGAGGACCTTTTTAAAGGCGGAAAATATCTTGTCACTCCTTTTGCGGCAATCGGAGGATCCGTTGCAGGAGCAGGATATTTAGTGGGCACAACCGTTGCCGATTTATTTAAAAAAGGAAATGAAGTCTACATTAAAAAAGGACAAATATTTAATATTTTAGTTTTAGAACCGTTGGACATACCAGTAAGTGAATAACTTAGAAGTCATAAAAGAAATTTTAACAAAAAGAAACCTTAAGCTCTCCGTTGCAGAATCCTGCACGGGGGGGCTTATAAGTTCAAATTTGACCGACATTGACGGTGCATCAAATTTTATTGAAATTAATTTTGTAACTTATTCACCTTATGCTAAAATAAAATTCTTGGGGGTTTTGGATGAAACCATTGAACAGTACGGAGTTGTATCAAACGAAGTTGCGCTTGAGATGGCAAGGGGACTATTAAAATATGCGGGAGTTACAATTTCAACAACGGGATATGCAAGCTCTAACAATAACGACCCTCTAAATAAAAAAGGTACGGTTTATTATGCGTTCGGTTATAAAAATATAACAAAGTCTTATAAATACGTATCTCAAAAAGAAGCAAGAAAAGAAATTAAAGAAGATATGAAAGAAAAGATATTGAGCGATTTTAGAATTTTTCTTTGCGACCTTTTTAATTAATTTTGGAACTTTTTATTAAGTCTTTTCGTCAAATATATTAAACATATTTTAAATCAGAAATTAGAGGATGGTATGGTTATTGAAAAGTGTGACGAAAAAGATTTTGGTTTGGATTTTATTGAAAGTATTGAAAATGATTCTGAAGAAGAAATTAAGACGTTTAATAATGTAGCAAATAAAGATGAAATTCTTCAGACATATTTAAAAGAAATCGGTAAAATTAAACTTTTAAACAAAACAAACGAAACCCTGACGGGGAAAATTATTAAAGAAGGGGATAAAAAAGAAGCCCTGATTGCAAAAAAGAAATTAATTCAATCCAATTTAAGGCTCGTTGTATCAATTGCAAAAAAATATACAGGCCAGGGGATATTATTTATGGACCTTGTGCAGGAAGGGTCTTTGGGGTTAATTAAAGCGGCAGACAGATTTGACTATACAAAAGGATTTAAGTTTTCAACTTACGCAACATGGTGGATTAAACAAACAATAATAAGGGCTATTGCAAACCATTCAAGGTCAATAAGAATACCCGTGCACATGAGCGATAAAATAAGAAATCTTAAACGGGCGATTGTAAGGTTGAGTGTTTCTTTGGGGCATGAACCCGATGATGGGGAACTTGCAAAATATTTAAAGGTAACGGAAAAGAAAATTAAACAAATAAAAGATGCAATGATAAAAGAACCTGTGAGCATTTTTACTCCCGTAGCAGAGGATTTATGTATAGAGGACTATATTAAAGATGACGAAAATGAAACCCCCGAATCAAAGGTGGAAGAAAAATTTTTAAAAGGTGATATTAAAAAACTTCTTGAGGTGTTAAACAAAAGGGAAAGATTTATTATCTTAAACAGATTTGGAATAGAAGGCAGATGCAGACGAACTCTTGAAGATTTGGGAAAAACTTTAGGATTTTCAAAAGAAAGAATAAGGCAAATAGAAGGGGAAGCAATAAGAAAGTTGAGGAAAGTTAAAGAGATAGAAGAATTAAGACACTACCTTTAAAACTATAGCCCGAGTTTATTCGGGCTTGTTTTTTATCATAAGAGGGATTGAAAAAATTGTAAAACTTATGATATGGTTAGTTTTATGGAGAACCTTATTGAATTTAAAAATGTTTCTAAAGTTTATGAGTCAAGAGAAGGCGCATTTTCAAACAAGATAATTGAAACTTATGCCGTTTCAAATGTTAGTTTTGAAATTCAAAAGGGAGAAATAAAAGGGCTTGTCGGAGAATCAGGCTCGGGAAAAACAACCCTTGGGAATATGGCACTGTTATTGCTTTCTGTAACAAAAGGTGAAATTTTATATAAAGGGGAAGATATCTCAAAATTTGGGGGGAATAAAATTAAAGAATTCAGAAAAAATGCCCAGATGATTTTTCAAAATCCCTATTCAAGCTTAAATCCCAAGATGAAAATAAAAGATATTTTAATTGAACCTCTTGAAATATACAAAATTAAAAAAAACAGAAAAGATATTTTATTTGAAACAATTGAATCCGTCGGTTTAAATGAATCGGATTTAACAAGATATCCTCACGAATTTTCAGGGGGTCAAAGGCAAAGAATTGCAATTGCAAGAGCACTAATTTTAAGACCCGAATTTATAGTGGCGGATGAACCCGTTTCCGCTCTGGATGTGAGCATACAGGCTCAGATTATAAATCTTTTATCGGATTTAAAAAAACAGTATAATTTAACCTACCTTTTTATTTCGCACGATTTAAATGTTGTAAGATACTTATGTGATAATGTTGTAATCTTAAATAGGGGGCATATTGAAGAAGATGGCAATATTAATGAAATCTTTAACAACCCTAAAACGGCTTACACAAAAACACTTATAAATTCAATTCCGAAATTGTAATTTATCGGACTTTTAAAAACGGATGAATTTGAGGAATTAGCCTTACATCCGAGTATTTAGAATAAAATTTATCATAAATTTCAATAAAAGGAATACTTGTATCAATCGGACTTACAGGCTGCAAAACAAGGGGGGAAGAATATTTAAGGGCAAGGGATGAGACCTGTTCAATCTCACTATCTTGAATATCAGAATTAAATACGACTTTTATAAAAACTTTTCCTTTTGCAAGATTTAAAAATTTATCGTTTATATCAAAAAGATTTTCTTCACACGTTGCACTTTTTAGTTTGATATCCATTGATACAATATCAATTAAATCAATAACTTCTGACAATTTTTCATACATTGTTCCGTTTGTTTCAAGAAGAAATTCTTTATTCAAATATTTTTTATACTTCAATAAAAAAGACCTTATAAAGTCGCTGCTTAAAAGGGGCTCTCCGCCCGTTAGCGCAACGGATTCAGAATTAAATTTTTTTATTTTATCGAAAAGTTCTTCTTCATTTAATTCCATACAATTTTCATTACTGAAATCGGTATCGCAATAGTTACAATTCAAGTTGCAGTTTGCAAACCTGACGAACACCTGTTTTGTGCCGATTAAAATTCCTTCCCCCTGAATTGATTCAAAAATCTCTTTTATCGCTGCATTCATATTTTACCCGTATTAATAAGTTTTATCTTATCATACAGGTTTTTTTCTTCATTTGAAATAGACTCGGGGAAAATTACATCAATAAATGCATAGCAGTTTATTTTTTCATTATCGGTATCCAATTTTATTTTGGTATTCGGTTTTGTAAGGGGAGGAATTACAAACTTTGTAAGCCCTATTTTATCTATATTTATTTCTTTTTCAACTCCTAAAATTGCATCATAAAGCGGCACATCCACATAAACAAACACTTCATCCCCGCTAAAATGAAGCTTTTTTGGGGGTTCAATTACAATTTTTATAAACAGTTTTTTTTCGTTTAGGGTAGCGGAATTTATCTTATCCACATAGATATATTCGTTATTTTTTATACCTTTATTTATTTGGATTTCAATTTTTTTTAAGTTTCTCTTTTCGCCTTCTCCAAGACAAAAGGAGCATTTTGTACCGTTTATAAAGCGCTTCCCGAGGCACTTAGGGCATGTTTGGGTTTGAAGAATATTAACCGTCCTTTTTGTGCCCAAAAAAGCTTCGTCAGGGGTAATTTTTACATCTTTTATAATTGAATTTTTATCCGGAAGAATTTGCTCTTTTTTTTCTTTTGGGGTTATTATTTGGTTTTTAGCCGCTTCTTTTTCAATTTCATTTGTATTTGTTATTTTTAAAAGTTCGTCATAGTTTTTTCTTTTTTGGCTATCAGATAAAATATCGTATGCGTTATTTAAAAGCTTGAATGAAATTTCTGCATCTTTGGATTTATTAATATCGGGATGATAAATTCTTACAAGCTTTTTATAGGCAACTTTTATCTCATCTTGAGATGCCTTTTTAGACACATTAAGTATTTCATACAAATTTTTAGAACATTCAACCATAACCATATTAATTTTTAATTATTTTTTTTTGAAAAACAATTCTATATTTGTACAATTTAAAAAAGGAGCCAAAAAATGGCCCCTTTTAATAGTTATATAAAAAGTCTTTTAGTGTTTGTCGGAATATTTTACAATGGCATCTTCATATTTATCAACGATATCCGGGCTAACTTCTTTAGCCTTTGGAACTGCCATAATCTGACCGTCAATATCGTATTTTGATTCAATTTCCATCTTTTGTTCGGGGCTTGATGCAACAAGACCGGTTTCTGTGTTAACCGAATCTAATACACGTTTTCTTTCAAAATCTTCAAGAGGGAATTCTCCGGACGCTATTTGCATTGTAGTATGATAAAGAGCATTCAATGTTCCGCAATCTGCCCAAGGTTCAGATGATTTAACCGCATAAATTTTTTGGTCGCCCAAAATATCTTTTGCAACAGAAAGTGCACTTTTATCAATTTTTACTTTTGTTGCTTTTTCGATTTCTTTTTGCATTTTTTCAAAATCATCATTTCTTGTTATTGCCATTAGAATGGGTGTAAAGGTCTTTGACCAATCTCTTGGTTCTTTCCCCGAGCTGTTTGAAGGCAGGTAATCTTCAAGATATTTAAGAACATCAAATGCTTCTTTGCTGACAACAAATTGGAATGTATTTGCAAAGCATTTACCGTTTTTGTCAACGTAGCCTTCTTCAAATTCTTTCGGTTTTTCGGCAAAAGCTTCAATTTCACCGTCTTTATTGATTTTCATAATACCCAAAGAACCTCTGGCATCTTCTTTATCGACTTCTTTTGCAACCATAACAACGGCAGCTTTACCGGAATTCATAATTTCGTTCATTTTGTTTAATGATACGGGGATACGGCTCATAGCATCATTTGGAAGAATTAAAAGGCTTTTTCTGTTATCTCTTGCCATAGTGTCGTACATATCTACGGTAAATCCGCCGTTACCGCCGTTTATACCCGAGTCATTTAAATAAAATTTAATGTTTTTGCCAATTCCTATGTTTCCCTTTGAACAGTCAAGAAGCCCCGCCTTATGGAGAGATATAAAGGTTGTTTCCATGGGGGTTAAGCCGGTTGCCGTTCTGAAACAACCTTTTGTAAGGTTCGAGCCGTTTTTCTTATTGTGGAAAATTCTGCTTGAGGAGGCATTTGTATATTCGGCACGTGAACCAAATCCGCCCGCAAGCATTGCAATTTGCATTTTATCGGCATTTTTTGCCGGTTTAAATTCATCAAGAACTATTTCTCCGTTGTTAACTTTTTCACAAAAAGTTGAGATTGAATCAATAATCTCAGGAACAAATCTGCCGTCTTCAAGTCCGATTACAAGCTCCGTTCCTCCTCCTTGAGAACCGCCTTTTTTGGATGTAACAACAGGATTATCTTTTACTTCAAAGGGTCTAAATACGTTTTTATCTTTTGTCGCTCTAATATTCAATGCGCCATCTTTAACGTCTTTTTTAATTAGGGTACCTGTGTCTGTTAAAAGAACATTGTCGCCATCCTCAACAACCGCCATTAAGTTTCCTTTTGTGTTCAATACATAAGCGGATTCTTCGGTTCCTTTTATGTATCTGTTATGGTTTGCATCATATTCAATGCCGTATGGTTGAAGGGTTATTTTAATATTTTGTTTTGTATCTGATAAATTGCTTGCAATCTTAGATATGGGTCTTTGGTTTCTTACATTCATTTCAAAGGTTGTGTTGCGACCTTCATCTTTCTTTATTCCCATTCTTGCTTCGGTTACTTCGTCATTATTTCTTGCAATTTCTATGGTTGTTTTTATTGTGTCATCCACTCTTGGCAGGTCATCTTTAAAACGTGCAAGAAGTTCACTTACGGGAATTCTTGAACCTACGACTTCTCCCTTCATGCCGTGTGCTTCGTCTTTACAAGTTGCCATTGACTTATTTAATTCTTCAAATGCATAATACAAGCTTCCTCCGCCCGTGAATGAAACGGTTGAAGCAAATTTAACACCGTTATATCCTATATATGCATTTGTGAGCTTATTTATAGGAACACTTTTATAATTTCCGCCAAAAGAAACCGAATTTGTTGCGTTATTTTGAACTTTTTTTGAATTTGATTTTGAATAAAGACCAAATTTTTTGGATGACAAATCCACTGAAGAAACTCTATTGAGCATATATTCGCCTTTCAATATAATTTATTAATCACAACACAATTTTTATCACATGGAAATAAAACTTGAAAACAATTTTTTTGTTTATTAAAATACATTGCCCTTAACATTACTTAACAATTCCAAGATTTAAAACCTCTTGAACCTTTGTTTTTATTATTTCATGGATTTTTTCTTTTGAGAGTTCACCGTTTATATTTATAAAGTTGTACTCCTTTTGAAGTTTTTTATATTCGTCAATACACCTTTTTTGATAAATTTCAAAACTGTTATAAATATCTCCGGCCAGCCCTATATCTCTGCCTGATTCGTAGTAATCAAGCCCGGTTGAGCCGATTATTCTTTTTAGCAGAACATCCACGGAAACATCAAGATAAAACACCAAATCAGGTTCAGGCGCATAATCATAAAGTTTTTTAACCCAGTTTATATCATGACCTCTGACAGAATCCCTGACAAAGGCCGTATAAATATATCTGTCTAAAATTACAATAAATCCTGCTTTAAGAGCCGGTATTATATTGTTTTCAAGACGGTCTGCATAGTCTGCGGCATAAAGAAGCGAAAATGTTGTTGTGTTAAGCAGATTTTTGTCTTTTGCTTCATTTATAACATTTGATATCAGTCTTGAGGTTTTCCATTCGCTTAACATACACCCAAAACAACGGTTTTCAATATAACTTTTTAAAAGGTTTACCTGTGTTGATTTTCCAACCCCGTCAGTACCCTCTAAAACAATTAAAAGTCCGCTATATCCGTGTTTTTGATACATTTAAATATTAATACCTTTCTTCTTTAAAACCGATTGAACAAGCTCCCTTAAATAGGTCTGTTTGGAATGAATTGTATCGTTAGCATCAATTCTGACCAAGCCGAATTCATCAATCATATTTTTGTATTCTTCAATGACCCTGTTTTGAAAAATTACATAACTTTTATAAGGGTTGTTTGAAAGTTTCAAATCCATGCCTGCTTCGTAGTATTTTGGCTGCCTTGTAGAACAAAGTCTTTCAAGAGAAGTTTTGGCCGAAACATCAAAATAAACCGTTAAATCGGGCTTTATTGCAAAAGAATACATATTCCTAACCCACTTTGAATCAACTTCTCTTGCAACATCTCTTGCAAATGCCGTATAAACGTATCTGTCTGCAAGCACAATAAATCCTGCTTTCATGGCGGGAATTATTATTTTTTCCAATCTGTCCGCAAAGTCTACCGCATGAAGCAAAGAAAATGTCCTCGGGGATAAAAGGTTTTTCTTTTTTGCTTTTTTTGTGGTCATTGATATTAAGTCCGAAGAATTCCACCTTGTTAATATAACATCAGCGTTTTTTTGTTTTAACCAGCTGTACAATAAGTCAATTTGGGTACTTTTGCCCGAACCGTCAATGCCTTCCGTGCAAATTAAGGCTCCCTTTAAATTGTGGTCTTTTGAAAATCTTAACATTTTATACCTTATAATATTTAAGTTTTATAATTAATATAATTGCATTCGGCAATATTTGCAAATTTATTTATAGGAAACTTTTAATGAATTCTGATTTAATAAAACCTTTTATAACTTTATCTAAAAACCCGCAAATTACTCTCGTTTTTGTCATTTTTTTAATTGTGCTTGCTATGTTTGCGCCGTTTGTTGTTTTTAATGCGGGGAAAAATATTTTTATATTGCTTGTAATTCTTGCCCTGCTTTTTGTTTCGGCGTTTATGTCGGGGTGGTTCGGAATGATATTTCATGTTTTGAAAAACAGATGTTCAAACAATCCCGAAGAAGAAATAAAAAATGCTCATGAATCTTTTAAAAGCGGATTTTTTGGGTCAATTCCCCAATATATGCCCTCTATTATTTTTTATATACTCCTTTTTTCCGGGTTTTTATACTTGATTTCTTATGTTGCCGATTTAATATTCGGGAAATTGGATAACATTGTTATGCAGCTTGCATCCTTTGGGGCAGACCAAGATGCCATATACAATTTCTTAAAAACCTTACCTAAAGAAAGCGTTGTTATGCTTGCAAAAAGAAGCATCTTTTTCTATTTGAGCGTTCTTTTATATCTTTTATTGACCTTTTATTCAATTCCTGCTCTTTATTTCGGCAAAAAAATCAACCCCCTTTGTGCAATAAAAGACGGGATAGTGGCACTGTTTAAAAAACCGTTTTATTCTTCTTTTATGTTTTTTTCTATTGTAATAACCCACTTTTTGCTCATTTTTATTGAAGCGGTTTCTGTTGTAAACGAATTTTTTATGTTTGTTGCACTCGTATTAAGGGTTTGTTTTTTAGCGTATGTTGTTGTGTTAATATTTAGTGTATATGAAAAAAACTTTGCCCTTAATTGTAATAACGGGCCCGACTGCCTCGGGGAAAACAACTCTTGCAATTGAACTTGCAAAAGAAATCGGCGGTTGCATAATTTGTGCGGATTCAAGAATTGTATATAAAGATTTAGACATTGTAAGTGCAAAGCCCGACAAAAAAGAAAAGCAAGGAATTATTCATCATCTTATTGATATAAAAAGCGTAGATGAGGGCATTTATTCTGCGGGGGATTTTTGCAGGGATGCAAAAAAAATAATTGATAATTCAAATTCCCCCGTAATAATTCAAGGGGGGACATGGTTTTATATAAAATCCCTTCTTGATAAAAAAAGTTTAATCGGGTTTGGAAAAAATGAAGCCCTGAGAAAAGAGTTTTCAAAATATACAAACGAAAAGTTATACGGTCTGCTCCTTCAAAAAGACAGTGAAAGGGCAAAAGCAATTCATCAAAATAACAGAGATAAAATTATACGCTCTTTAGAATTAATAGAATCTATAAAAGGAAAATTATCGGAGTATGAAAGAGAAGATAATATGGAATACGATGCTATATGGTTTATAAAACAATCTGACAGAAATAAAATATATGAAAAAATAGATAAAAGGGTCGATTTGATGGTTAAATCGGGCTTATATGAAGAATGGAAAAGTAATTTTAAAAAATACGGCAAAAATGATATTTTGTATAACACAATAGGTTATAGAGAATTTTTTGATTTAGAAGATAAAACATACTCTGATTTTGAAGAAGCAAAAGACAAAATAAAGCAGCACACAAGAAACTTTGCAAAAAGACAGCTTAGCTGGTTTAGACAAAATGAAGAAAAATTTAATATTTTATCCATAGATACAAAAGATGATATCTTAAACCGTATAAAACTCTAAAGGCTTGCAATCTTGCAAGCCTTTATTAAATACTCCATATTCCATCGTTTCTATATATATTGCAGTTCATCCGACCATTTATTTTGCCCTAAAATTAATTACCGCTTTATTGTTCATTGCGATTATGCTCATTGAGCTCCAGAAATCTTCGGGGGATAATGTAGATTTAGAATCTAAATTAACGGTTGTTTTTTGAGCGTAAAGTTTAGCTAACTTTTTATCTATGCTATCTGTCGGTACAACTGCCATCTTAATTATCCTTTGTTTGCTCTTACATATATATAAAGTATATAAGATGTATAGAATTTCAGTTTTATTTATTTTCGTTACAATTGTTTACATTAGATAAAAAAACAAGCTATATCTTTATTACGCCGATTATTTTAGTATTATACTTTTCAAAAATTACTTTGTATAGGTTCAATTCTTCATCATATTCCATATAAGCCTTTGAATGAAAGTATAATGAAGGGTCTTGCCCTTTTTGGTATTTTTTCTTTCTTCTTTTAAGCTCTTTTTCTGTGTATGGGATTTTATAAATTTTTTTCGAAGCAACAAGAACCCCTTCTTCTATGTTGTTTGTAGCATCAATAGGAGCGCTTTTATTTTTTTCGTCTTTCCATTCATAATCTGTTCCGTGCTCATTTATGAGCCCTGAATAAATAACGGGAATTTTTGCCTTTATTTCCCCTTTTTCAATGAACATAAGGTATGTATAATCCGGATTTACCGCAATTTCATAATACCCCCTTTTCAGGCCGAAACCGTCTTTATTCAGTATATCAAATTCAAGCGCCAAAATTGGGTTCGAGCTTGAATCAAGGGGGTTTTGATAAACGGGTTTATCGTTATCTTTTGCGCCCGATTTATATTGAGGGTACGGAAGAACATCCTCAATAGAGTGCCATTGGGCAATATAGTCTGATGGAATATCAATAAACATAATAAGACATTATAATGTTTTTATCTGTCCCATGCCAATATGGCATGGAAAAATGCTCAAATTTTACAATTCTTTACTAAAAGCCCGATATATCTAAATCATGGAAACATGCATTATACATGGGTTTATATGGAGCCACGCATGCAAAACCCATGCATGGCGCATGTTATAGAGAGCCCGAAAGTTGGATTATTGTGCGCATAAAGGCTCTTGAAGTTTGTTACATGATGTTAATTATTGGCCAAAATACACTTGTAAGAACTATCTTAAGGGATATAATAGTAATAAATTCAGTTGCCGTAAGGTTTAAAGATTTTTGGCAATAAATTAATTGTATTTTATCGGGGAGTTATATAAGTGCTTAAAAGTAGAGATTTCGGACGTGCCGTTGCTGTTAGGAGATGGACAACGACTGCCGTTGAATGTTATAAAAGGGGTTGTAATTGCGAAGGGTGTTTTTATACGGACTTTTTCAATAAATCATCCCAAAAATGCCAGATGAAAGCGTCAGTTTTAGAATTAGTAAGGGTTCTTGGAAAACCCGATGTTGAAATACAACAAATTTTACAGGACGACTAAAAGTATTAAAGTTTTATTTTAAAACTGTGGGGCAGAAAATCAGACAGGCTATACTCTTGTACTTTGCCGTCCATATTTTCAAGGATGATTTTAACTCCTTCTTTGGAACCAAATTCTGCTATCCATTGAAGGCAAGCACCGCATGGTATACACATTTTTTGTTTTGGCGAATAAATTGCAATTGCAATCAAGCTATCCTCTTGTCCGTTTGTAATTGCACTTGAAAGGGCATTTCTTTCAGCACAAAGGGTAAGGCCGTAGCTAACGTTTTCAACATTTACCCCTAAATATCTGCTGCCGTCTTTAAAAAGGCAACAAGCTCCAACGGGAAAATTTGAGTAGGGAGAGTAAGATTTTGCGCTAATTTTTTTTGCTTCGTTAAACAATTCTTCAGATAAATCCATATTAAAACCCCTTTATTTATATATTGCGTTTTTTCCAAAATATGCGTTATTTTCAATTTCATGAGCAATTGTTGTATCTTCTCCATGGCCTGCGTATACTTTTATATTTTTATCCAATTTGAAAAGTTTTTCTTTTATAGACTTTGTTATATCCGAAAAAGAGCCCGTAGGAAGGTCGCATCTGCCGACTTCTTCATAAAAGAGCGTATCTCCCGCTATTAAATTGTCTTGTATTAAATAACAGGTAGAACCAAGTGAGTGCCCCGGGGTAGATATTACGGTTATTTTTTCTTCATCAAGATAAATTTCCGAATCTTCCCCTATAAATTCATCAACTTTAAAATTTTCCACCCTTTTAACGCAGAACATATCGCACTGTATTATAAGATTATCATACAAGGGTTTATCTAAAAGGGGAAGATTTGTTTTTATATCGGGGTAATTATCCTGATATTTTTTTATGTCGCCCACATGGTCAAAATGAACATGGGTTACAAAAAGTGCTTTTAATTTAAGGTTATTTTCTTTTATATATTTATCAATCTCAAAAAAACATCCCGACGGGTCAAACAAAATTGCATTTTTTGTTTTTTCATTAAAGACAAGGTAGTTATTTGAGGCAAATTCATTTGGTATAAACTTTAATATTTTCATATAGCTTCCTCAACTTATTCATAATTTTTTTATACCCGAGATAAAAAGGATTTTTTGAATAGTGGATTTGTTTAATTATATCTTTTATACAATCGTCGTCAAGGTCAAAATGTACCTTCAATTCTTTAATATACTTTATAAGGTACCGTTTTGCATATTCTTTTTTTGTATTATTTTTTTCACTGTACTCTGTTAATATCATATAAAATAACCAAAAATTCACTCTCATATTTTAGGATATTCATTTTTTATCACTTTTTCATCACCTTTTTTGACTGGTTAGTTAATAGTCTTATAGGGGAAAAGTTCCTGTTTTTATTTATTAATTTTTTTATGGTAAAATATAAAAGCCACGCTTCCACGGGGTTTTGCGAACTCTTGACCCGAAGCTTATGCGGGGTGTAGAGGCTGTTATGAGAAATATAAAAAATAAAGTTTGAATTTTGATATCGTTGATAATTATTTATAAGATGGCGATTATGCTCCGAACCGTGTCAGGATGGAAACATAGCAGCACTAAGGTGATGTTAACGGGTATCTGATAAATTCTTGGAGATATTTATTAGGATGACTTTGTTTTCTTTGTTTCGATAGACAGAAAGCGTGGTTTTTATATGCCGTAATTTACCTCTTTTTGAAGTTTATCAAGGTATTCTACGCTTTCATATAAATCTTCTTTATCAAAAATTTCAAAAGTAATCTCTGGGTATAAGTGCATTTCTTTTAGGGCTAAAAGAATTTCTTTTATATCAAGTGTTCCCTTTTTTAATGATTGGTGCGCATCTTCATCTTTATAGTTATTGTGAAAGTGCATATGATGAAGCATAATTCCGTAATCTTTAATCCACTCTTTTACGGGCAATTCGGAATGTAAATTGCAATGCCCTATATCTATGGTTGCTTTTAAATTCGGAGAGTTAACGGCTGCTATTATACTTCTTATCAGTTCGTTATTTGGTTCATGGACATTTTCAATGGTTGCAATAATTCCCCTATCTTCAAAATGAGGAATTAATTCATTATAAAATTCAACCGAACTATGGAAAAAAGAGTCCCTATATACCTGTTGTTTTAATAAGTTATTAAAACAGGTATGGAAAACAACCGTTTTTGCACCCAGTCTTGATGCAATCTCAAGGCTTTGATAGTATCTTTTAATTGAAACTTCTTTTATTAGTGCATCTTTTGAAACGGGGCAAAGGGTGGTAAAAAACCCGTGCAAAGTTAAATCTCCCTTAAGGTCTTTTATTGCTTCTTCGTATTTGTTTAGGGTTTCATCAAAACAGTTATCCAAATCTTTTAATCTTCCAAACCTGCTTATCTCCAAACCCAGATTTAAATCGTTTGCAACTTCCACCGCTTTAAAAATATCATGGTATTCAACGGTTGAAGAAATAAATTTTTGAATTTTATTTTCCATAAAATCAATTATAATTAAAATATGAAATTAATATAACTGTTTTTATGTACATATTTGAATTGATTTATAAAATATACAATAAATTGAAAAACCCTATTAAACCCATAATAATGGATTATGAAAGGGAATATCAGTCTTGCGAGCATATTTTTGTCCCCGTTGATTCAACAAAAAAAGTTCTTGCCTGCACAAAATGCGGGCTTATAAAAAAGGTTAAATAAAAAATTATTAAAAATATATTGCCCAATCTTCGTGGTAGGCATTATTTAGGGGTTTATTTTGGGATGCTTCTTTTAGATTAATATAGAATTTATAAATAAAATCGTCGTAATCGGAAGGTTTTATTTCTATATTGTTATATTTTATATCTATAATTTTACCTTTAATTTTAGAATTTGTTTTTTTATTTACATTCTTGTTATTTACATTTTCTGTTTTATTTTCAGGTGGTCTTTTATCATTTAAATAAGGGATAAAATTCAATCTTTGTTCGGTTTCTTTTTTTACAGACGAATTAAATATTGTCGGTTTTTGTGTTTTATTTAAATAGTAGCCGTTATTATGATAATAGCTTATGATTTCTTCTTTATTATTTTGTTTTTGGGTTAGTAAAAAGTCGTATAATTCGGGGTCAATCTCATTTTCATTAAAACTGTCAAGCAAAAAAGAGGGGTTTAATAGATTTTTTGAATTTGGCGTTATTTCATATTTGGGGGTTTTATCAGTATTTTTTATATTTTTTTCAAACGGTTTATTTGAATTTTTTATAAAATCGGGATGGGTATTTTTTCCCATACTATCTTTCATATTTTCAAAAGAAAAATTTTTTTCACTAATATCATCTTTATTAAATTTTTGAGAATATGAAAAACAAGAAAGCTTACTTTTTAGATTTTTAAAACAGTCAGAAATAAAGCTTTTTATGTCGGATAAAGTTTTTTGTTCTTTTATGGCATCAAAAGACAGTTTTGCAAGAAAAAAAGCACCAATAGCGCTAATAAGCCCTAAAGCAGGAATTTGAAAAACATTTATAATATAAGATAAAAAACCGGATAATACCATACAGATTGCATACAATCCCGTTATCATAATTGCTTTTTTATTGTTTTTTAAAAACTGTTTTATTTTTTTCTTGCGTTTTACTCTTTTGTTTATTTTTTTTATTTCTTCAAGTAATTTAGGGTCATTATCGGGTTTTGCTCCCAATTGGTTTAAAAAATCCTCTCCTTTTGTATCGTCTTTTAAAGACTCAAAAAATTCGTTATCAGGTTCAAATGTTGCATCATTTGGTTTTTGTAAAAGTTCTTCTATTTTGTTTTTAATAAAATTTGACATAAGTTTTATACCTTTTTTAAAGTTTAATTTTTTAATTTAAAAGATTGAACAGGGGAAAAACATGTGGAATTTAGTTTATATTTAAAAAGCCCTTTTATACTTATTTTAGCACACCGTTATTCGGGGCAAATTTCGTTAAGTTTGGGCTTATAGAGTTAGAGTAATAAAAAATATTAATTTAAATTTGAAACTTTTATATAATAATCTTATGGATATTAAATTGTAACAATTTTTTAATATAAGCCGATAAGGGTGTTCAAAAGATTTTTTCAGAGTTTTTATCAAAACTGAAATTCGGATATTAAGCGAGCAAAGAAAAGAAATGAAAAAGTTTTGTAGTGTGCCAAATAAAATGCGTCATTTTTGTGTGCAAAAATTGGGAATAACTATCTATACTTTTTAAAAAAGACGGTTTTATCACCGTCTTTTTTTCTAGATTTTTTTATATTTAACGGAAAGGAAAAAAATGCCCAATTTAACAAAAGAAGAAATTGAGGACAGAATTACAAAAAGAGAAAGACAGGTATTAAAGCTTATGCTTCTTGGTTTAAACAACGCAAACATTGCAAAAAAACTTTTTGTTGCAAGGAGCACGGCAAAACGCCATATAGCTTCCCTTTTATTTAAGCTTGAAGTTAATAACAGGGTTCAGCTTGCGGTTGTGTGTTTAAAGCTAAATATAGTTGATATAAACATTGATGAAATTTATCAAAATTGCAGGATAAGAATAATGTAGTTAACTAATATAACAATTAAGGCGTTCTTTGGCATTGTTGTCTTGATTTTTAGGATATTTACAATTTTTTCTATTCATTAAAACCATAAAGGAAGTAACAATCGGTTGGTCTGTCTGTTGCTATTATTTGATGGGGGCTAATTGCTATTTCTAATGACCCATATTCTGTTATCGGACTCATCTGATGACAATTACTTGATTCATTATATAACATATGGCAGGAGTATATTATGCTTGTGATTGGTCTATTGCTTTAATGTTTTTAATTTATCATACTGTTGTTGAAATTTTTTTTGATTTATAGTTTGCAAATTGGCAAGATTTTTTAATTTCCATTGAATAGCGGGAAGCTTATCTAAGTTATTAATTTTAAAATCTTTTAAATCAGCTTTTAGGGAAACAAAATCTAATAAAAGGTTTTTATATGGCAGAAGATTAGTTTTTACAATTTTAATAAGATTATTTAATGTATTAACGTGTTCTTTATATGTGAATGGCTTATCTGTCATTCCAACAAATTGCTTTTCAAAAATTTCTTTTTGGTTTTTTATATTTGGATTTAATATTTCATGGATTGGTTTATCATGGCTTAAAAGCATTGTAATAAAACCTTGCATTAATTCAGGGTTGAAACTGTTTTCTTTAAAATATTCTTTTATATCAAATAAATCTCTCGGGTGCTGCCTATCCAGCGCAGCACAAATTTTTCCGCCAAATAATTCAGACATTGATACAACTTGTATTTCAGCATATCCGAATTTATCTTCAACCATCTTGCAGACTGACATAACATCAGGCTTATTTATAAAACCTCTAATAATGTAATTAGGTTCTATCTTAATAGAAGCGAGCGAATTAGAACATAATATCTTTTTTTCAATATCATTTCCCTGAATAATTGCACTGTACCCATGAAAATTTAGATCTTTTGCTATTCTGTCTAAGGCAGAATTAATGTTTTTACAAGCCTCTAATCTCGGTTCAAATCCAATGTATGTTAAATCTATATCAACTGATAGACGGGGGAGATTATAATAAAATAAATTAATAGCACTACCGCCTTTAAGTGCAAAACATTTTTCTTTTGAAATAAATTGAAGCACATTGATTAACAGACTAACTTGATTTATATACTTTTCATCCATTATATTTCTTCAATATCCCCAATTATAATATCATATTTTCTGTTGTGAGTGCCGCCTTTGGTTATTTCTCTTGTGCCTTTACCTAAATCAATTTTAGTTAAATCTATTTTTTTAAACCATGGATGATTAATTTTTTCAGCTATATAGAGAAATAATCGTTTCACTTTTATTGAACTGCATTGTTCTAATAATGATTGGAATTCTTTTGGTTTTGCTATAGCTATAGTTTCAATTATTTGATATGCCTCATTTAAAGTAATTTTTTGAGGAACGAGATAAAGCATTTCTAATATTGCACGCTCCGGTGTGGGAATTTTTACAGAAAAATTACCTTTCTTTTGCTCTGTTAGGCTAAATCTATCAGGCAGGAAAGTAGTTCTATTGAATTCTATTTCCTTAGAATATAAAGAAACAAACCATTTTGGAAGCTTTTCTCCTCTTGTTCCAATCAATTGATATTTTGTATTAAATGAAATATTATGTCTTATATTATAATATTCGTTTAATGCACTTGTACCACCAATATGAACACTAAGGCCTAATTGTTCTTGAATAGCATATAAGGCACCATTTATATCAATTTTCTCTCCTAATTTAACATAAGCTCCATCATAAAGCCTTGTTAACCAACCGCTTCGTTCATATATTTTTTGTAAATTGTGCGAAAACCCTGACTTTGCAAGGTATTTTGAAGTAAGAACTATGTTTGCAGGTGTGTTTGATAAAAGATGTTTTAAATTTGTTTCATTTTGGGTATTCATAATACCTATATTAGCACAAAAATAAAATATAGTAAATGGGAGTTATCGAAATTTGTGTGAAAATATGTGTGCAGTTAATGTGTAGTTTTTTATAAATTTACTTCGTTTTACCCGGTTTACACATTTAGCTAAAATGCAATTGAAATAAAGTTAGAGTAATAAAAAAATATTAATTTAAATTTGAAACTTTTATATAATAATCTTATGGATATTAAATTGTAACAATTTTTTAATATAAGCCGATAAGGGTGTTCAAAAGATTTTTTCAGAGTTTTTATCAAAACTGAAATTCGGATATTAAGCGAGCAAAGAAAAGAAATGAAAAAGTTTTGTAGTGTGCCAAATAAAATGCGTCATTTTTGTGTGCAAAAATTGGGAATAACTATCTATACTTTTTAAAAAAGACGGTTTTATCACCGTCTTTTTTTCTAGATTTTTTTATATTTAACGGAAAGGAAAAAAATGCCCAATTTAACAAAAGAAGAAATTGAGGACAGAATTACAAAAAGAGAAAGACAGGTATTAAAGCTTATGCTTCTTGGTTTAAACAACGCAAACATTGCAAAAAAACTTTTTGTTGCAAGGAGCACGGCAAAACGCCATATAGCTTCCCTTTTATTTAAGCTTGAAGTTAATAACAGGGTTCAGCTTGCGGTTGTGTGTTTAAAGCTAAATATAGTTGATATAAACATTGATGAAATTTATCAAAATTGCAGGATAAGAATAATGTAGTTAACTAATATAACAATTAAGGCGTTCTTTGGCATTGTTGTCTTGATAAATTTTTCTGATTGCCCTTTTTTCAATTTGTCTTATACATTCTTTAGTAACACCATATAAATTACCGATTTCTTCAAGCGTCTTTTTATCATTATTGTTTAGCCCGTATCTTAAGACTATTACTTTTTGCTCTTTATCTTTTAAAGAATTTAGTGCAATATTAATATCTTTCTTTAATTCGGATAATTCAATTTGCAATTCAACATTTTGTCTTACATCTTCAATAATTTCAGACAAATTGAGTTGTTTATCATCATTAGCATCCATTGAATTTTCAATTGAGAGCGATTTTGTAAATGCGTTTAAGAAGGTATTTATCTTTTCTTCCGATATTCCCATTTTATCTGCCACAACGGAAGGTTTTATTTGGCAATTGTATTTTTGTTCAAGGTTGTGTTTTATCTTTTTATATTTTGAAAGCGTTTCTTGAATATAAACGGGCACCTTCATACAGTGAGATTGTTCTGATATTGCTTTAAACATTGCCTGTTTTATCCACCATGTTGCATAAGTAGAAAACCTGTATCCAAGCTTATAGTTAAATTTATCAAGAGATACAATAAGCCCGAGGTTTCCTTCCTGAATTAAATCGGAAAGAGAAAGTTTTGATATATGTATGGATTTTTTTGCAATATTAACTACAAGCCTTAAATTGGATTGGATTAGTTTTGTTCTTGCGTTTATATCCCCTTCGTATGCTTTCTTTGCAAGGGCTTTTTCTTCCTTGGAAGATAAAATAGGGTACTTTGAAATCTTTTTAAAATAAAATACAAGTGAATTTTCATTCTGTTCATCAGATTCAAAACATGCTTTAACAACGCTTAATTTTTTCATAAACTTTTTCTCCAAAAATAACTTCTAACCGCTTTTTTAAAATTGAAATTAAACCCTTTTTTTAAAGGGCTTTATTATTCGACCACTAACTGATGCTTCGAAAATTTGTGCAACACAATATAAACAGATAAAAGCTTAATATATTTAAGTTTTAGCCATTTATATATCTTTTATATATCCTTAATATATCATTATGACCCTGTAATTTCAACATGTTTATTAAGATATATTAAGCTGAATTTTATTTTTTTTAGCTTTTTTCACATTTCTTAATAATAGGCTAAAAGCCAATATTATCAAGTTTTATAAGGATATAAAGTCAAAAAATGACAAAAATATTATAAACAAATTTTTGATACGATAAAAAAATCCTTATAGATATATTTAATAAAATTTTGAATTCATTTTGTTAATAAATGTAAAGAATATTTTTTAAACTATAAAGTTTGAGATAAAACTGTCCGATAACTTTTCATGTAAGAACAAGGATAAAGAACTATTAAGGAGGCTCAAATGAGCGAAGTACAATTCAATGGCTTAAAAGGCAATTTTAATTTTTATCGAAAAGAAGATTCAAAACCCGTTGTTGAAGAACAAAATCAACAGTTAGCTCCCGCTGCTGACAAAAAAGAAGTTCCCGCCGACAAAGTGTTGGATGCAATGGAATTTTTGGGTCAGCAAAATTTAGCGTATGTTTCAGGGAAAATCAATGTTGATCCCGCTAAATATTTGGATGAAGCAAGAATTTCTTCAATCCAAGATTCAATGGCAGCATTTGAAAAAGGGGTGGAAAAATACGCAGGCGCAATCAAAGCCGAATTTGGCAACGTTTTAAGTGATGACACAGTTTTAGCCTTGGCGGCAAATTCTTTTGCTCTTGAATAAAGACAAAAGAAGGAAAAAGGTATTTCTCTCTCCTCCTTATCTCTATAGTTCTTTAAGATTTTCCCGAAGGTTTGACCTTCGGGTTTTTTTATAAAAAATTAAAATCTTTTTTATAGCATTGTTCTTCTGAGTTCGTCAGCCGACTTAGGACTTAAATAAGACGGGGCAATATCAAAGACTGTTCTTGCGCCTGTTTGTCCTTCTTTATGAAGCCTGTATGCCGCCCTTGCATAAGCAATCAAAACGGAAGATGTAAATTCGGGGTTTGAATCCAGTTTTAGGCTATATTCTATTATGTGATTATTTTCTTTGTTTATTCCCGTTTTTCCCGTCCTTATTACAAAACCGCCATGGGGGATTTTAGAGTGATTTTTCTTTAGTTCTTCTTCGCTGATAAAGTTAACCGTTGTATCATAATCTATAAAATAGTTTGGCATGTTTTTAATTTCTTCTTCAACTTTTTTAGGGTCTGCCCCCTCTTTTAATACAACATAGCATTCTCTTGTATGCTTTTGTCTTGTCGTAAGGTTTGGATTTTCGAGGTTCTTAACGCTATCCAATGCCTTTTGAACGGGAACGGTATACTGCTTTGCATCAAGCACACCATCAACTCGTCTTATTGCATCAGAATGTCCTTGGCTAACTCCTCTACCCCAAAATGTATAATCAGAACCCTCAGGCAATATTGCATTAGCGTACATTCTGTTTAATGAGAATAACCCCGGGTCCCAACCTGTTGATATTATGCCGATTTTTTTACCTTCTTTAGCCGCCCTATCAACATTTTGAAAGTGCTCGGGGATTTTAGCATGGGTATCAAAACTGTCTATCACATTGAACATTTTTGCATATTTCGGGGTTTGCTCGGGCAAATCGGTTGCGCTTCCTCCGCATAAAATCAAAACATCAATTTCTTCTTTATATTTTTCAATTTCATCAACGCTTATTACTTTTGCCGTTTTAGAATTTATTGTTAGTGTTGAAGGGTCCCTTCTTGTAAATATGGCCTTCAATTCTACATCATCATTTTGCATAACGGCAGATTCAACACCTCTGCCAAGGTTTCCGTATCCTAATATGCCAAGTTTCATAAATATAAGTTCTCCCAAGATATTATCGGATAAATGATACCATAAAAAA
Organism: Candidatus Gastranaerophilales bacterium; assembly: GCA_947630535.1. GTDB lineage: Bacteria > Cyanobacteriota > Vampirovibrionia > Gastranaerophilales > Gastranaerophilaceae > Galligastranaerophilus_A. The sequence continues at coordinate 16,582 of CANRHZ010000015.1, read as the reverse complement.
GGAGTTATTTAAGAAAATTTTTAAAAATGTCAATGCCAAATGGGGTTAGAATTGATTCAGGGTGAAACTGAACACCGTATGTTTCATAGTTTTTATGTTTAACTGCCATTATCTCATTATCGTATGTCCAAGCAATTGCCATAAGCTCTTTGGGGAGAGTTTTAGAATCTATTGAAAGGGAATGATACCTTCCGACTTCAATTTCGGGCGGGAGCCCTTTAAAAATTTTGCATTCGTTATATATTTTAATTTCCGAGGTTTTGCCGTGCATAACTTTTTTTGCATAAGTAATTACCCCGCCATAGGCTTCTCCTATAACCTGATGCCCCAGACAAACACCCAAAATAGGGATTTTAGGCGCAAATTTTTTAACAACTTCAATTGAAATTCCGGCATCTTTAGGACGTTTTGGGCCCGGAGAAATTATGATTTTATCAGGGTTCATTTTTTCAATTTCATCAAGGGTCACTTCATCATTTCTTACAACCTTTATATCAGGGTCAATTCCCCCTATCATTTGAAAGAGATTATATACAAAACTGTCATAGTTATCAATTAAAAGAATCATAAATCCTCCCCCTCGGACAGTTTAAGGGCATCAACAACCGCACGGGCTTTATTTAAGGTTTCTTGATATTCATTATTCGGGATACTGTCATATACAATGCCTGCGCCCGAACGAATAAAGACTTTGTTATTTTTCTTGTATGCTATTCTTATTGCAATACATGTATCTAAATTACCCCTTAAATCTATATAGCCGATAGCGCCTCCGTATATTCCTCTTTTGTTGTTTTCAAGTTCGTTTATTATCTCCATTGCCCTGATTTTTGGGGCGCCCGACAGTGTTCCTGCGGGAAGAACCGAATAAACGGCATCCGTTGCTGATTTATCATCCCTGATAATAGCTTTAATAGTAGAACCTATATGCATAACATGGGAAAATTTTTCCACACTCATATACTTTTCAACTTCAACGGTATTGAATTTTGCAATTTTTCCCAAATCGTTTCTGCCGAGGTCAACAAGCATATTGTGCTCTGCAAGTTCTTTTTCGTCTTGAATAAGTTCAATTTCAAGCTCCATATCTTCTTTTTCGGTTTTTCCTCTGGGGCGGGTGCCTGCAAGGGGGAAGGTATAAAGCTCATCTCCCTGAAGTTTTACCAGCGTTTCGGGAGAAGCCCCCGCAATTTCTAAATCTTCCGAAGAAAAATAGAACATATAAGGAGAAGGGTTTGTCGTTCTTAAATAACGGTATGTGTTTAAAAGGCTTCCTTCATAATCCGCTTCAAGCCTGTTTGAGAGAACAACCTGAAAAATATCTCCCTCAATAATATAGTTTTTTGCCTTTTCAACCATCTTTATGAATTCGTCTTTTGAAAAAAGCGGTTTGAAATCAGATTTTAATTTGCCTCTGTAATCTTTTTTGGGGTAGGTTTTTTTAATCATTTCAGCTATTTCAGATATGGTTAAAATTGCGTTTTCATAATTTTCTTCAAGATTATCGGTTTTTATATTTACGATAATCATTATTTTTTGTCTTAAATTATCAAATGCAATAACCTTATCAAAAAGCATTAAATCGAGGTCTTTAAAGTTTTCTTCATCTTTTGCATCCAATTTCAATTTGGGTTCTTTGTATTTTATGAAATCGTATGAAAAATACCCCACAAGTCCTCCTGAAAATGGCGGAAGGTAATCAAAAGAGGGGGATTTATTTTCATCAATTATCTTTTTTATAAAATCTTGAGGGGTGTCTGTTTCAAATTCTTCCGTTTTGTCATTTTCTTTTATGGTGAGCTTATTATTTATTAAACTCAATTCAAGGTTTGGATTAAACCCCAAAAAAGAATATCTCCCGAATTTTCTTGACTTTTGAGCACTTTCCAACAAAAAACAGTGGTGTCCCGTTTCTTTTAAAAGCTTTAATACTTCAACGGGGGTTTTATAATCCGAAAATATCTCAAGGCAAACAGGGATTGTTTTATATTTGCCGATTAATTTAACCGCTTCGGTGTATGAGGGTCTAAATTCCATATTTAATCCTTTTAGATAACAAATAAATTATAAAACAAAAATACTTTGATTTTAAAATTATTTGTATAAAAAAGGGGGGGTTATAAAATATTTTTAGTCCGATTGATATAATAAAAGCCCCTTAATTTTAAGGGGCTTTTAGATTTTTATTTTATATTTGAATAAGTCCAAGCATCCAAATTCGGGTTTTCTGCGATTTTAACGTCGGACTTTTCTTCTTCACCCGCTTGAACACCGCCATGGGCAATAGGTTTATATACTCTGTTATAATATTCAATAACCATTCTGTCAGAGTTAAAGTATGCCTCAGAGGTTCTTTTTGCCTGACGGACAAGTCTTGCCCATTCTTTTCTGTTATCATAGTAGGTTGGAATAATTTCATTTTCCAATGTATCCATAACGCACTGGTGGTCTTTCCAATGTCTTTCTTCCCATGGAATGTCATCATCCAAACCGGGGTACTCAACCGTATAGCCGTTAATTCCGGGGAATGTACCTTCAACCGTCCAACCGTCATAGGTTGAGAAGTGAAGCGCACCGTTCATATTTGCGCTCATGCCTGAAGTTCCCGATGCTTCAAAAGGTCTTAAGGGGGTATTTAACCAAATATCAGAACCTTTTTTAAGCTTAGCGGAAAGTGCAAGTTCGTATCCGGGGAGCACTACAACATTTTTCAAACTGTAAGATTCTTTTAAAATCTTGTTAAACATCTCTTTGCCCATTGTATCATCAGGGTGGAATTTACCTGCAAAGATTAATTGAACCTTGTTTTCATTTAAAAGTTTTTCAATGCGGGGTTTATCCATTAAAATAAGCCAAGCACGTTTATAATCGGCAAATCTTCTTGCCCACGTAATTGTTAAGACGTTGGGGTCAAAGCGTTTACCTTGAGTATCCGAAATGTATTGGAATAAATCCTTTTTCATTTCAATTTTTGCATTTAAAAGTTCCTCGTCTGTTTCAGCGGATGCAATTCTCGGGTCTTGCCAGTAGTGCTGATTTACGGCATTAGTAATGGCTCTAATCGGGCATCTTCCTAGTACCCATTCCCACATCTTATTTGCAACAAGGCCGTGGAGCTGAGAAACTGCGTTTGCAATTCTGCTCATTCTAAGTGCTGCAACCGTAAGAGAGAAGTTTTCCCCGCCCAATTCAACCGCTCTTTCTCTTGAACAACCTGAGAAAAATCCGGATTCAAGAAGGGTATCAACCCAATGAACTTCGTTTCCTGCGGCAACCGGAGTGTGGGTTGTGAATACGGTTTTTCTTTTAACCGCATTTAAATCGCCGTTATACTGTCTTAAAAGTTCAAAAGCAGCGGGAAGTGCGTGGCCTTCATTCATATGAACAACATCAAACGGGTATCCTACCGCTTGAAGAATTCTTATCCCGCCGATACCAAGAACGGTTTCCTGTGCCACACGGATTTTTTCATCTCCGTCATAGAGTTTGTGGGAAATTTTTCTTGCCCATTCGGAATTGCCTTCTATATCAGTTGTTAAAAGATAAACGGGGCATGTTCCAAAGAGTTTCGGGTCAACAAGAAATGCCTTAACCGTAACATCTTCCCCAAATATTTTAACCGTTGTTTGAACATTTATATCCGTTAAAAAGTCATAATGTTTTCTTATATAAGCGACTTCAACTTCGCCGTTTTCGTTAATTCTCTGGTCGTAATATCCGAAAGACCAAAGCATTGTAACCCCTACCATCGGCATTTGCAAATATCCTGCCGACTGCATATGAGAACCTGCAAGAAAACCAAGGCCGCCCGAATAAGTTGCCAAAGATTGGTCCATTGCAATTTCCATTGAGAAGTATGCTACGTTTGGTAAAGCCATATTTAAATCCTTTATTACACTAACTCTAATAGTCAGATAATAACACAAAAACAGTAAGGTAAATAGTTTTAACTAATACTTTTGTATTATTTATCCCATTGTTTATTATACAGAAAACATGAATTTTTCCTATTCTATCTTTACATTCCGTAATATTTATGAATTCGCTTCGGGCATTTTGTAGTTGTTGATTAAAATCACATTTATGATAATATAAAAGAATAGTTTAATGATAATATGCGGAGAAATGGCCGAGTGGCTGAAGGCGGCACCCTGCTAAGGTGTTATGTGGAGTAATCTGCATCGAGGGTTCGAATCCCTCTTTCTCCGAATTTGAATAAAAAAGGGTATATACCCTTTTTTAGTATTTTCGGTTTTTTATTACAGGCTTTTTATATTGTATTTAAAGTCGGTTTTGTTGGGAAAGCTATTTAACATTGAATTTGTATATATGCTAAACAACACACTAAATCAAAACCGCTTTTGAAGTTGTTTAATTATCTTAAAACGAAAAAAGGCAATTCATAATATTATCAACCATATTAAACGGAATAATTAAGTTGTTCCTAAATTTTACATACGAATAAAATTTTGTTTGTTTTAAGTTTGTGCGTTTTTTAAAGATTGAAAATCAAAGTTAATTTTACATAATCTTTATACCCTATAATTTTTTCCATGATAGAATTTTGATATAGATTTTAAAGGAAGCATAAATGGAAAAGGATATTGATTTACACACCCTTAGGCACTCTTGCTCACACATTATGGCGCAAGCGGTTCAAAATATTTACCCCAATGCAAAACTTGCAATAGGCCCCGCTATTGATAACGGTTTTTACTACGATTTTGATATTGAAGGGGTTAATTTAACGGATGACGACCTAAAAAAAATCGAAGATGAAATGAAACGTCTTATTAAAATGGATTTAAGCTTTGAAAAACACTATATAGAAGATGTTCAAGCCCAAATAGACGAATTTAAATCACAAGGTGAAATTTATAAAGCAGAGCTTCTTGAAGAACACAAAAATGATAAACCCACCCTGTATCTTACTAAAGATAAAGACGGAAATGTCCTTTTTAACGATTTATGCGCAGGCCCGCACCTTGAAAATACAAGACCCATTAAAGCCTTTAAACTTCTTTCCGTTGCAGGTGCTTATTGGAGAGGAGATGCAAAAAATAAAATGCTCCAAAGGATTTATGCAACTGCATTTTTAACTAAAGAAGATTTAAACTCATATATTACAATGGTTGAAGAAGCCAAAAAAAGGGACCACAGAAAACTCGGTACTCAGCTGGATTTATTCTCAATTCATGATGAAATTGGCTCCGGACTTGTACTTTGGCATCCAAACCTTGCCGTTGTAAGGGAAAATATTGAAAACTACTGGAGAGAAGAACACAGAAAAAGAGGATATGTTATAGTTAACACCCCGCACATTGCTAAATCAAAACTCTGGGAAATTTCAGGGCATATTGACCATTACAGAGAAAATATGTTTTTTGTACAAAAAGAAAACGAAGAAGATGAGCAATTTATTATAAAGCCCATGAATTGCCCCTTTCATATATTAATATACAATAGCAGCCGTCATTCATACAGGGACCTTCCGATTAGAATGGCAGAACTTGGTACGGTATACAGAAAAGAAAAATCAGGCGCACTTGGCGGGCTTACCCGTGTACAAGGGTTTACACAGGATGATGCGCACATTTTCTGCACAATCGAGCAATTGGTTAACGAAATAAATGAAATTATTGATTTTGTTGTGGATGCAATGAAAATCTTTAATATGACCTTTGAAGTTGAATTATCCACCCGTCCGCAAAGCTATGTCGGTTCTCTTGAAAATTGGGAAAAAGCGGAAGCCGGCTTAAAAGAAGCAATGGATAAAAGAGGGATGAAATATGACATCAACGAGGGCGACGGTGCATTTTACGGGCCTAAAATAGATTTTAAATTTAAAGATGCTATAGGAAGAACTTGGCAGTGCGCTACAATTCAGCTTGATTTTAACCTGCCCGAAAGATTTGATTTAAAATATGTCGATAAAGACGGTACAATGAAAACACCCGTTATGCTCCACAGAGTTATTTTCGGTTCAATGGAAAGATTTCATGGCATCCTTGTTGAACATTACGCAGGAGCGTTCCCCGTTTGGCTTGCTCCATATCAGGCAGCAATTGTCCCGATATCCGAAAGACACAATGAATATATGGAAAAAGTTTATGCCAAAATGCGCTCTAAAGGTTTAAGAGTTCTTTTTGACGACAGAAGCGAATCTATGAATTATAAAATAAGAGATAACCTGCAAAATAAAAAAATACCCTATGTTTTAATCGCAGGAGATAAGGAGCTTTCTGATAACACCCTTTCAATAAGAAAAAGGGGAGCTGGTCAAATAGGAACTATGGCAGCGGATGAATTCATTGAAAAACTTGTTGAAGAAAACCATACAAAAGGTGAAAAAGAAATAAAAGCACAATAATTCCCCGATAAAATAAAAGCCGACTTATTAAGTCGGTATTTTATGGGGAAATTAAGCTAAGCATAGAGTTTAGTTAATGAATTTCTGTGGCTTTCACCATTTTTGTAAAGAAGGGTTTCTTTTGTGTATGAGAAACCCTGATAATTCTAGGGATGATTTTACCATGCAATTTTTAATAAGTAAATGATTTATTAATATAAGTTAATAGAAATGCTATTAAAATACCTAGGTAAATTAGCACACTAGAAACTTAAAAGCAATTAATGCAAGATAGATGTTGAGAATTACAAACTATGAGTAAAAACGAAAAAATTATCAACTTAACAAGAAACAAAACCAAACAATTAAGCCTCACCCTTAACGATGAACTGGTAGAAAAATTCAGAAAAGCATGCGAGATTAACAAAGTTAAATCAACTCAGTTATTTGAACTTTGGATGATTGAATATTTGGATAAAAACGACCTTTTATAACAGTTAGTTTATAAAAAAGGTGTTATTATGTTGCTTTATTTTGAAATTAAAAAGAAGGGGCATTTTGACCCCTTCTTAAACTTATAATTCAAATGACTATTTTTTGTTAACAAGTTCTTTGAATTTTTTACCTGCTGAAAATGCAGGAACTGTTTTAGCAGCAATTTTAATTTCTTTTCCTGTTTGAGGATTGCGGCCTGTTCTTGCAGCTCTTTTGCGTGATTCAAAAGTACCAAAGCCAACTAATGTAACTTTTTGTCCTTTAGAAACTGATTTTTGAACTGTTTCAATGAAGCCGTTTAAAACTTCTGCGGCATCTTTTTGTGTAACTTTTGCTTTTTTAGCAACTTCTTGTACTAATTCTTCTTTGTTCATGGTGAACCCCTTTCTATATGTGTCTGATTATATTGAATTTTCGTTTTATTGGCAAGTTTTTTCTTAAAAAAATACAAAAATTATACTATTTTTGCAAATATACTGTTATAATGGGGATAATCAGATGTATAATGCGCCTAAAATCAGGCAGGTTAACGAAAAATGGGCAAACAATATAAAAAAGTTTTAATAACGGGGGCATCCAAGGGCATAGGAGAAGATATATCAAAAACCCTTATCCATCAAGGATATGAGGTCTATAGAACCGCAAGAAGCAATATGCAAGATAAAAATTATTTTCAAACGGACTTATCAGACCTTAATAACGTCAAAATTCTTTACAATTATATAAAGAAAAATTTTGGCGAAATTGACATTTTGATAAATAATGCGGGACAGTACCTTTATGAACCTATAGAAAAGGCCGATTTAAAAAAGACGGCGGAACTTTTTAATTTAAATTTTTTATCCCATTACTATTTAACTTCGCTTATGGTTTGTGATATGAAAAAAAATAAATTCGGAAGAATTGTTAATATATCCTCAATTTCAGGTGTACTGGGAGAAGCATACGCAAGCTTATATTCTGCCTCAAAGTCGGCATTTTACGGGTTTAGCAAATCTTTGGCACTGGAACTTGCACCATACAATATTACCGTTAATTCAATTTCTCCGGGATGGGTTGAAACGAATTTAACAAACACTGCTCTAAGTAATGAAGAAAAAATAGAAACCCTTGATATAATTCCTCAAAAAAGGTTTATCGAGCCAAATGAAATATCAAATTTGGTTTTGTACTTAATTTCAGATAAAGCAAAAGGAATAACGGGGCAAAATATAAATTTATGTGCGGGGCTTACTTGCGGATGTTAAGTTTATTTTCTTAACATGGATTTACATATTTTAATAAAAATAGCAATTAAATAAATTTTTGGGGTTTAAACATGCAAAATAAAGGTCAGATAAAATGAATTGCGTGTTAAAAAACTCTTTGTCCTCAATTTATTTCGGCAAAAAGAGCTCTAAATCGGGTTCTGTAGGACAGTTGAGCAATAGAGTCGTTATGCCGCCGGATAAATTACCTAATGGCTCTCTATATAACACCATTCATTCTTATCAGGCTATTGACCCGAAAAATTTAAAATCCGGAGGCGGTAAAAAATTAACAGCAGGAAAACTCAGTGCTGATTGCACATTTTTGTCAATTATGCTCTCGGTTTTTGCATTTTTGCCGTTTATAAGAAAGCGTTAGTTGGTTGGTTGGGATATTTTAATGCGGATATTAGAAATAACACCGTACAAATTACAGAATAATGTAGCCTTCGGGCACAAAAACAAAAAGCATAAGGCAAAATATTTAACGGAACACAAAAATACATTTGCCTCAAATTTGGATTATTGCGGTAATTATAACAACAATTATTTGCTTCCTAAAGATATAAAAGGCCAACATCCGTATTCAGAAGGTTACTTTAATATGGATAAGCTTTTACAAATTGAAATTCCAAAATCCGAAAAACAAAAACCAAAACCGTTTGAATTGTCTGACGGACTATTGAATTTGGATAAATATCAAAAAGACGCAATTGATGCTTATAATTCGGGCAAATCAACCATAGTTTCTGCACCAACGGGCACGGGTAAAACCTTAATAGCAGAGCATGTAATTAAAAACACTCTTGATAAGAACAAAAAAATAATTTATTTATCCCCCCTAAAAGCACTGAGCAATGAAAAATATTCTGAATTTGCAAAACTTTTCGGCACGTACGATGCAAAAGGAAACCTTCAAAACACAGACAATGTAGGTCTTGTAACGGGGGACAGATGCATAAACCCTGATGCCCCTTTGGTTGTAATGACAACAGAAGTTTATAAAAATTCTTTACTGTCTACGGATGAAAAAACCGTTGATAAAAAATATAAAGACTATGACGGAGTTATCTTTGACGAATTTCATTATTTAAATGACAAAGACAGAGGTACTGTATGGGAAGAAGCGGTTATGTATACCCCAAAACATATGAAGCAGCTTATGCTTTCTGCTACCGCTTCAAATGCAAGCAGCATACAAGAATGGATTAACGACATAAACGGCCAAAATGACACATATCTTGTTTCTGTTCCGGAACAAGAAAGACATGTCCCCCTTAGAGAATTTTGCCTTTTGAAAGACCAAAACCACGAATTAAAACTTATAAACACCAAAATACACAAAATTGATGTTATGAAACTTAAACAAGAAATCAATCTTTCAGACAGACAGTATGATGCTCTAAATGAATTGGGAAACATAATAGGTTCAAAAACAAAAGACGACACAATAAATTATCTTTCCAAAATGGCTGACAGAAATATGGTCACTTCCAAAGTTTTATCAAAACATCTTCAAAACGAATATGGCATTGACGAAGAAACGGCAGATGCAATTTCCCTGATTTTATCCAACAACGGTTCAACCGTATATCTAAAAGACATGCCGGCAGAATACGACTTTGATGACCATATAAATTTGGGACGGGTTGTAAAAATACTCAACGATAAGAACATGACCCCCGTTCTTGTTTACAAATTCTCTAAAAAAGGCTGCGATAAATCTCTTGAAAAAATTTCGGCCGATTCCCCCAGCCTTTTAAACCCTGTTCAATCCAAAATGGTTTATGATGAAGTCCAAACCGCAATTGATAAAGGCGTGTTTTTAGGCTCGGATTTTAATGAACAAACCCTTGAAGCCCTTATGAAAGGGTATGCGGTTCACCATGCGGGAAAACTCCCCGCATATAAAAGTTTGGTTGAATCCCTTGCAAGAAAAGGACTTGTAAAGGTTTGTTTTGCAACGGAAACCCTGCTTGCGGGAATTAATATGCCGTTTAAATCTTCCGTGTTTACCGCTCTTAATAAGTTTGACGGGGATGAAATAGTTGATATTTCAACTTCCATATTTAAACAGGGCGCAGGACGTGCCGGAAGAAGGGGAAAAGATAAAATCGGAAACGTAGTTGTTTTGCCATATAACTATGAAGAATATTTAAAATATATCGAGCTTTCAAGTTCAAAAGATACCTCCATTAAAAGCCAATACAAGCCAAGTTACGCATCCGTACTGTCTGATAGAATGTTAAATGATAAAGAAGGGGCAATTTTAAGTTCTTTTGCATCACAACAGAGTTCAAAAAATATTGACAGACTTGAAGAATTAACAAATAGCAGGCTTGAAAACCTTGAACGGATGGGATATATAGAAAAGAAAAAAGACGGTACATACAAAAGAACTTATAAAGGCGAAATTGCAAAAAGCGTTTACGGGATAAACGAAATTATAATGACCGAACTTATAGCGGAACCTGAATATTTAAAAGACTTTACAAGTGTTGAATTAACCGCTCTTTGCGCTATGTTTTCGGATGTTAAAGATGAAAACCCCGAAAAATTCCTTACGGGTGAATACAGTTATTTATCAAAACCGTTTGAAAAAATCTGTGACCTTGTGGATGACATAGACAAAAGAGAATATGCCCTCGGAATAAGGGAAGAAGAAACAAAGCTTTCGACTAACCTTGTTCCTTATATATTAAGATTTGCGGAACTTTCTAACAATTCAAGAACAAAAACTCTTGAAGGCTGGACAGAGATTATGAACGAATTAAGAGAAAACGATTTAATCGTCCATGAAGGAGATTTCTTAAGAGTAATAAACGGAACAATAGATTTACTTAAAATTATTAATGAATTAACACCTGATGAAAATATCAAAAAAGAATCGGAAATTGCAATCTCTAATTTGAGAAAACCACCCGTTGTGGACATATTCAATCTTGAATTAAATATGGGAATTTAAATACTTAAATATTTGCTGAATTCTTTTTCCGTGTTGTCCATATCTTGTAAAATAGCATTGAATTTTTCATCCTGAGCCTTTTGTTGGGCCGAAAAATCAGCAGGCTTTGATGAAGGAATATAAGTTCTTTCGGGTTCCGTTGGTTCCGTGGTTTCTTGAGCGTTATTTTGTGAAGCGTCATTTTGAACATTTGGTGCGGGCATTTTCACAGGAAAAGTTGAATTGTTGTTGTTTAATACCTGATTGTCCGCAATTGGGGCAATCGGAGGGGTAAATGTCGAATTAGGGGTATTAGAATTAATATATTGTTGCAAAATTGGGCTTGGGGGCACATTTTTATTTGCCTCTTCTTTTTTCTTTGCACCTTCTTTTAAAATTTCATACAGTTTGTTTGGATTTGATTGAAACTCTTTTAAAAGTTCGGGGTTATTTTGTATTTGATTAAGAATGTCTTGATTTTTGCTCAAAAGTTCCAAAAGTTCACTGTCTTGCATATTTGCAAAAGGATTGTTTTGTATGGCTTCCTGTTCTTTTTGTTTCTTTTCTTCATCCGGATTATAAGGTTTTCCGAATATTTTATTTATCGCCCATCTTATTGGTTTTGTAACAATGGGAGATAATACAAACATAACAAGGACAAACCTTAAAACACCGCCCGGGGTCATTCCCATAAATTTACCCGTTTTAAAACCGTATAGCGCATTTTGAACTTTGTTGGATACATTTAATCCCATCTGTTTAAGAGAGCTTAAGTCGCTTGGAACCATATCGTCTATAAATGGTTTAATTGTTTCTTTTTTATAGTTTGAACCTAAAATTTTTCCTATTGCTTTCAAGGGTTTTTGCCAGAACCTTAAACCTTTAGAGCCGTCTATTTTTCCGTTTAATAAGTCTTTTATTTTCTTAACTTCATTAAGATATTCACCCCTTGTAATTGTTTTTGCATCAACTTTTTCGTTCAGGGTTTTTATCATTTCTCTGTATTTTTCGACATTTTTAGCTTGCGAAGCAACATCTTTTCCCATACCTAAATATTTAAGACCGCCCATTTTTGTTAAAAGAGAAGTAGCAAGGGGCATTGTAAATAAAGTTGCAACACCGCCGACTTCTTCGTCCATAAACGTGGAAAGTCTTTGCCCTTCCGGAGCATCTTTGGCTCTCATTGCAGCTGACGCAAGGAAATATGCCTGTAATACAGGTGCGATTTTACCGCCTACGTAATTTGAAGTGAAGCCTTCATATATTTTTGCAAAGGCATTGGGCATAAAATTACCCAGAGCGGAGGCTCCGCCCGCTGCAATTGCAGCTGCGGTTTTGCCGCCTGTATTGGATGCTACCCTTAATTTATTTGCAATTTCGCTTGCGGGTACTCTTAGTTCAAAGAATTTTCCTATAACGGGGATTTTAGATATCGGGAAATTTCCCCATTTTCCGATTACTGCCGCTTCGTTTGATTGAGAAAGTTTGCTTATAATGTCCTCAACATAGCCCATTGTTTCTTTGTTTTTAACGGGCATTTCGGCTATTTCACGAAATGCGCCGGTTATAACTTCTTTTGCTTCATCAACAGGCAAAGAGTCAATATCTTTATTTTTGTTCAGAAGAAACTGCCAGAATTGACCTTTGGCATCTCCCTTGAAAAGTTGTCTGATATCTCCTTCAAAGCCTTTTTCGAAAAGAAAAGCGTTGTCATACATAACACGTCCGAAAAGACCGTTTGCTTCAGACATTGCCATTTTGCTTTCAAGTTTGAGAGGAGTTGTAAATGAACGGGCTATTGCAGAATGTTTTAATATAAAATCTTTGGTGCTTTGAATGCCTTTAGAAACAGATGTTTCAATGTTATCAGGGATTAACTTGCGTATTCCTTTATTTATTGAGTTTCCAAAGTTAGCTAAGCGCCCTAAGAAGCTTTTATCATATTCGCCCCCGAAACTAAAAAAGCCTTTTTGCCTGTCATTAATGGTTCTTAAGGCAACAAAGGGCAAATATATGCCTAAAGTTGCAAGACCGGTTGATTTATTCATATTAGACATTGTGGAAACAGCGCCGTTATTGTTTGCAATGTCTTTAGCTTCTAAATTTTGAATATTTTGAGGGAGCTTCTCGTTAACATTTTTGGGCACAACATCTTTAATAGCCCCGTATGAGAGATTATTCTTTTGGTTATTGTAATTTGTGTAATTGTTGTTAATCATGGGTATGCCCGCAATTTTGCCCTCTATAAAGTAATAAAGTCAAAATAGGGCAATTAATTGACATGTTTTTACATTTCTTTACTAACTGTAAACAATGGTATACACTTGAAATATGAAAATTTTATTATGCATAAAACAAATTCCTGATACAAATGATGTCAGATGGAGCAAAGATAATAATATCATAAGAGATGGGGTTATATCGGTAATTAATCCTTATGATTTATACGGGATTATGGCTTCAAAAACCGTAAAAGAAAAACTGCCCCAATCCAAAGTAACAATTCTTACAATGGGCCCTCAAAATTCAATTGAATCCCTAAGATATGCCCTTAATATGACGGGAGATGAAGGGTATTTATTAACGGATAGATTTTTTGTCGGCTCCGATACTTTAATTACCGCAAAAACATTATCCTATGCAATAAAAAATGTTTTGGGCGATTTTGACTTAATAATAACGGGGCAATTCGCATCTGACGGAGATACGGCGCAGACTCCTTATTGTCTTGCAAACTTATTAAACATTGCAAACGTCGGCTATGTGCATAAAATTGATGATGTTAATGAAAACCGTATTTCATTAACATCAATTAAAGATGACGGGGTTTATAAAATAAAAGCCAAATATCCCCTTTTAATTTCCATGGCAAATTTTGAGGGGGAAATATACAAGCCTAAAATTAAAGATTATATTATGGGCGCAAACAAAAAAATTACGACAATAAACGCAAACGATATTTTATTAAATCAAGAAGAAAGCGGACTTAGGGCATCTCCAACATATGTTAAGAAAGCTTATCGACCTTTGCATGAAAGAAACTGCAAATTTGTAAATTCAATTTACGATTTAATAGAGGAAATGAAAGTATAAATATGGAAATTTTAGTATATGTAGAGTTAAATAAAAACGAAATTCCCGACTATTCTTACGATTTAATTTCCTATGCAAAAGAAATTTCAAACGGAAACAGGGTTTTAGGGGTTTTATTACAACCGGATGGTTTCTTTTTGGATGAAGATAAAAAGAAAAATTTAAGAAAATACGGGCTTGATAAGCTCTATTTAATTAATACAAACAGAGTTTATTTTGATAAAAGGGTTGAACCTTTTTTGATTGTTGATTTAATTAAAAAAATTGACGTCGATATTTTTATATTAACTTCAACTTCTAACGGAAGGGAAATCGCTCCCGTTGTGGCATCATGCCTTAATACGGGCTTAACTGCGGATTGCACAAAGCTTGAAATTGAAGATAGTAAGTTAATATCAACAAGGCCGACTTTCGGGGGAAAACTTATGGCATCTATCATGTACAAAAAAAGGCCCGAAATGGCAACGGTAAGGAAAAATTCTTTTAAGAAAAAAGAGTTTAACTTTGATAATAACCTTGAAATTGAATTTTTGGAATTTAATCTGGGGGATTGCAGGCTGAATTCTCTTGAAATAATTGATTATCATGAGGGTCTAAAGGAAGATTTTATAAATTATCAAAATGCAAAGGTGGTTCTTGCAGGCGGGATGGGGCTAAAAAATAAAGAAAACTTTGAAAAGTTAAAACTCCTTGCAAAAAAAACGGGTGCAATTGTTGGCGCAACAAGAAAAGCGGTAGATAGGGGACTCATTGAAAGAAAGTATCAAATAGGTCAAACGGGAAGTTCAACTTCACCCCTTTTATATGTAGGGTTTGGAATATCGGGCGCAATTCATCATATTGTAGGGATGGAAAATTCAAAAAAAATTATTGCAATAAATACTGATAAAAACGCTCCCGTATTTAAATCTGCCGATATCGGGCTTGTTGAAGATGCTATTTTTGTTTTAGATAAAATGCTTGATAGCAACATAAGTTTTAATATTTAATTTTTTATTCAATGCTAAGTTTTAAAATCAAATCTTCAAAATACTCTAAAATGTTTTTACCCGTTGGTATTTTAAGGTTTGGTATGCGGACAATAAAAGAGTTTGCAGGATCAGATATATTAAATATCTTTTTATACAGTTCTTTTTCTTTGTATGTGCAATCATTATAGCTTTTTATCTTGTATTTTATATCTTCTTCCATTAAATTCTCCGTTTTTTATCTTAATTTTTGAGATTTTATTTTATATTATTTATCATATCAAATGTTTTAAGAGGCTTTTTAAATTAAATATAAAAGCTTGTCTTAAAGCTATTTTAAGGGTTTATTTTTTGATTAATAAGTTTTTTTTAAAAAAAATATGAAAAAATAAAGTTGAAAAGTTAAATTTAATTTGATAAAATAAAAATGTACTAAGATATAGATGGGAGTTTAATTTATGTCTATTTTGAAAAGTTGTTACCCCCCCCCCCCAAGGGATTGATTGGATTTACCTTAGCCGAAGTATTGATAACACTAACAATTATTGGTATTGTTGCAGCTATAACATTACCATCATTACTTGTGAACGTTAACGATAAAGCTTGGAACGCTCAACGTAAGGCACTTTATGCAAGAATGAGCCAAGCAATAGGAGAGATGGATAGTGTTGCAGGGTATGGAACAACAAACGGTTTAATTCCTGATAAAAATGATGCAAATATAAAAGCCTCGGCAGCAGAAGCTTTTATAATTGACGGTTTATCTAAAGTCTATAGAATTCAAAACGTGTGCAATAAAAATAATTTAAAAGCTTGCGGTATACCATCTGAGATAATTACTTTGAATGGCAATAATTTTGATTTTCCGACAAAAGTTAGTGAATTAGGCGTTGTATTAACCAACACAAATAATAAAGCCATGGATACGGACGTTGCTGCCTTTGAAACGGTTAACGGTGAATCAATTGCACTATACTATAATCCCTTATGCGAATCAGACCATCCAAACGAAGATCATTACATGGGTCAAGTATTCTGTGCAAATATGATATATGACCTGAATGGTCTTAAAGGACCAAATGAAATCGGAAAAGATGTAGGAGTTATGACCGTATTCTATCGTACAAACAGTGTTGTTGTAGCACCTAATCCATTCCCGAGTAATGCTTCAACATCAACTGTTCCATCTTATAGCGAGGATGGGAATGATGCCGGTTCTCTTTGTGCAAGGCTCCCCGATAGAGATGAACTTGCTTCAATAGCTATCAACTACAATGTAATCGGTATGAGCGTCGGTGACTACTTGTCAGGTTCGGTTATCTCATCAGGTAAAGACGGTCTTGTATGGGGGCAGATTATGCGCAATTCAGGGCTCCGAAGCAGGCTCGCCCGCTCAAAGTCAGGCTCCGTTCGTTGCGTGAAAAAATAGTTTTATATACATCCCGCAATTTTATTTGCGGGATTTTTTATGCTTTTAAAATTTTAG